>DASYAC010000232.1:0-26496 GCA_036501585.1 Steroidobacteraceae bacterium
GTACCCCCAAGGCATGGATAAGTTCCGCGGGCGTCGCCCTCGGCGTTCTCGCCTTCATCAATCTGTTCAATTACCTCGACCGCTACCTGGTCTCGGCGCTGGTCGAGAGCCTGAAGCATTCCGAGCTCGCCCTGACCGACACTCAGGCGGGATCGCTGATGTCGGGTTTTCTGATCGTGTTCGCGCTGGTCGCGCCGATGTTCGGCGCACTCG
The DNA here is from genome assembly GCA_036501585.1 of Steroidobacteraceae bacterium. Lineage (GTDB taxonomy): Bacteria > Pseudomonadota > Gammaproteobacteria > Steroidobacterales > Steroidobacteraceae > Bog-1198. Next base: position 214 of record DASYAC010000232.1, read on the forward strand.
GCGATCGGATGTCCCGACCGCGCCTCATCGCCTTCGGTGTGGGCTGCTGGAGCATCGCGACGGCGCTGTCCGGCGTCGCGTGGAATTTCACCTCGCTGTTCGTGGCCCGTGCATCGGTCGGCGTGGGCGAAGCCGCCTACGTCACCATCGGCCCGAGCCTGTTGTCGGATTACTTTCCGCGCAATCGGCGGGGCCGGGTCATGGCGATTTTCTTCTGCGCCATCCCGGTGGGTTCCGCGCTCGGATACGTCGTCGGCGGTCTGATGGACGTCCACTTCGGCTGGCGCATGGCGTTTTTCGTCGCCGGCATCCCCGGCATCGTGCTGGCGCTCCTCTGTCTCGGCCTCCACGATCCGCCGCGCGGCAGCCAGGATGACGATGCATCGAGCGAATCGGCCGAGCGCGCGGCGGCTTCGCCCAAGTCCGGCGAGCGGCGGCTTTTCTCGTCCTATCTGCAATTGCTGCGCAACAAGCCCTACGTGCTGACGATTCTCGGCTACGTCGCCTACACGTTCGCGCTGGGCGGTCTCGCATTCTGGATGCCGGCGTTCCTCGAGCGGATGAGGGGAATCCCGCGGGAGCAGGCGACGGTGAGCTTCGGCACCATCGTCGTGATCACCGGATTCATCGGAACCTTTGCGGGCGGCTGGCTCGGGGATTACTGCACCCGGTATTCGCAGCGCGCCTATCTTTGGATATCGGCGATCGCAACGTTGATCGCGGCGCCGTTCGCGTGGCTTGCACTGACGGCGCCCTCGCAGACGGTCTACGTGGTGTGCATGGTCGTCGCACAGCTGATGATGTTCCTCTCCACGGGTCCCATCAACGCCGCGATCATGAATCTGGTGCTGCCGACGCAGCGCGCGTCCGCCAACGCCCTCGGCGTCTTCACCATCCACTTGCTGGGGGACGTGCCCTCGCCGATCATCATAGGAATGCTGTCGGATGCCTCGTCGCTTTCCCAAGCGGTGAAGATCGTCCCGGTGGCCATTCTGATCGCCGCCGCCATCTGGTCGGTCGGTGCACTGGCGCAGCCCAAAGGGCCGAAGCCGGCATGATCCGGATCGCGATCGAGAATCCCGCTCAGACGGAAATTGCCGCATTGCTCGAGGCGAGCGATGCCTACATGGCCTCGCTCTACCCTGCCGAAAGCAACCACATGCTGGATCTCGCCTCGCTCCAGCGGCCGGAGGTCACTTTCCTGGTCGCGCGGGTCGACGGCCGCGCACTCGGATGCGGAGCGGTGGTGAGCTCCGGGCAGGGTTGGGCGGAAATCAAGCGCATGTTCGTCTCGCCGGCGGCGCGCGGCCTGAAGCTCGGCAGGCGATTGCTCGATGAGATCGAGGCGATCGCGGCCTCGAGCGGCGAGCGGCTGTTGCGTCTGGAGGCCGGTGCGAAGCAGCCCGAGGCACTGGCTCTCTACCGCTCGGCCGGCTTCGTCGAGATCGGGCCGTTCGGCGGCTACCGGCCGGATCCCTTGAGCTTGTTCATGGAAAAGCCGCTCGCGGCTCGCGGCGCCGTTTGATCGGGTGTCAGCCGAATGCCCGAGCGCGGACCTTGACAGGGATAGGAGACACCTGCAAAATATATATGTAATTCACACGTGGAATTCGTCATGAGAGCTGATTTCTATGACCTCAAGGCAGCCAAACAGACCGTGAGCCTGACGGTCAATTCTGACCTGTACGCTCAGGCGAAGCGCTTCGGCATCAATGCCTCCCAGGTCGCCGAAGAAGCGCTCGCACAAGAGGTCGCCAGACGCAGAGGGGAGCAGTTGAAGGCGGAGATCCGCCGGGACCTCGAGGCGCTTGACGCCTACGAGGCGAAACATGGTTCGTTCGCCGAGATGGTCCGCGAGCACTATCAAGCAGCCGAGGATCGATCGGCATCGTGAGCCAGTACGATGTGTTCGACAATCCGATTCCCCGGGCGCGTCGGGCCTTCCCCTTCGTCGCGATTCTGCAATCCGATCTCGCCGACACCGGTTCCGATCGGATCATCGCACCACTGGTGCCGCGCACACGCATCCCCGGCACGGCGGGCCGGCTGATGCCGGTCGTCAAAGTATCGGGTGTCGACCACGTTCTACTCGTACCGCGCATGACGGCGGTTTTCGCCGCCGAACTGCGCGATGTGAAGGATCAGCTGGCCTCGTACCGGAACGATATCGTCGCGGCGCTCGATATGCTGTTTCTCGGAGTCTAACCGCCGCGGGCGCGGCACAGATCCTCGAACCACGCATCGAAATCCCTGCGGACCGACATGTCCTCGAGATTCGAGGAAAGCTTCCGTTGCCAGTTCGGGTATTCATGGTGGGTGCCCGGCACGTTCACGGGCTCGGTCATGCCGAGCAGGTCCTCGATTTGTATCGCGGCCAGTGCGGCGCTCGAGCGTGCGAGGTAAGTGTGCAAGGCATGCGCAAGCTCCGGGGTGAACGGGTCGGTAGATGATGCCGGAGATTCCGGTGCGAGCCCTTGCTCGCCGAGCGCCGCGAGCAAGGCCTCGCGATCCCGGGCGCGAGCCTCGCGGATGATTGCCTCGATCTCCACGGACGGGTACAGGTCGAGACTTCGTCGGAGGTCGATGTCTCGTCCCTCCCAGAAGCTGCGCAAGGTCGGCATATCGTGGGTGGTGACCGTCGCGAGCGCCTCTCGAACGAATTCCCCGGGGCCCCGGAATCTGCCGTTGTCCTTTTCGAACAGCAGCACCTTGTAATGGTAGAGGCCGAATTGGGGCATGGCCCGGCGCATTTCGTCGGGAACCACGCCGAGATCCTCGCCCACCACGACGCAGGCGCGGCGCGCGCTTTCCAGCGAGAGCACGGTGAGGAGCTGGTGCAGCGGGTAATGCACGTAAGCGCCTTCCACAGGCGACCGGCCCGCGGGCACCCACCACAGCCGGAACAGCGACATCACGTGATCCAGCCGCAAAGCACCGTAGTAGCGCATGTTGTCGCGGAGCAGGCGCGAGAACCCTTCCAGGCGATCGGACTCCATCACCGAAGGATCGGGCGCCGGCAAACCCCAGCCCTGACCTTTGAGGGCCAGTGGATCGGGGGGCGCGCCGACCTCGGCGCCCAGACGGAAGCCCGTCTGATCGACCCACGTCTCCGAGCCCGACGGGTGAGTGCCGACCGCATAATCGCCGTACAGGCCGATGGCCATGCCGAGCTCGCGCGCAAGCGCCTGCGCCTCGGCGAGCTGCTCGTGGGCGAGCCATTGAAGATACAGATGGAAGTCGATGCGCGAGGCGTTCTGCGCGGCGAACTGCGCCGCCGCCGGGCCCTGCGGATCCTTGAATTCTTGAGGCCAGCTGAGCCAGCCCGAGGCAGAGCCGTGCGCCGCGCACAGGTGCTCGTCGAGAGCATCGAAGCGGGCATGCAGCTCGAGGGGCGTGCCGCCCGCCGCCACGAAGCTCGCAAACGCCTCCGCGCGCTCGGTGCCGAGCGCCAGGTGCCGGCTGCGAAATTCTCGAAACGAGAGCTCCAGGATCTCCAGTTTCACCTCGGCGACGCCCCGGTAGTCGACCAGCGGCGCGTCCCGAAGCGCCTGTAACCGGGCCGCAAACGCGGCGTCGCAAACTCGCGCGATCGCTTCCGCGCTTTCCCGATACTCCGGCACCGCCGGCACGGAGATGTACAGCACGTTGAGGAAGTGCCGGTTGGAGGCGCTGTAGGGACTCGCCCTCTCGGGCTCGGCGGGCGCCAGCGCGTGCAGCGGATTCAACCCGATGAACCCCGCCCCGTGCGGCGCCAGCCATCGGACCAAACCCTTCAAGTCGCCGAAGTCGCCGATGCCCCAGTTCTCGAGCGACCGCAGGGTGTACAGCTGTACGGCGACACCCCAGAGCCTGCCTCCCTCGCGTATCGCAGGAGGCTCGTAGCACTTGGGCGGGGAAATCACCAGCGCGCAGCGGCTCGCCGTGCCGGCGCCGATGCGCAATTCCAATTCGTGCCGTCCCGGAGGGAGCTCGATCGGCAGCTCGAAACGGCGGCGGGTGATCCACGAGCCGCCGACTTCGCCGCGCCACAGCTCGGGACAATCGGCCGTCGAATGGGTGCCGCTGCGCCGCCCTCCGTGCTCGACGTCCACGCTCCAGATCAGGCTCGAGCCGAATTCCCGGGCGCTGATATTGAGGTCGACGCCGATGCGCCCGCTGTTGGAGGCGGCGACCGGGGGTAGGAGCGCACGCCCCCGCTTGTCCTCCAGGCGCCCGAGCTCCGCCGCCAGCGCGGCCGCATCGTCCACCGGCGAGCCCATGGCGCGCAGGATCGCCGCCTTGGTCTCGAGCGTGAAATGCTGCAGCTCGCCCCGGTAGTCGTGATACGCATCACCCACCCCGGAGAGCCTCGCCAAACGCTCGATCAAGGTCGCATTCACGGTCAACTCTCCAGAAGTGCGGCGCTGTGCGGGGCGAGACGGTAGCTTTCCCGCTCCGCCGGGGGTGCCTGCGCCGCCGGGAGCGCGGGCCGCGCCGACGCCAGCGCCGTGTCGAAGCGGCACGCCCAGCTCCCCGGGGTTGCCGGCAACGCGAACGCCTGTGCCCCATCGTCCGCGTTCAGCAACAGCAGAAAACGTCCCGCCGAGCGGCTGCGCCGGCCGAACCAGATGCCCAGCGTCCGCAGCGCCGGGTTGTTCCAATCCTCCTGCCTCATCTCGGAGCCGCGCGCACTCAGCCACGTTACGTCTTTGACTCCGCCGTGCGCGGCGGTTCCTTTGAGAAAGGTTTCGCGGCGAAATTCCTCGTGCGCGCGCCGCAGCCCGGCCAGCAACCGGACGAATTCCGTCAAATCTCGATTGATTTCGCGAAGCCTCCAGTCGATCCACGAGATCTCGTTGTCCTGGCAGTAGGCGTTGTTGTTGCCCCGCTGCGTGCGCGCGAATTCGTCGCCGGCCTGCAGCATCGGGACCCCCTGCGACAGAAACAGCGTGCAGAGGAGATTCATCATCTGGCGCCGGCGCAGCTCGTTGATGCCCGGATCCGCGGTCGGGCCCTCCGCGCCGCAATTCCAGCTGAGGTTGTCCTGATGGCCGTCCGCGTTGTTCTCGCCGTTCGCGAGATTGTGCCGCTCTTCGTAGGACACGAGATCATTGAGCGTGAAGCCGTCGTGCGCGGTGATGAAATTGACGCCGGCGCTGGGTTTTCGGCCGTCGTGGCGGAACAGATCGCTCGAGCCCGCGAATCGTTCGGCCAGTTCGCCCACCCGGCCGCCGTCCCTGCGCCAAAACGCCCGTGCGGTGTCGCGGAAGCGGTCGTTCCACTCGGCCCAGCCCGAGGGAAACCTCCCCAATTGATAGCCGCCGTACCCCACGTCCCAGGGCTCCGCGATCAGCTTGGCGTACGCGAGGGCCGGCTCTGCGCGGACGGCCTGGAAGAATTCCGAACGTTCGTTGAATCCCTTGCCGTCGCGCCCGAGCACGGTGGCGAGATCGAAGCGAAAGCCGTCGACGTGCATCTCCTCGACCCAATACTTGAGGCACTCGACGATCGAGGCGCGGACCTCGGGATGCTCGCAGTTGACGGTATTGCCGCAGCCGGTGACGTTCTCGTAGCGGCGCTTGTCCTCCGGCTGAAGGCGGTAGTACACCGGGTTGTCGAGGCCCTTGAAGCAGAGCACGGGTCCCGATTCGCCGCCTTCGGCGGTGTGATTGAACACCACGTCCAGGATGACTTCGATGCCGGCCGCGTGAAACGCCTTGATCATGGTCTTGAATTCCGCGACGGCGTCGTGGACCGCGAATTCGTTGGACGGGGCGAACCACGCGACCGGATTGTAGCCCCAGTAGTTCGTGAGTCCGCGCTCGCGCAGGAACGCCTCGCTCACGAACGCCTGGCAGGGCAGAAGCTCCACCGCCGTCACGCCGATGTGTCTCAGGTGCTCGATCACCGCGGGCGCGGTCAACCCGAGGTATTTGCCGCGCCAGCCTTCGGGCACATCCGGATGCAACCGGGTGTAGCCTTTCACCTGCAATTCATAGATCACAGTGTCGCGCCAGGGCGTCGCGGGCGGCCGATCGCCGTTCCAGTCGAACGCGCCGTCGACGACACGTGAGCGGAAGGGTTCCGCCGTCGAGAGCTCGCGCGTATGGGGGTCCAGCAGCATCGCCGCCGGATCGAAACGAAGTCCGTTCTCCGGCTCGCTCGGACCGTGGGCGCAGAAGGCGTAGTGGGTGCCCGGCCCCGCGCACCGCGCGGACAGAAGGCCGTGCCAGACATCGCCGGTGCGCGCCGGCAGATCGTAGCGCGCCATCTCGCCGCCGTTCACGGCGTCGAAGATGATGAGCTCGACGCGCGTCGCGTGGCTCGAGTACACCGCAAAATTGACGCCGCGCCGGCTCCAGGTCGCGCCCAGCGGCCGCGCGGATCCGGGCTGAATGGACTTCACCGGCGCATTATGTGAATTCGGCCGGCGGAATCCGTGATCTGCGTCGCGGGACGGCCGGCGCGAGGTTCCAGGGTCAAATCACGGGCCTCACGTTCCAAATCCGGTCCGCATACTCGCGCACGCTCCGATCGCTCGAGAAATAGCCCATATTCAAGCAGTTGAGCACCGCCTTGCGGCTCCATTCGTCCTCTTTGCCGTACAGGCGGTCCGCGCCGGCCTGGGCGGCTGCATAGGCGGCGAAATCGGCGAGCACGAGGAACGGTTCCCCCTCGCTCTTGAGCCGTGTCACCACCGTCCTGGCGTCATCCCCCCCGTCGACCGAAAAATGTCCGGAGTCGATCAACTCCAGCGCCACACGAAGCTCGGGGTTGGCGTCCAGCTCGTGCCAGGGCTGATATCCGGCGGCGCGTCTCGCCGCCGCCTCGTCCGCGGTCAGCCCGAAGATGAAGATGTTCTCCGCGCCGACGTGATCGCGAATCTCGATGTTGGCTCCGTCCAGCGTGCCGATGGTGAGGGCACCGGAGAGTGCGAGCTTCATGTTGCCCGTTCCCGAGGCCTCCATGCCGGCCGTGGAGATCTGCTGCGAAAGATCCGCGGCCGGCATGATCTTCTGAGCGAGCGACACGTCATAATCCGGCAGGAACACCAGCGCGAGCTTGCCGCGCGCGGCCGGGTCCCCGTTGATCGTGCGCGCGACGTTGTTGATCAGCCTCACCACGGACTTTGCCATCGCGTATCCGGGCGCCGCCTTGCCCGCGAATATGACGGTCCGGGGCACCACCTCCGCGCCCGGGTCCTCGAGGATCCTCCGGTAGCGCGTCACCACGTGCAGCAGATTCAAGAGCTGCCGCTTGTACTCGTGAATGCGCTTGACCTGCACGTCGAACAGCGAATCGATTCCGATCTGGATCCCGGTCCGCCGCCGCACCTCCTCGGCCAATCTCTGCTTGTTCGAGCGCTTGATGCTCCGGAAGCGGCGGCGGAACTCGGGATCGTCCGCCGCCCCCGCCAGCCGTCCGATCTCTTCCAGATCGTTCTCCCAGGCGAAGCCCAGATGCTGCGTGAGCAGCGCCGACAGCCCGGGGTTCGATTGCTTCAGCCAGCGGCGCACCGCGATGCCGTTGGTCACGTTGACGAATCGATCGGGGCAGATCTCCGCGAACCCCGAAAACACGCTTCGGCGCATGAGCTCGGTGTGCAGCTGCGCGACGCCGTTGACGTGATGGCTGCCGATCACGGCGAGATGCGCCATCCGCACCCGCCGCTCGCCCTCCTCGGTGATGATCGACAGGCGCCGCTCGAGATCCGCATCGTCCTCCCGGCGCGCGGCCAGCAGGAAATCGCGGTTGATCGCGTAGATGATTTCCAGGTGCCGGGGCAGCAAACGCTCGATCATGGCGACCGGCCAGGTCTCCAGCGCTTCGGGAAGCAACGTATGATTGGTATAGGCGAACACGCGCGTCGTGATCGACCAGCTCTCTGCCCAGTCGCGGCCGTGCTCGTCGACGAGCAGACGCAGCAGTTCGGGAATCGCCAGCGCGGGATGCGTGTCGTTCAGCTGTACGGCGACCGCCTCGGGCAGCGACTCGAGCGTTCGGCCCTCGCCGAGATGGCTCGAGAGAATGTCCTGCAAACTCGCGCTCACGAAGAAATACTGCTGCTTCAGGCGCAGCTCCCGGCCCTGCGGCGTGGAATCGTCGGGGTAGAGAACCCGCGACAGGTTCTTGGCGTCGATTTGTTCGCGAACGGCGGCGTTGTAGTCGCCCGCATTGAACGCTTCGATGTGAAACGGCGTGATGGCGCGGCCCGACCAGAGACGCAGGTGATTGACGGTCGGACTGCGATTGCCGGGGATCAACTGGTCGAAGCCGATGGCGTACATGTCCTCCGTCCCCACCCATCGATGCGCGTCGGTGACCTTCGCGGAAGGTTCGGCTTCGCTCCGCCCTCCGAATCGCACGATGTAGCGCACGTTGCCGCGCGGCGTCTCCCACACGTTCCGGAGCTTGAGCCAGCTGCTCGCGATCTCGCGCTGGCCGCCGTCCGCCCCGATCACCTGGGTGAAGATCCCGTAGTCGTAGCGAATCCCATACCCGACCGCCGGGTAGCGAAGCGTCGCCATCGAATCGAGGAAACAGGCGGCGAGCCGGCCCAATCCGCCGTTGCCCAAGCCCGGATCCGGTTCCTGCGCCTCGATATCCTCGAAGTCGTGGCCCATCTCCTTCAGCGTTGCGCGCGCCTCGTGAACCAGCTCGCCGTCGAGGCTCTGGAGCGCGTTCAGCAGCGAGCGGCCGGGCAGGAATTCGACCGAGAGATAGCACACGCGCTTGACATGAGCGTCCGCGACGCGCCGCTGCGTCGAGAGCCAACGCAGCGTCAACTCCTCGCGTACCGCCAGGGAAAGCGCGTCGTAAATGTCGCGGGGAGCGGCCTGCGCCGGCGTCTTGCCCAGCGTGCGCGTGAGCCGATCGAGAAGCGCGTCGTACAGACGCCCGGGCTGCAGCGCGACACCGCGGGCCGCCGACGGAGGATCATAGACATCCATGATGTATTATAGAGTCGTGAGTTCGGCAGGGAACCCCGTGCGCGTTAAGTCGGCTTCACTTGCCGGGACGTGGGCCGAGCTCTCGACCGCGATCTGGATCGGGATCGCAAGCCTCGCGCTTGCGGGTTGCGCGGCGCGTCCCGCAATTGCGCCGGCTCCGTCTCGAGAGACGCACACCGGACCCGCCGAATCGCCGGACGGCGCTCGAGCGGCGCCGACGGACGCGGCGGCCGCGATGGTCGGGAGTGCGACCGCCATGCTGGGTCAACCGTATCGATTCGGCGGCGCCGCGCCCGGCGGCTTCGACTGCAGCGGGCTGGTCATCTTTGCGGCGCGAAGTGCAGGTCTCGATCTGCCTCGAACGGCAAAGGAGCAGCTGGGGAGCGGCGTGCACGTCGGCCGCCGCGAGATCGAGCCGGGAGATCTGGTGTTCATGCGCCTCGCCCACAAGGAGCTCCACGTGGGCATCGCAATCGGCGGCGAGCGCTTCATTCATGCGCCCGCCAGCGGTGGACACGTGCGCATCGATTCGCTCGCCCGAGCCCCCTACTCCGCCGGCTTCATCGCCGCCCGGCGCGTGATCGGCGCCGGCGGCCGCGCCTCCGGTCTCTGACGCAATTTGGTTATACTGCCGCCGCCGATCTCCGAAGGAATCCGAATGAAGCTTTATTTCAGTACCGGCGCTTGCTCCCTCTCCCCGCGCATCGTCCTCATGGAGGCCGGAATACCGTTCACCGACGAGAAGGTCGATCTCAAATCCAAGAAGACCGCGAGCGGCGCCGACTTCTTCGGCATCAACTCCAAGGGAGCGGTACCGGCGCTCGAATTGGACGACGGCCGGGTGCTGACCGAGGGGCCCGCCATCGTTCAGTACCTGGCGGACCTCGAACCCGACTCGGGGTTGGCGCCACGCGCCGGGAGTTTCGAGCGCTACCGGCTGATGGAGATCTTGAACTACATCACTTCCGAGGTGCACAAGGCCTTCTCGCCGCTGTTCAAGGCCGAGACGCCGGCGGATGCCCGCAAAATCGCCGTCGACAACCTCGGGAAGAAATTGGATTGGCTGTCGACGCATCTCGCGGGCAAGAAATTCCTGATGGGCGACACTTTCACCGTGGCGGATGCCTATCTCTTCACGGTCTTGCGGTGGTCGGGGCTGGTGCACGTCGATCTGGCGCGGTGGCCCGTGCCGGCCGCCTACGTCGCGCGCGTCGGCGAACGCCCGAGGGTGAAGGAGGCGCTGCACGCCGAGGGACTCAAGTAAGCGCGGCGCCCGGCCGGGCGTCGCCCCGGAGAGCATCGCCCGGAAGGGCATCGCCTGTGAGGGCATCGCCTGTGAGGGCATCGCCTGTAGCCGTCGTGGCGAACTGGAGCGAAGCGAGTCTCGCATAGAGCGGGCTTCCCTGGAGAAGCTCGGCATGGGACCCCACCGCGATCTTGCGGCCATGATCCATGACGATGATCCGGTCGGCTTTCAATACCGTCGCGAGCCGGTGCGCGATGATGATGGTGGTTCGTCCCTGCATCAGCCGCTCGAGCGCCTCCTGCACGAGCCGCTCGGACTCCGCGTCGAGAGAGCTCGTAGCCTCATCCAGCAGCAGAATGGGCGGATCCTTCAGAATGGCCCTCGCCAACGCGATGCGCTGCCGCTGGCCTCCCGAGAGGCGGGTCCCGCGCTCACCGAGAAAGGTGTCGTACCCATCGGGGAGCTTGCGCAGGAAGCCGTCGGCGGCAGCGGCCGCGGCGGCCGCCTCGACCTCCGCGTCGCCCGCGTCCGGGCGTCCGTAACGAATGTTCTCGCGCGCAGTCGCGCCGAACAGCACCGTATCCTGAGGTACCAGGCCGATCTGCGCCCGGATGTCCTCGGGCCGCAAAGCCGTCAGCGCGCGATCGTCGATGAGGATCCGGCCGGAGTCCGGATCGTAGAAGCGGAGCAGCAGCTGAAATGCCGTGCTCTTCCCGGCGCCCGACGGTCCGACGAAGGCGACGGTCTCCCCGGGAGACACGTCCAGGCTGAAATGGGCGAGCGCCGCCGTGTCGGGCCGCGATGGATAGTGGAAGCTCACGTTGTCGAAGCGAATGGCGCCGCGAATCCGCGGCGGCAACTCCAGCGGCAGCGCGGGCGCCGTGATGGCGGGCCGGGCCTCGAGAAGCTCCGCGAGACGTTCCATGGCGCCCGCGGCACGCTGCAACTCGCCCCACATCTCGGATAACGCCGCAGCGGAGCTGCCGACGAAGGCGGCGTACAGGATGAACTGGGCGAGCTGCCCCCCGGTCAGGGTTCCCGCGAGCACTTGATGCGCTCCGAGCCAGAGTACGCAGGTGATAGCCGTGAATACCATCAAGATACCGACCGCGGTCAGCGCCGCGCGCACTCTCGTGCGGCGGACGGCCGCGGCGAAGCTCTCCTCCACCGCCTTGCGATAGCGCCCGCTCTGCAGCTCCTCGAGAGTGAATGCCTGTACCGTCTGAATCGCGCTCAGGGTTTCGCCGGCGAGGCCGCTCGTGTCCGCGATGCGGTCCTGGGATGCGCGCGACAGCCCTCGCACGCGGCGCCCGATCACGATCAGCGGCACGACCACGACGGGCATCAATATCAGGATGAGTCCGGCAAGCTTGGCACTGGTCAACGTGAGCAGCACCAGTGCACCGATGAGGTTCAGGGTGGATCGAAGGATGATGGAGAGATTGACGCCGCAGATCGCCTGTACCAGCGTGGTATCGGTGGTCAGACGCGACAACACCTCGCCGACCCGGGTGCTTTCGAAAAACAAGGGATCCATTCGCACCACCCGCGAATAAACGGCGGCGCGAAGATCCGCGACCACGCGCTCCCCCAGCCAGGTGACGAGATAGAACCGCAATGCCGCGAACACCGCGAACACCGCGCCCGCGGCGAGAAAGGCCGCGAAAATTCGATTCGTCGTGCCGGCGTCCCTGGCGGCGAGCACGTCGATGACTCGCCGCAACGCGAAGGGAAGCGCCAGCATGGCGCCGGCCGCCACCAGCAGCGCGCCGATCGCCGCAGCCGCGATACCCCGGTACGGCCGCATGAACGGCAGCAAGGTTCGCAGCGGTGCGAAGGAATTCGAGCGCGGGCGATCGGACGTGCTGACCATCGCGGCATGATCCCATAAGTCGATCGGCGCCGCGCAGGCGCCCCTTCGAGCGGCGAGGCGATGCGGGAGCGAGTTGACGGCGGCGACATCGGGCCGCTATCTTCCAGCGCACAGGGAAAATTGCGCTCGTCCGAGCGCGCCATCCAGCGAAAGGGGATGCACCATGCTGGGACGTCGGCAGCTTCACGCGTTGATCGGGCGGGATGCGAGGGATGTGCGCGGTCCGAGTTCCATCGATACCGTGCAGAAGGACGCCTCGAGTCTCGTCCGAGCCGCGCAACAGCTGGCGACGCCAACGGCCGCCCCGCTGCGCCGCGGGTCCGGACTGCGCCGCAGCGCACCGCCGAGGGCGTGCATTATATGGATGTACAATGGGCGACTTTCCGGGTTGCGCCCTGTTTATGCCGATGCTACTGTCGGTCAGGTCGGAATTATCTGACCATATAACTAACTCAATGGGGACATGATGCCAATAGCCCACCCGCAGCCGTTCGCAGGGTCTTCCAGCCACCGATTGTTGTTTTTTTGCAGCGCTCTCGGCGCCGGTCTGCTCGCCGCCGCCGGCGCTCTGGCGGCCGGGGCCACCGCCTCGGACACCGGCGACGCGAGCGGCACGGCGGCGTCGGGGGCCCTCGAGGAAATCGTGGTGACGGCAACGCGTCGCGAGGAAAGCATCGGTCGAGTGCCGATCAGCATCACCGCCATCAGCCAGGACGCGATCGACACCAAGGGCATCAAGGACTTTTCGGACGTAGTCCGATTCACGCCCGGCGTGGCCTTCGACGCCAGCCAAACCAACCAGATTTCGATTCGCGGCATCTCCTCGAGCGGCGGCTCGGGCACCACCGGCATCTACATCGACGATGTGCCGATTCAAGTGCGCAGTCTTGGCTTCAATTCCGACGACGCGCTGGTGAAGCTCTTCGACCTCGACCGCGTCGAAGTTCTGCGCGGTCCCCAGGGGACGCTGTTCGGCGCCGGCTCGGAGGGCGGCACGGTGCGCTACATCACGGTACAGCCCAGCCTCACTCAATCGAGCATCTACGGCAAGGCCGAAACTTCCTACACGGAAGGCGGCGCCCCAAGCTACGAAGCCGGTTTGGCGGGCGGCACCCCGGTGATTGACGGCGTGCTCGGCGTGCGAGTCAGCGCTTGGTTTCGCCGCGACAGCGGATGGATCGATCGCATCGACCCGACCACGCTCCAAGTCGTGGACCCGAATGCGAACAGCGACAATACCGTGGCGCTGCGCTTCGCCGCGCTTTGGCAACCCACCGAGGGAATCCGCATCACGCCGAGTATTCTGTATCAGAACAGCCATCGCAACGACGTGACCATCTACTGGCCGGAATATTCGGATCCAAAGAGCGACAGCTTCGTCAGCGCAGATCCCACCGCGCGTCCGGAGCCCGACAAGTTCTACCTGCCCTCACTCAACGTGCAGGCGGATATGGGCCCGGTGAATCTGATTTCGACGACCTCATACTTCTATCGCAACGAGATCAGCGGCTATGACGGCACCCTTTACAACCTGGGTTATTATCAAAGCAACATTGCGGACTACGGCACTCCCGCAGGCCTCGCGGCCTTCCCTCTGCTCGACGGATCGGGTGTGCACCTGCCCCCGGGGCTGACCGATTACCGCAGCCCCGCGTCCGTCACCAACACGCAGCGCAACATCACCCAGGAGTTCCGTTTGCAGTCGAGCGATCCCGCCGCCCGCCTAGGGTGGACCGCCGGCGTGTTCTACTCGCTCGATCGCCAGTTCAGTCTGGAGGAAATCCATGACCCGATGGCCGATGCCTTGTTCAATTATCTTTTTGCAGACACGGTCTCGGACTTCTTCGGTTACGGGGTATTCAACCCTGACGGCAGTTCCTATCTGCCGATGGGCGATTCCTATTTCAACCGCCTGGTGAGCTACGACCGCCAGATCGCCGGTTTCGGTGAGGTCAATTTCAAACTGACCGACACTCTGAAACTGACGGCCGGAGTGCGCGTCTCGAAGGATTCCTACACCATCGAAAGTCTGTCGGGCGGACCGCAGAATGGCACCACGCTGGCCGGCACGCAGTCCAACAGCGAGAGGCCGGTGACGCCCAAAGCGGGCCTCGAATGGCAGGTAGACCCGAACAACATGTTCTACTTCACCTACTCCAAGGGATTTCGCCCTGGCGGCGGCAATGCCTCGATCCCTTACGATCCCACCTTCACGAATCTCACCTTTGGTTGCACCGGGGACTTTCAAACAGAGGGTTTGACGCACGGCGCGCCAGCCACCTACAAGTCCGATTCGGTGAAGAGTTTCGAGGTGGGCGCCAAGAACAACATCGACAATCGCATCCGTCTGGCCACCAGCATCTACTACATCAAATGGAACAACATCCAGCAAAATGTGGTGCCGCCCATTTGCGAGATTCAATTCACGGACAACCTCGGCAATGCCGTCTCCAAGGGCTTCGACCTGCAGGCTGATTTCCGGTTGACTGACGCACTCTCCCTGGAGTCGAGCTTCGGCTATACGGATGCGCGCTACACCACCACCACCTATCTCGGGCCGGTGAAAACCGGCGCGCCGGTGGTGGTCGCCGGGGATGCGGTCGCGGGGGCGAATGGGATCGGGACCGGTTACTCGATCCCGCCGTATTCGATTGCCCTGGGACTCGAGTACAAGTTCCGCGCGTTCGAACACGAGTCCTTCGTACGCGGAGATTGGGAGTACATCGCCGGGGACAAATGGGCGCATCCCACCCAGGATCCGAACACGGCATCCTATGACCCCACGAGCTTGCCGACCGAGCGGGAGAGTTTCGCCTCGCTGCGGGCCGGCACCAAGCTGGGCGATTGGGCGGTATCCTTGTTCATGGACAATGTGTTCGACAGCCACACGATCTTGAATTACAACCACCAGACCAACTCGTACTCAGACGCCGGTGTGTTGCTCGCCAGCCCCGCGTACCGGTATATCTCCTATCGGCCGCGAACCATCGGCGTCACCGTGGTGTTTCGACACTAAGTGCCCTGTCCCATCAACGGCTGAGCGCTGCGCCCGGCCGTTCAAGCCACCGCGCGCTTCGCCTCGCCGCCGTACGCGTCGTGCACAGACGCGGCCAGGATAGCGAGACCCTCATCCAGCACCGCGTCGGGGATGGTCAGCGGCGCGAGCAGCCTCACGACGTTCGCCTCCGTACCGCAGGATAGGAGGATCAATCCGCGCTTCTCCGCGGCGGCCAGGATCGCCGCGGTCAGCTCGGCGTCCGGCTCCTTGCTCTTCGGATCCTTGACCATCTCGAAGGCGACCATGGCGCCGAGGCCGCGCACGTCGCCGATGGCCGGAATTTCCTTCGCCAGCGATTCGAGATGAGACCGCATCCTCTGTCCGACCCGCGTCGCGCGCGCGCACAGGCCTTCGGACTCGATCACATCGAGCACGGCGTGAGCGGCGGCGATGCTCAGGGGATTGCCGCCGTAGGTTCCACCCAGGCCGCCCGTGTGAGCGCTATCCATGATGGACGCCCGTCCCGTCACGCCCGACAAGGGAAGGCCTCCACCGAGACCCTTGGCGACGGCGATGAGATCGGGCGTCACGCCCGAATGCTCGATCGAGAACATCTTGCCGGTGCGCGCGATGCCGCCTTGCACTTCGTCCGCGATCAGCACGATCCCGTGCTCGTCGCAGATCTTGCGCAGCGAGCGCAGGAAATCGTAGGGCGCCACGTTGAAGCCGCCCTCGCCCTGGACGGGCTCGATCACGATGGCCGCCACCGACTTCGGGTCCACGTCGCCGTGAAACAGGCGATCCAGGTCGGCGAGAGCCTGTTCCGTGGTCACGCCGCGGTACGGCAGAGGGAACTCGGCGTGATAGATCTCGGCGGGGAAAGGCCCGAAGCCCTTCTTGTAGGGCATCACCTTGCCCGTGAGCGCCATGGTCATGAGCGTGCGGCCATGGAAGCCGCCGGAAAAGGCGATCACCGCCGAGCGATTGGTGTGATAGCGGGCGATCTTCACCGCATTCTCGAGCGCCTCTGCGCCCGACGACAGGAAAATGGACTTCTTCGGGAAATCGCCCGGGGCGAGGGAATTCAGGCGCTCCGCCAGCCGCACATACGACTCGTAGGACACGACGTGGAAACAGGTATGCGCGAAGGCCTCCGCCTGCTGCGCAACGGCGGCCATGATCTTGGGGTGGCGATGCCCGGTATTCAGTACCGCGATTCCGGCGGCAAAATCGATGAATCGCCGGCCATCGACATCCCAGATTTCCGAGTTCTCGGCCTTGACCGCGTAAATACCCTTGCTCGAGACGCCGTTCGCCACTGCCGCCGCCTTGCGGGCCTTGAGCTCTGAAGATTTCGACATCTGCGTCCCTCCAAAAATGCACTGCTGAGCGCGGGAACGGTATCATTGGCCGTCATTTTGAGCAAAACTTGACCCCATGAGCACCGCGAACCCCTCCGTGCCGTCCACGCTGGATCGCGCCCTCTCCGCCCAGGCCGGCATTACCTCCGGAACCATGCAGGTGCGGGTGGCGCGCACCACGCTGCACCAGCGCGTGGACGAGGACGACCGGGTGGCCGTCGAGGCGCCGCTGGAGTTTCAGCTGCACCATCCGGCGATGGGCATGGAGCCGGTCTCCTTCGGCACCACCATGAGGACGCCGGGCGACGACGAATCGCTCGCCGCCGGCCTGCTCTATGGCGAGGGGGTGATCAACCAGGCCTCGGACATCGAGGCGGTCGAATCGAGCACCCGCAAGCCCAACGTCGTGAACGTGAGGCTGCATCCGAGCGTGCCGATCGAAATGCAGGCGGCATCGCGGCGCTACTCGGCGGGTTCGAGCTGCGGGGTCTGCGGCACCACCGGTCTCGATGCCGCCATCGCGAGAGCCGCCGCCACGCGCATCACGGTGAAGGAAGGCATCGATCTGTCGGTGCTGTTCGAATTGCCGCAGCGGATGCGCCGGGAGCAGGCAAGATTCGGCGACACCGGCGGCATCCATGCATCCGCCCTGTTCGATCTGCAGGGAAATTTACTGACGGTGGCCGAGGACGTGGGCCGGCACAACGCCTTCGACAAGCTCGTGGGCGAGAACTTGATGGCCGGGCGCCTGCCTCTCTCGGGCCATGCCGCGCTGTTGAGCGGACGGGCGAGCTACGAGCTCGTGCAGAAGGCGCTGCGCGCCGGCGTCGCCGTGCTCGCGGCCATCGGCGCACCCTCGAGCCTCGCGGTAAACCTCGCCGTCGCCTCAGGACTTACGCTGGTGGGGTTCCTGCGCGATGCCAAGTGCAACGTGTACTCAAATCCCCAGCGTCTTACGGGCACCGGCCACTAAACTGCCGTCGACGAGCAGCCAGGAGGAGGTCTTGGCCGCGCTGTCGCTGAGCCAAGCCCGGCCGGCCCTGACGGCCTTCACGACGCTGGGGTAGGAGGCGGCGGACTGCGCCGCGGCGAGAAACGTGCGCCATTCTCGGGTGTTCAGGAACTTGTTCGTACTCTCGAGGACAACCGGCATGGCTCGCTCCTAATCGTCTGTCCAGGTCTCGCTCAGGTGGCGCTGAGAGCCTCGGCGCGACAGAAGATAGCCGAGCGTCACACCGAGCATCGCCATCACGCCGAGAGCCTGCCAGGGATTGTCGCGTACATAGTCATCGGCGCTGCTCACGAAGTCGCGCGCCTTTTGCACCCAATTCTCGGAGGCATCCATCAGAGGATCGATCACGGATGCGAAAGTGGCGGAGGAGCCCGCTCCCAATCCTCCGACGTGCAAATCCTTCTTTGCGGCCGCACTGTTCAAACTCGCCAACATGACATCCTCCATCACTCAGACCTCGCTTGGATGGGATTATCGCGGCACGAAGGTCGGATACGCAGCGGCCGGGAACGCGGACTCGCGTAGGAATTCACCCACGGGGTTCGCGCGACGGGCGCGGGGTTCGCGCGACGGGCGCGGGGTTCGCGCGACGAGCACGGCGTTCGACGGGCACAGGGTCGGGCGACGCGCGTGGATCAATTGACTTGGTAGCCGCGTCCGGTGAGACACGCGGCCATGGCGCGATTGTAGTTGTCACGGGCACGATCCGCGTCGGCCGGCGACAAGCCGCCGCCGGGTTGGGTCGGATCGAAGCCGGTCTGACCCTTCGCCCAGTTGTGGCAGTCGTATTGATCGGCAGCCTGTTGGTCTTTCGATTGTCCGTTCGCGGGGTACACGATCAGATCGCTCGGCGCCGCAGGTGGCGGAGCTGCGTCCGCCTGCATCTGGCCGGGATCGCCGCCGTCGGGGGGCGGCGCACCGTCGGGCGGCGGTGCCACGGCATAGCCGTTTTGCTCCGGTTGCCAGGTGTAATAGACATTGTCGGCGTAGTAGTAGGGGACTCCCGCTACCCATACGGTCGAGTAATACCCCGGCAACGCCGCGATGACCAGGCCCACCGGCGGGGTCACCACGACGAATCCCCCGGCGCGCGGTGCGTACCATACGCCGCCGCTGAAATAGTACGGTGACCCGCGGTGGTAGTACGGATGGTAATCGGGAGGCAGGCTGCGCGCGACGGTGCCCACCGGCGCGTAGAAACGGCCATGGTTGTAGCGCGCATCCATGACCTGCCCGCGCCCGTCCACGATCGGGCGCGCCGGCGCGCTTGGCCGGAAAGTGGACGGCCGCGACGGCGCCGGGTGCGCCGCCCCGGCCCGGGGAGCCGCCTCGGGTCGGGCTTTCGGCTCTTGCGCAGAGGCACTCTGCGCGCACCAAACCGCGGCCGCTATCATTAACGCCGCGCGCATCGTTCGATGGGTGTTCATGGCGTTCATATTGACGGCGTTCAATTGACGGTGTAGCCGCGGCCCTGCAAACAGGCGGTCAACGCGCGGCGGTAGGAGTCCGCCCGCGCCCGCGAGGCAGCGATCTGTTCGGCGGTCTGCTGGTTGATTTGGTTCTGAGCCTGCCGAGCCTGGGCCTGCGCATTCGCGTCGGCCGCGGAGCCGACGACGGCGCCCGTGGCCGCACCCAGCACGAGGCCGGCACCTGCGTTGCGCGGCCCGGCCAGAATCGAGCCCAGAATCGCTCCCCCGATCGCTCCGACGGCCACACCGCTGCCCGGGGGATTCGCCGGCTGAACGACGACCCGCTCCGCGGGCGGAGCGTCCGGACGGCTTGGGTCGACGCCGGTCTCGTGAACCGCCCACGTGTGGCATTCGTACCGGTCGCGGTCGGTCTGCTCGGCAGACTGCCCGTTGTTGGGATAGACGAAAATCTTCTGCGGCGGGGGCACCGGCGCCGGCGCTACCGCGACGACTCGCGGCGGCGGCGTCACGCAGGCGGTCAGGACCAAAGCCGAGGCGAGCACCGCGCCGGCTCGAATCGCCACCGTCGATCGTCTGGAAAAGTCAAGAATTGTCATGAATGCAACCTCTGAATCCCTGTTCCACCAACGCAAATCCTGTCGACTAGCCTGAACCATCAAAAACGCATATGGGTCAGGCTAGTTGACAGCCGGAGCGAGTCAAGGTTTGGCGGGTTTGCGGAATTTCAAGATGAACTGATCGGTGCGGCCGCGGATCGAGGGATCGAACACCTTCGCGGTGCGCGGATCCGAGGGCCGGTGCAAGAGATTACTGCTGCCGACGAATTGGAAGCCTGCCGCCAGCACTTCCCGTTTCACGGCCTTCGGGTCGATCCTGTGCAATGTCGAGGTGACCCCGATGCCGGCCCCCGGCACCGAGGAATGATCCAGGATGAGATAGATGCCGCCCGGCTTGAGCGCCTCGAACACCAATTGGTTGAAAACGACGAGATTCAGTCCCGGTAGATTGTGCAGATCGTGATAGTTCTGGGAAGTCCACACCAGGTCCACCGGTTCGGGCGTTTTCAACTCGGCGAACGGCTCGACCACCACGCTGACATTGGAATAGTTGGGGTCGGCGGCAATTGCCTTGACCCGCGCCGCGAAATCGGGGGCATCGGCCGGCGCATCGGAACGCGGCGCCGGTACGAGCGCATAGACGTGGCCCGTGCTTCCCACCGCCTTGCTGATGATGCGCGTGAAGTATCCGCCGCCGGGCAGCAGCTCCGCGACCTTGAATCCGGGTGCGAGCCCGGCGAACTCGAGCGTCTCGGCCGGCTTGCGATTCACGTCGCGCTCGACGTCGGCTGCGGGACGGGCAGGGTCGGCAACGGCCGCCGCCAGAAAGTCCGGAATCTTCGGCGCCGGCGCCTGGGCCGCCGGCGCCTGGACCGCGGCCAGGATGATACCGGCCAGCAGTGCCGGCCGGCCGATCGTATGGCGATTCATGGTCTTCTCCCCCGTTTGGCGTTGAAGGTTTGACGCGAATTCTATCACCAGCGCCCTCCCGCGCGGCCGCGTAGAATTCCGGGTCCCCCTTGGAGAAGGTTCCCATGAGTCTCAGCGTCTTCGATATTTTCAAGATCGGCATCGGCCCCTCGAGCTCCCACACCATGGGCCCGATGAATGCCGCCAGAAGCTTCGTGGAGCTGCTCGCGGCCCGCGGCTTGCTCGAGCGTACCGCTCAAGTCTCGGCGCAGCTCTACGGATCGCTCGCGCTCACCGGCCGCGGTCATTGCACCGATCGGGCGATTCTCCTCGGCCTCTCGGGCATGAGTCCCGATACGATCGACTCCGCCGCGGTCGAACCGACCCTGCATGGCATCCGCTCGACGGGCCGCATACGTCTCCTGGGACGCCACGAGATCGCCTTCGATGAGCCCTTGAACCTCTTGTTCCACATCGATCAGGTGCTGCCGGGACACTCCAACGGCCTGCGCTTCACGGCCCATGACGCCGCGTTGGCAGTGCTCGCCCGCGAAGAGTATTACAGCATCGGCGGCGGCTTCATCGTGCAAGCCGGAGCATCGACCTTCGACGGCGAGAAGCGTGCACCGCCGCCGTACGAGTTCGAGTCCGGGGCGCGGCTCCTGGAGCTTTGCAGGCAGGAAGGGCTCGAGATTCACGAGCTTCTGCTGGCGCGCGAGCGTGCCTGGTACGGCGAGGCGGACATTCGGGCGCGGCTCATGTGCATCTGGCAGGTGATGCAGGATTGCGTGCGACGCGGCTTCGAGGCGCAGGGCCTCCTGCCCGGCGTTCTCGGCGTGCGGCGGCGCGCGCCCAAACTCTACCGCCAATTGATGGGCGGCGACCCCTCGAGCCCCATGCATGCCCTCGATTGGGTCAACGTGTACGCGTTGGCGGTGAACGAGGAGAACGCCGCGGGCGGCCAAGTGGTCACGGCGCCGACGAATGGGGCGGCGGGAATCGTTCCCGCGGTGCTGCACTATTACCGGCGCTTCGAGCCTGGCGCGGACGACGCCGGCGTGATGCGCTTCCTGCTGAGCGCCGCCGCGATGGGCATGCTGTACAAGCAAAACGCCTCCATCTCCGGGGCGGAGATGGGATGTCAGGGCGAGGTCGGTGTCGCCTGCTCGATGGCGGCCGCGGGGCTCGTCTCGGCAATGAACGGCACCAATGAGCAGGTCGAGAACGCGGCGGAGATCGGCATGGAGCACAATCTCGGCCTGACCTGCGATCCGGTCGCGGGACTGGTGCAGATCCCGTGCATCGAACGCAACGCCATGGGGTCGGTCAAGGCGATCAATGCCGCGCGTCTCGCCCTGCGCGGCGACGGGTCGCACAAGGTAACGCTCGACCAGGTGATCGCCACCATGCGCCAAACCGGCCTCGACATGTCGACCATCTACAAGGAAACCTCGCAAGGAGGCCTCGCCGTCAACGTGCCGGAGTGCTAGCCGAATTGGGCCACGCCCCTCACCCGGTCGCCTGTAGGCCCGACGCAATGCCGCTGATGGTCGCGCGCAGCGCGCCGAACAGCGCCGGGTCCTTGCGATCGGTCGCCCGCCAGCGCTTCAACAGATCCACCTGCATCAGATGCATGGGATCGACGTAGGGATTGCGCAGTGTGATCGCACGCTGCAGGATCGGATCGCTCTCGAGCAGCCGCGCCGCTCCCCGGAGCCCCAGAACGCGTTCCACCGTCAGCGTGTATTCCCGGCGGATGGGATCGACGTACACGGTGAGGCCCTCCTCCGCCAGCGCGTCGTAGTGCGCGGCGATATCCAGATCGGTTCGCGCCAGCATGGATTCCACGTCATCGAGGAGATGAGAGAAAAACGGCCACTGTGTCAGCATCTCACGCACGACGCTCTCGCCGTGCTCCACGATCGCCGCCTCGAGGCCGCTGCCGAACCCGAACCACCCCGGCAGCATGTGCCGGCTCTGCGTCCAGGCGAACACCCAGGGTATGGGGCGCAGCGCCACGATGCCCTCGCCGCTCTCGCGCACCGCGGGCCGCGAGCCGATGTGCATGCGCTCGATCACGTCCAGGGGCGTGACCGCCCGGAAATATTCGGCAAATCGCGCACCGTCGAATATCAAGCCGCGGTAGGCCTCGAGACTCTTCGAAGCGATGGTGCGCATCGCCGCCAGGAACCCGGGCGCCGGCGCGGTGCGCGAGGCCGCGTGCGCCGTCGCGAGCGCCACCGCGGCGAATGTCCGCTCGAGCGTGCGCATCGCGATGGGCCGAAGGCCGTAGCTTTGGTTCACCACCTCCCCCTGCTCGGTCAGGCGCAGCACGCCGCGGATGGCGCCGATCGGCGCCGCCTCGACCAAGCTCTCGGTTCGTCCGCCGCCTCGCGCCGGTGTACCGCCGCGGGCGTAGAAGATGGTCAGCGCGAGCGCCGTATCGCGGGCGGCCTCCAGCAGCCGATGTTGCGCGACCTGCAGCGCCCACCGGGACGCCGCAAAGCCCGCCAGCTTGTTGGTGTCGGAATACCCGATCACGACGGTCTGTCGATTGCCGCGCACGGCTAGATGCCGGCGATACGCCGGCTCCTTGTGCAGCCCGCGCAGCAGCTCCCCGGCGCTCTCCAGCGCCTCGACCGATTCCAGGAGCGGCGCAACATCGAGGCGGCACTCTCCCGTGCGCTTGTCGGTGGTGTCGGCCCACCGGGCCAGCAACAGCACGGCGAGCAAGTCATCGGCTCCCTCGGCGCCCGAGACGATGTAGCTGCCGATGGCGCGTTCGCCGAATTTGTGCCGGGCGTGCGCAATGGTGTCGAACACCCACAGGAGGCGCCGGCCGGCCGCATCGAGCGGCGTCGTCGGCGAAAGATCGCGAGCCAGGAGCTCGCGCAGGCGCGCCAGGCGCTCCGCGCGGGGCAGCGCCGTCCACTCCGGCATCCCGAGGCCCTGGGCGATCACCTCGTGGTGTACGTGCGCCGACTGGGTCACGTCCATGGTTGCGATATGGAACCCGAAGGTGCGCACGCGCCGGATGAAGCGCCGCACCAGGAAGTATCCCGCGTGCCGTCCCCGGTTGGCGGTCAGGCTGTCGGCCGCGAGTTTCACGTCGGCCAGAAGCTCGTCGCTGTTCTGATAGGCATTCGGGCGCCCCTCGTAGGTCGCCTTGAGGCGCTCGCCGATCTGGCCGAAAAAGATCCGATACGGCATCCGGTCGTGACGCGCCGGCGCGAGCGCCTGGGACCCGGGCAGGAGCGACGTATAGGCCTCGATGCGCTCTGCGAGGGCGCCCGAGATCACCACCCGGCGCGCGCTCTGACTCAGCGCTTCCGCCAGCTGCCCGCACTCGTTGAAATACGTGGACACGATGAGCTGCTGATGCCGATGCAGCGTCTCGCGGATGGTCTTCGCGTGCACGTCGGCGTTGCCGTCCATGTCTCCGCCCACCCAGGAGCCGAACTTGAGAATGCTGCGCACGTTGAGCGATTCGACGGTCACGCCGTAAGCGCGAGCCAGCGCCCCCTCGATCTCCTCGTAGAAGAGCGGCACCACGCGGTAGAGAATCTCGATCAGGTAGAAAAGCACGTGCTCGCGCTCGTCAGCCACGGTGAGGCCCTCGCGCGGATGCTCCTCGGTCTGCCAGATGCTGGCGATCTCCAGCCGGACGCGCGACCACAGCGTATCGAGCTCGACGCGCATCAACGCCGGGTTGAGGCGATCGAGGAGCCCCTGGGCGATGTGCTGCTGCTTGCGCAGTACCGTGCGCCGCGTCGACTCCGTGGGGTGGGCGGTGAAGACGGGCTCGATGCTCATCGAGCCGATGAGCGCCAGGGTCTGCTCCAGCGTGTAGCCGTCGCGCTGCAGGCGCGCGATGCATTCGGCGATGCCCCCGGGCTGCTTCAAGCTGGTGTCGCTCAGGTATTGGCGCCGGCGGCGCACGCGGTGCACTTTCTCGGCGGTATTGACCGCCTGAAACCAGGTGGAGAATGCCCGGGTCAGATCGGTGGCGAGCGCGGGCTCGCGCCCGGCAGTGCGTCTCTCGAGCTCCTCGCCGGCGGGCGTCGCTTCGCGCCGCGCGATGGCGGCGCGCCGATCCCCCTCCACGAGATCGAAGAACGCCTCGCCGCCCTGGTCGCGCAGGATCTCGCCGATGAGATCACCGAGCGCATGCACGTCCTCACGGAGCGCGGCATCTTTGGGCGGGAATTGAATACCTTCGCGATACATCATCAGGAGGTCCGTCGATCGGCGGGGGAACATGCCCACCGAGAGGCCCCAATTCTAATGGGAATTGAGGAGAACCGTGGTATCGAAGCTCTCGAAGCTGGTCAGCACCCGCCGGTAGGCGTTCTGCATGATGCGCTCTGCGTTCTTGTCGGCACGGTGGCCCAGCAGCATCCGGATCACCACATCGTCCGCCGGCCGCGCGGAATCCTCGCTCAGCAGCTGGAAGCTGAAACGCGACAGCCGTTGCATGATTTCATTGGCGAACTTGAGACGGGCGAGATCCTGTCCGTCGCCCGCCCCGACCTTGGCTTCTTCCGCCACCTCGCCGATCAGACGGACGATGAACCGGGCCTTGTCGATCAGGCCCAGGTCGCTGAAGAACTCGATTTCAGATTGAATGTTCATCCGGCCGGGAAGAAGTCGATGGGTTTGGTCGCGGTCAGGGTCGCCACATCCTTGGCTTCGAATTTGAACAACCGGATGCGGGCCAGCAGCTTCGATTCGAACTCGGGGTCGTTCAGGTCGCTCGAAATCACCCGGGCCGCCGTGATGTCCCCGGACGGAGCGATGGTCAACTCGATCACCACCTTGCCTTGCAGCGCCGGGTTATCGCGGAGCGCCCGCGCATACATGGCGTCGATCGCACCCTTGTTGCGGGTGAAGACGAGGGCGATCTCGTCGGCGCCGCGCGAGGCCTTGCCGCTGCCGCCCGCGTGAGTGCTGCCGTGGTTGCCGGTGGCGAGCGTCGGATCCTTGATTTGCGCGGTTCGGATACCGTTCAAGGATCCTCCGCCGGAGGCCAATCCCGAGCTGGTCGGGGCGCTGATGCCGCCGCTGGTGCCGCCCGCCTTGGAGGTGATGAGAGAACGGGTAACCTCGGTCACGTCGCCGGGATCGGTGGTCTTCGGTTGGTTCTTGGCCAGTTTGTCCAGATTGATGTCTCGCAGCGCCGCCAGATCGTCCATGCTGGCGAGAAGTCCGCTCTTCGAGGCCTTGACGCGCGCGTCCACCGGCGGAACGGGCTTGGCGGTGACCGGTGCCTTCTCGACGGGCTTCTCCGGCTTCGGGGGAGGCGGAGGAGGTGGCGGCGGCGGGGGCTCCAGCACCAGCTGCACCACGCGTTCCGGCAGCGACTCGGTATTCACCACGCGCTCGCGCCTCGGCAGGAACGGAATGATCACGGCGATGATCGCAAACGCGATGACGAGATTGCGCAGGATGACGCGGAAGCGCCGCTCCATCTCCTCGGAGGGAGACCAGGGCAGCTCATAGCGGCGAAAATAGGGAGCGAGCGCCACCGCCCCGGTGCGCTGAGCGGGATTTGCCGCGGCGGCCATCAGCTTGCGGCCTTCTCACGCTCGACGACCGCAAACGACACCTTGCCGTACTCGGCGTCGCTGCAGGTGAGCATGATTCGTTTCAGAACGCTGTAGGGCAGGTTCTTGTCGCCCATGATGGTGACTTCGCGCTTGGAGATGTCGGCCTGCCGCTCGCCGCGCAGAATCTTGTCGTTTTGCGCCATCAGCGCGGTCTTCAAGGGAGCGAAAACCGGCGCGGTGCTCGCGACCACGTCGGCCACGGATCCCACGAGCTTGCCGTCGACGAATACCGAATCCTTGGTCACCATCACCACCACGGCGGCGCTCGGTTTGCGGTCGGAAAGCGATTGCGGAATCTGAATGTTCTTGGTGTTCGGCAGGATGTCCACGTCCGCGGTATGGGCGAGCAGGAACACGACCA
>DASYAC010000233.1:0-10943 GCA_036501585.1 Steroidobacteraceae bacterium
CTTGTATCGTCCGAGCACCTTCTTGTCGGCGTCGGATACGCCGATGGCAGGGGTCTTGCCGAGCAGTCGCAGCCCTTCGCTCACGAGGTACATCTCGTTGCGGATGTTGATCATATCGCCCGCAGGCACCTTGTCGAGCGAATGAAACCCATTGACCTGCTGTTGGATGGTGGCGGACAGCGACGTGAGCGCCGGCAGGGTTTCCGGGGTGATCGATCGAGTGCGGACGATGTCGATCGCGGCGGCGTGCGGATCGGCCGGTGCCGGTCCGGTCGCGTAACGGCTCAGGGCCGTCTGGGCCTGCGTCGAGATCGCGACGAACTTGTCGACGTCCCGCTCGTGCATGGTGCGATTCAACGCGTACGCGGTGGGCACGGTGCCGATCAGAATCAGCATGATGAGACCCATGCCTTTCTGTCCGTCGTTCGAGCCGTGCGCGAAGCTCACGCCGGTGCAGGTCAGGACCAGCAATCCCCGGATCCACCCGGGTGGCGGCTGATTGCCTTGCGGTTCCTTGTAGAGCGCCCGGATGGGGATGAGCTTCATGGCCGCGAGCAGCAGTACGGCGGACAGGCTGAATCCCACCAGGGGAGAGAAAAGCAGGGACTCGCCGATCTTCGTGGCCTGGCCCCAGTCCACGCCGCTCGTGCCGCTGCTGCTCGAGGCCATGAGCTGGTTCATGAGGCCGACACCCATGATCGAGCCGATCAGGGTATGGGAGCTGGAGGAGGGCAGGCCGAAGTACCACGTACCCAGATTCCAGAGGATCGCCGCGATGAGCAGTGCGAACACCATGGCGAAGCCGGCGCCGCTCCCGACCTGGAGAATCAGCTCGACGGGCAGAAGCGACACGATTCCGAACGCGACCGCGCCGGTCGACAGCAGCACGCCGAGGAAGTTGAACGCGCCCGACCAGACGACGGCAAAATTCGGCGGCATCGAGTGGGTGTAGATGACGGTCGCCACGGCGTTCGCGGTATCGTGAAATCCGTTGACGAACTCGAACCCAAGCGCGATGAAAAGCGCGATGCCCAGAAGAACGAAGGGATAGGCTCGCGTGTCCCGCACCACCGACAAGTCGTCCGCCAAGTGATAGCCAGCATATATGATGCCGACAACGACGACGGTACCGGCGAGAACGTTGAACCAGGGGTTCGGCCGGTGGGCGGCCAGCGGTGAGTCCTTTGGACTCGAAATGACGGCATCTGCTTGGGTGGCCATGGGTGCTCGCGGGGCGGGTAAAAGCTTGGGTCTTTATAGTTCTGTAATATTGCAACGAGATGACATCGAGCCCTTGATGCCGTTTACCTTATCCCACCCCGCCACCGTCCTGCCGTTCGCCCGACTGCTCGCCCGCCGGGGCCTCCTCTCCGCCGTGGTCATCGGCAGCATGGTGCCGGACTTCGGACATTTTTTACCCTGGCAGCCGGCGCGGTTCGAAACGCATAGCGCGGATGCGTTGATCACCTTCTGCCTGCCCGTCGGGCTGACCACCTATTGGATGTTCCAGTGGCTGATCAAGTGGCCGTTGATCGAGCTTTTTCCTCCGGGAGCCTATGCGCGCTGGCGTGACCTCCGCACCCCCGCCTCCGTGGAAAGCCTCAAGGATTGGGCACTGGCTGCCTGCGGCGTACTGTTCGGTGCGGTGACCCACCTGGTCTGGGATGCCTTCACTCACGAGGGCGCACGGGGAGTGCGCATGTTCCCGACGCTGGAGGACCCGGCGGTCGAGGTCGGAGGGCACCGGCTGGCCGGGGCCCATCTCCTTCAGGACGCGAATTCGGTGGCGGGATTGGTCGTGGTCATCGCCATTCTCGCGTATGGCCTGCGCCCCGGCCCGCCCGGCGATGCCGCTGCAGTAAGGCGCTTGACGAGGGGTGAGCGGTGGGCCTGGATTTGCGCTTATCTCGTGACGGCCGCCGCTCTGAGCGAGCTTTTTTTCCTGGGGCGCCGTCATGTCGCGACAGTGACCCACATTTCCTGGGGGCTGAGCAGTGCCGCGATCGCCGTGTTGCGGGGCGCCGCCACCGCCTTGATCGCGGTCAGCGCGGCTCTCAATCTACGGTTGCGGTTGCGCCCCCGCCGCCGGCCTGCCTGAGACCGGCGGGGGGCCGCGCCCTGGGGTCCCTACCGATCGTCCGGTCCGCTCCGGGGCGCGTCGCTCGGCGCGGACGACCACACCACGTACTTCTCCTGGGTGGATGCAGGGGGTCTTGGCGCCTCGCCGCTCGGCGCTGCCGCCGCAGCCGAAGTCGCGGCGACCGGGACGGGGCTCGGTGCGGGAGAGGCCGAGGGTGACTCCGATGCGGCGGAATGGGATGCGGGTGCCGGCGGGGGTTCCGACCGGGTATCCGGGCCGCCGGCCCGTCCACCATTGAAGGAGCCGGGCTCGCCGCCGGCGGCTGCGGTGCCCTGTCCGTTGGCGACGCCTTCGCCGACTTCACGCCGTCCGCCACGCCCGCGACGGCGTCGCCCGCGGCCGCCGCGCTCGGAGCGCTCCGGGCGTTCGCCGGCAGGTTCTGCGTTGCGGCTCGGCGAGTCTCCGCGCGAGGCTTGCTCCGTCCGGGGTGTTCCCGCCTCGCTCCGGGGGCCGTCGCTGCGCGGTCCTTCAGTGCGTGAGGCGTCGTTGCGTGCGGTGTCATTCCGTGAGGCGTCATTCCGTGAAGCGTCATTCCGTGAGGCGGCATCGTTGCGAGGCGCTTGCTCGGCGCGAGCGCTCTCGCTGCGGCGCGGGCCTTCGCCGCGAGGCCGATCGGTGTCGCTGCGAGCGCGGTCGCCTTCCATGCGTGCGCGCCCATCACGGCGTGCATCCCGGTCGCGGCCGCCGTCCCGTCGCCCGTCGCGATCCCGGCCCCGGTCCCTGCCGCGATCTCGATCGCCGGTGCGGTAGCGGTCGTGGCGCGCCTCGCGATGCGACGAACGATCGCGCTGAGCGTGAGTACCCCCCTCGGAGGACGCGCTGGCCGCGGTCTGCGGCGCCGGGCTGCCGAACAGCCAGCGCCACAGGCGCACGAATATGCCGACCTGGGGTGCTGCGGCGGCCGCGACGGCAACCGGCGCGGCAGCGGGCGCTTCCGGCTCCGGCATCGGAATGGGCGATGCGGCAACCGGCAGGATGCTAGGCACCAGCGGCGCCTCTCCTTGGGGTTTCTTGTCGCGAGTGCCTATGTCGGAATCGTCGAGCACCGGCTGTTCGGCGATCTGGTAGCTGACGGTCGTGTTTTCGGGCAACTCCTTCTCGTCGTCCCGAATGCGGCGCAGGCTGTAGGCGGGCGTTTGCAGGTGGGGATTCGGCACGATCACCAGCGATACCTTGTCTCTCACCTCGATCTGGCTCAGCCACTCCCGCTTCTCGTTCATGAGATACGTGGCCACGTCCACGGGCACTTGAGCGATGACGCGGCCGGTCCGTTCCTTGCGTGCTTCCTCGCCGATCAGGCGCAGCAGCGCGAGCGACATGGACTCGACGCCGCGAATGGTCCCCATGCCGCTGCAGCGGGGACAGTTGATGTGGGTGGTCTCGCTCAGCGCCGGACGCAACCGCTGCCGCGAGAGCTCCAGGAGGCCGAAGCGCGAGAGCCGGCCGAGCTGGATCCGGGCCCGGTCCATCTTCACCGCATCGCGCAGCATGTCCTCGACCGCGCGCTGATTGGCCGTCGACTCCATGTCGATGAAATCGATCACGATCAATCCGCCGATGTCGCGCAGACGGAGCTGCCGGGCGATCTCCTCCGCGGCCTCCAGATTGGTATTGCGGGCGGTCGCCTCGATGTCTCCCCCGCGCGTCGAGCGCGCGGAGTTGATGTCGATGGAGACCAACGCCTCGGTGTGATCGATGACGAGGCTCCCGCCGGAGGGCAGGGTAACCTTGTGCGAGTACGCCGACTCGATCTGGCTTTCGATCTGATAGCGCGTGAACAGCGGCACCGGATCTTGATAGAGCTTGAGTTTGCGCTGCGCATCCGGCGGCATGAAGCGCTGCATGTACTCCTGCGCCTTCTGAAAGGCCTCGGGCTGGTCGATCACGCACTCGCCGACATCGTCCGAGAAATAGTCGCGCAGGCCGCGCGTGACGGCGTCGCTTTCCTGAAATATCAG
Source organism: Steroidobacteraceae bacterium (assembly GCA_036501585.1). Lineage (GTDB taxonomy): Bacteria > Pseudomonadota > Gammaproteobacteria > Steroidobacterales > Steroidobacteraceae > Bog-1198. The sequence goes on from DASYAC010000233.1 coordinate 4,099, forward strand.
AAACGGCGCGGGACGGCCCTGGTGCGCCTGGCCGATGGCATCCCAGGCGGCCTTGAGATTATTGAGATCCCATTGCAATTCTTCCGTCGAGCGCCCGACGCCCGCGGTGCGCACGATCGCGCCCATGCCGTCTGGGATCACCAGATCGTTCATGGCTTCGCGCATCTGATCGCGATCTTCGCCCTCGATGCGGCGGGAAACGCCGCCCGCGCGGGGATTGTTCGGCATGAGCACCAGGAACCGCCCCGCCAAGCTGATGAAGGTGGTGAGAGCGGCGCCTTTGTTGCCGCGCTCCTCCTTCTCCACCTGCACGATGAGCTCTTGGCCCTCTTGCAGGAGATCCTTGATGTTGAGCCGTCCGCCCGAGGAGGGCTGGGAACGGAAATACTCCTTGGAGACCTCCTTCAACGGAAGGAAGCCGTGGCGCTGAGCGCCGTATTCGACGAATGCCGCTTCGAGGCTCGGCTCTACGCGGGTGATTCGGCCTTTATAGATATTGGATTTTTTCTGTTCCCGGGATGGGATCTCAATCGATAAGTCGTAGAGTTTCTGACCGTCGACGAGTGCGACTCGCAGTTCTTCTTCTTGAACTGCGTTGACGAGCATTCTTTTCATTTGCCCCAACTAAGATGGTAGAGGCCGAGGAGGAGGGTTCGAGAATAAGGGCCGGGGCCGCGACACGGCCCATCGCCGTAGTGACAACGGCAGCAAGGAATAGGGATACGCCGATCGCGAGCCACGCGAACGGCATCGATCCCACCCAATTTTGCCAAAACGTATACAGCAAGCCCGGGGCCTTGTTCTCGGTTAACGCCTGTCGGATATCCGGCTGTTCGCGATGGATATCCGGCATTGGCTCATCGGCCGAGCGATGGTCTGGATGTCCAGAACCAACTAATATGCGGCGCCCCCAAATGGTTGGGGCCGCCGCCGAAACCGGTGTCGGCTCGTCCTACCCACATAGAACTACATAGATATTCGAGCCCTCGCTCCCCTTCAAAAAGTGCGGGCGCTCGACACGGTAATGAAACAATACCATAGCCGGCTGCTAGGGTCAATGTAATCAATGTCTTAGATGATCAGCGAGCGTAAGATGCGAGATATGAAAGAAGAAATTGCGGCACCGATGCGGTCCGCGGCGGCGAAGAGCTCCGTGATACTGCGCACCATCACCGAGCAGGAAGCGGGTCAGCGGATCGACAACTTCCTGATGCGGCACTTCAAGTCCGTACCGAGGAGCCGGGTCTACCGTCTGCTTCGCAAGGGCGAGGTACGGGTCAACAAAAAGCGCGTCGACGCCGAGTATCGGATGGCGGCGGGCGATGAAGTCAGGCTGCCTCCGGTGCGCATCGATGACTCCGGGGAACCCGGCCGGCCCTCCTCGAGCCTTCAGGAGCTCATCGAGAAGTCGGTGATTTTCCAGGACAAACACCTCCTGGTGATCAACAAGCCACCGGGAGTCGCGGTGCACGGTGGGAGCGGCATGAGCTTCGGCGTCATCGAGGCGCTTCGCGCCTCGCGCCCGCGGGAGACGCTCGAGCTCGTTCATCGGCTCGACCGGGATACCAGCGGGTGCCTGTGCGTGGCACGGGATCGCGCGACGCTCGTGGCGCTCCATGCGCTGATCCGCGACTCCGGGATGCACAAGACCTACCTCGGGCTCGTGTCGGGCAGCTGGCAGCTCGGCACCAAGCGGATCGACGCACCGCTCGCGACCGACGGCCGCAGCCACGGCGAGCGGCACGTGCGCGTCGCCGCCGCCGGCAAGAGCTCGGTGAGCGTGTTCAAGCCGGTCCAATTCTTTGCAAGCGCGGCGACGCTCATGGAAGTGGACATTCCGACCGGACGCACGCATCAGATCCGGGTGCACGCGGCCTTTGCAGGTCATCCGCTGCTGGGCGACGACAAGTACGGCGATCGCGATCGCAACGCGGACTTCAAGCGCCTCGGCCTGAAGCGCATCTTCCTGCACGCTCGATCCGTCGCGTTCGATTGGCCCGGTTCGGGCGTGCCCTTTCACGCGAGCGCGCCGTTGCCGGAGGACCTGGCCGCCGTGCTGGATGCGATCGCCGTGCCCAAACGCAAGTCGCCGCGGCGTGCGAGCCGCCGCCGATCTTGAGCCTGCCGGCTCGTAGGCCGCGCGCGGCTTCAGGGAATGTCGAAGCCCACGCGCCGCAGTACCTCGCACAGCCGGATCAGCGGCAGCCCGATGAGCGCGCTCGGGTCGTCGCTGTCGATCGATGCGCAGAGCGATATGCCGAGGCCCTCGCTCTTGAAGCCGCCGGCGCAGTCCAGGGGAGACTCTCGGCTGATGTAGCGCTCGATCGTGTCCTCATCGAGGACGCGGAAAGTAACCCGGGTGGTATCGACGAATTCGAACTCGGCGGCTGGCGACCGGCGCACCACGGCGACCCCGGTGAGATAGGCCACCGTCTTGCCGGAACAGGCTCTGAGCTGGTCGGCGCAGCGGGCCTCGGTGCCGGGTTTACCCAGAATGGTCTCCTGCTGAAAAGCGTCCAGAAGCACCGCAGCCTGGTCGGACCCGATCACCCAGGCATCCGGCTGCCGCGAGGCAACTTCCCGTGCCTTGGCGAGCGACAGCCGGGTGACCAGCGCAAAGGCCGATTCCCCCGCCTGCGGTGTCTCGTCGATGCCGGGCGAGACGCACCGGAAGGAGGCACATACCCGGGTGAGGAGCGCGCGGCGATAGCTGGAAGTGGAGGCCAAAACCAGCCCGGCTCGAGGGTCGAGTTGGCCCGGTTCAGGTGGGGACTTCAAAAACAACGACTTGCACCGCGTTCATTTTGACAGGGGTGGGGACGGGCCCTATTATACGCGGCCCATGGCAGCCGGCCCGCCAGAGCTCGTCGATTGCGCACAGCTGTCCGAGCAAGGCGCGGTGCTGGAGCGAGTCTACGCGCTGGCCGATTTGGGCCGGCTCAAGGACGTCCTCACGGACTCGCGCGGTGTCGTTCACGCGAAGTTTGCGTTTTCGAAGACGATCTCGGGCCGTGCGGGCGCGAGTGTGGAGATTCGTGCAGCACCGCGGCTGCGATGTCAGCGCTGCCTGCAGGGGTTCGTTCTAGAAGTCGGCGGCGGCAGCGCGGTCGAGTTTGCCGAGGACCACGCGGCCGATACCGCGGACGCGCAGCGCGAGGTTTATCGCGCCGAGGGAGGCAGGGTCTCGTTGCGGGATCTGGCCGAGGAAGAGTTGTTGTTGGCGTTGCCGATCGTGCCGGCCTGCGAAGAGCCGGAAAGTTGCGGTAACGCACCGAGCCTCTCCGGCGATCCGGAGTACGCCGAGGATCCGGGCGCGATGCGCCGTCCGTTCGGCGGGCTCAAAGAGTTGTTGAAGAAAACGTGACAGGACATAGCACCCATGGCAGTTCAAAAAAGCAGAAAGACCCCGTCCAAGCGCGGCATGCACCGATCGCACTCCGCGCTCGCGGCGCCCGCCGTGTCGATCGATTCGAAGAGCGGTGAAACCCATTCCCGGCATCGGATCTCCCGCGATGGCTTCTATCGCGGCAAGAAGGTGCTGAAGACCAAGGCGGACGCCGACGCCGAAGGGGCCGAAGAATAGATCGCGAGCCGCACGGCGGCGCCTCGCGCCCTGCCTGAGGCTCTTTCAAAAAAACGCGCAATCCCGTGTCCGCGCCCCTTCACATTGCCATCGACGCCATGAGCGGCGACTGCGGGCCCTCGGTTTGCGTGCCTGCGGCGCTCGCGGCGGCCGCCGAGTTCCCGGACGTTCGCTTCACCTTGGTCGGCAGGCGGTCGGAACTCGATCACCGGCTCGGGTCCGTGAAGCCCGCGAATATCGACTGTCTGTTCGCCGAACAGGTGGTGGAGATGAACGATCCGCCGCGCGAGGCGTTGCGGCGCAAGAAGGACTCCTCCATGCGCCGCGCCCTCGATCTGGTCAAAGCCGGCGAGGCGAACGCCTGCGTGAGCGCCGGCAACACCGGCGCGCTCATGGCCATGTCGCATTTCGTGCTCAAGATGCTTCCCGGGGTGGAGCGTCCCGCCATCGTGTCGCTCATCCCTTCGCGCGGCGGACACACCTACATGCTCGATCTCGGTGCGAACGCCTCCTGCACGCCCGATCAGCTCTCCCAATTCGCCGTCATGGGCTCGGTGCTCGCTCAGGATCTGGAAGGCGCACATGAGCGGCCGAGGGTGGGCTTGCTCAACATCGGCGAAGAGGAGATCAAGGGCAACGAGACGGTGCAGAGCGCGCATAACCTGATCGCCTCGAGCGGCGTCAATTACGTGGGTTTCGTCGAAGGACACGATATTTTCTCGGACAAGGTGGATGTGGTCGTCACCGACGGTTTCACCGGCAATGTCGCCCTGAAGACGATGGAGGGCGCGGCGCGGCTGATCACCGACACGCTGCGCGAAGAGTTCACGCGGAACGCGGCCCGCAAACTCGGAGCGGTAGCCGCGGGTCCGAGCCTGCGTGCATTGCGTACCCGGCTCGATCCGAGGCGATACAATGGCGCCACCATGGTGGGATTGAGCGGGATCGTGATCAAGAGCCATGGCAGCGCCGATCTATTCGGATTCCAACGCGCGATCGAGGTCGCCGTGATGGAGGCTCGAAACGGGGTCCCGGCCAAGATCGCGCAGCAACTCTGTGCAAAGCCTCTGGGCACAACGCCCTGACAAGATAAAGGGTCGCCATGTATTCACGCATCGCAGGGACCGGAAGCTACCTGCCGGAAAAAATCCTGACCAATGCCGAATTGGAACGGCTGGTCGACACCAGCGATGAGTGGATTCGCAGCCGTACCGGAATCGAGCGGAGGCACGTGGTCGTCGAGGGCGAGACCACCACCGATCTCGCGGAACATGCGGCCCGGCGCGCAATCGAGGCCGCGGGAGTCGCCGCGGCGGACATCGACCTGATCTGCGTGGGAACCACGACGCCCGATCTGGTGTTCCCCAATGTCGGGACGCTCCTCCAGGAGCGGCTGGGCATTCAGCATGGCTGCCCGGCGTTCAGTCTGGAAGCCGCGTGCACCAGCTTCATGTATGCGCTCGGCGTCGCCGACAAGTTCGTGCGCCTGGGCGAATCGAAATGCGCGCTGGTCGTCGGGGCCGAGACGTTGACGAGAATCGTCGACTGGACCGATCGGGGGACTTGCGTGCTCTTCGCCGACGGCGCCGGCGCGGTGATTCTGAAGCCTTCCGAGGAGCCGGGAATCATCAGCACGCGTCTGCATTCGGACGGCCGCTACAAGGATCTTTTGATGTATCCCGACGGCGTGTCCAAAGGGTTCCATCTGGTGCGCGAGGGCAAGGCGGCCGTACAGATGAAGGGCAACGAGGTCTACAAAGTCGCCGTCAACACGCTGGGACAGCTGGTCACCGAGACCTTGAGCGCGAACAATCTGACCAAGAGAGATCTCGACTGGCTCATTCCCCACCAGGCCAATATCCGTATCATCGAAGCCATCGCCAAGCGGCTCGAGCTGCCCATGGAGCGCGTCATCGTGACGATCGCCGACCAGGGCAATACCTCGGCGGCCTCGGTGCCGCTGGCGCTCGATACCGGAGTGCGCGACGGGCGCGTCAAGCGGGGACAGCTTCTGCTGCTCGAGGCGTTCGGCGGGGGATTCACCTGGGGGTCCGCGCTGATCCGCTATTGACGGGGCCGGTGGGCCGCATCCATAAATCCCCGGACATATCCCACCCTCACCGCTCCTGCTCCGTGCCCGCGTCACGCGCAGCGCCAAGCCGTTATCCTTGCGTTGCACACGATTTAGGGAGATTTGGTCGCCGTTGCAGGTGTTTTAGGCATCCGCCAAGCGATTTCGGGTAAATTTGGCAACAAGCATAAGAATTAGGGATATTATTCTTATATGCATAGAGTTTAGGGAATTAGCATGCGTTTTAGGGAGCCATGATGGATGTTTTCCCCGTTGGCTACGCCAAATTTGTTGACTCGGGCTTGGACGTTACACCTTTGAACCAGGTGGCTCGGATCGACAGCCGCACACGGCACCGCGCGGTGCAGATGGAGGGGCACACCGAGGTTCTGACCTTCAATGCAGAGTATGCGCCTGAGGAAAGTTTCAGCGGCGGCCTGCAATTTGCGCTGCGCTACGAAGGCTTGAACCTGCAAGTGCTCGATGCACTCTTCGAGCATTTCGGTCCTGCGCCATTGGAAGAGTGGCTTACGCGCAGCCCAACCTCCACGTACGCGCGCCGAGCAGGCTTCCTTTTCGAATGGCTCACGAAGACCCCCTTGAACGTTCCGCCCTTGAGCAACAAATTCAACTGGGTGTCGGTCTTGGACGAAGACCTGCAATTTGGTCTCGGCGCGACACAAGACCTTGATCCTAAATTTCGAGTTCGCAATAATCTTCCCGGCACTCCCGATTTCTGTCCGCTCGTGCGAAAGAACGCCGCTATTCGCGCCTACCTTGGCAGAGACTTGAAGGCAGAGGTGGCTCGGATTCTCGCGAAATATCCGCCCGACCTGCTTCGTCGCGCAGCGCAATACCTGTATCTCAAAGAGACTCGTTCGACCTATGAGGTTGAGCGCGAGCGTCCGAGTGCAAACCGGACCCAGCGCTTCCTGAATCTTTTGAAAACAGCCCCTGCCGGTGAGCCTCTCACGCAAGAGAGCTTTGTTCGCGCCCAAAACTCCATTCTCGAACCGCGCTTTCATGAGTTTGCCTATCGATCCACGCAAAATTGGCTGGGCGGCCATTCGAGATACCGTGACACGGTGGACTTCGTGCCGCCACGCCCTGAAGATGTCGTGGAACTGATGCAGGGACTCTGTGCGATGAGCACCCGCGGTCGCGCTGCCGCAATCGCCGGTGCCGACGTAA
>DASYAC010000234.1:0-16436 GCA_036501585.1 Steroidobacteraceae bacterium
GCTCAAAACCATCGACGATGGGCGGATCGAGCTTCGAATCGAGGACAACGGCGTCGGCTTCGACCCCGTCGCACCGCGGCCGGGTCACTACGGTTTGTTGGGCCTGCGGGAGCAGGCCGAATCCATCGGCGCGGACCTCACTCTCGAGTCAGGCCCGCAGGGAACGATGGTCCGCATTCGGTTGGGGGTGGGGCCGGCTCGCTTCGTCCCCTGACAACCCGACCGCTTGCGCCCGCCTCGACGGCCTGCGCCCGACCCGACCGCCTGCGCCCGACCCGACCGCTTGCGCCCGACCCGACCGCCTGCGCCCGACCCGACCGCTTGCGCCCGACCCGACCGCTTGCAGCCTCAGGGGACCGCAGGCAGCGCCTTGGCCGTCAGGGGCGGCGGCATCGCCGACGAGACCGGGGGGACCGAGGGGTCCGCGGCGGTTCCATCCTGGCTGTCCACTCGCGGTACGAGACGCGTATCGTCGATGCGGGATTGATCGCCCATCTGATGCGCGGGCGGACCGACCAGGAAGCTCGGGCCCCAGTCGCGCGAATTGTCGTACATATCGTAGAGCCGCAGGCTGTCGCCCAAGCGCATCTCGCGCTCGTCGGAGGGCGGCTGAGCCGCGCAGCCGGCGATCAGCGCCGCGATCCCGAGCCATGCCCCGATATTCACCCGAGTCCAAGAGCGTTCGCACATGGAGAACCCTCCTCGTCCGTTGTGGACACATCCGCTTTCGTTTGGACACATCGCCCGCGGCTGGAGTTTCGATGCTGATTCGATGCTGAATGTAGGGCTCGGCCGACAATGAAGTATGCTATTCACCCGTGACCCCGGGAAACCGAACGATGCGATTGCTCACCTTGGCCGCCGCCTTGGCCGCCGCCGCGCTGATTGCGGCAGCGCCGCTCTCGGCATTTGCGCAGCAAAATTCCGTGGCCGCCGATCCCTGTGCGAGATACAAATGGGACGTGACGCGGGAGCGCGCCTTGTTCGCCGCGCCGGCGTCGTCCATTACCGCGGCGCAGGACGGACGGGCACCGCCGCGCATCGCGACGAACCGCGCCTATCGAGTCAAGCTCGCGCCGGCGGCGCAGGTCCTGTTTCCGACCTCTCCGGGCAAGGCGTCGCCTCCGGAAGGAAATTATTCGGGCGTTCTGGCCTTCGACGCGCCCGTGACCGGCAACTACCGGGTGGCGGTCGATCTACCGATGTGGATCGACGTCGTCGCGGACGCCCGCCTCCTGCCTGCCTCCGATTATGAGGGACAGCATGGCTGCGATGCGCCGCGCAAAATCGTCCAGTTCGCGCTCGAGGCCAAGAAGCCGCTGATTCTGCAATTGAGCGGCGCGAGCGAGGCCGCGGTCAGGGTCGTCATCGTTCGCGCCTCCGGAGATTGAGCATGTCGGATGCCCTGACGGTTCGCTTTCGCGTCGACTTCGGCAGCCGGTGCTCCGTCGGTATCGGCAAAATCGAGCTGCTCGAGGCCATCGATCGCAGCGGCTCGCTGTCGCAAGCCGCACGCGTTCTCAAGATGAGCTATCGCCGTGCGTGGCTGCTGATGGCGGACCTCAATGCAAGCTTCGATCAGCCGGTCGTCGACACGACCACGGGCGGCGCCCATGGCGGCGGTGCCGTGCTCACCCCTCTCGGCAGCCGGCTCGTGGCGTCCTATCGGAAACTCGAATCCGGCCTCCAGCCGCTCGCCAACCGCTGCTTGAGCGACTTACGCAAGCGAGCCGCCTCGGGCGCAGCCGAACGCCGTCTACGGCCGCGATCGAACAAGCGCCGCGCCGCCGCGCACGCCGCCGACGGTTGAACCGATGCGGTCCGGGGCAGTCAACCGGGATGGCGGGAACGGTGATCGGAATCCGCTCCGCGCGGTCAACCAAGGTGTAGGTTGCGCGTTGTTGAAGGGTATTTTACGACCTGGTGACGTTATGGAAAGTCCTGACCTGATACGAAAAGTCTCCGTTTTCCTCGGCACGTTCGCCATGGCGGCCGTCATGTCGACCAGCGCGCTCGCTCAACATGGCGGCGGAGGCCACGCAGGCGGGGGTGGCGGTCACGTCGGCGGCGGCGGTCACTTTTCCGGCGGACATGCGGGTGGTTACGGCGGCTACCGGGGTGGCGGCTATCACGGTGGTTATGGCTATCGCGGCGGCTACGGCTATCGCGGCGGCTACGGCTGGCGCGGCGGGTACGGTTACGGCGGCTGGGGCTGCTGCGGATGGGGCTGGGGCGGTTTGGGTCTGGGGCTGTACTTCGCGACCCTGCCGCTGTACTACCAAACGTATTGGTGGGGCGGCGTGCCGTACTACTACGCCGATAACACCTACTACACGTATGACCCGAACGTGAAGCAGTACGAGACCGTCGCTCCCCCGGAAGGGCTCGAGCAGCAGGCCGGTGCGGCCGGCGGCGCGCCGCCGGCCGGCGCCGGCAGCGGCGAATTGATCGCGTACCCGAAGAACGGCCAGACGGCCGAGCAGCAATCGAAGGACAAGTACGAGTGTCATAAGTGGGCTGTGGGTCAGACGGGCTACGACCCGACGACCGGCGCCGCGGCACCGGCGGCCAAGCGTCCCGACTACATGCGAGCCCAGGCGGCTTGCCTGGAAGGCCGGGGATACAGCGTGGAGTAAACCGGCGCGAGGGCCGGCCGATCTGATTGGCGACTGCGCGGCCCTCGAGGCCGCGCAGTCGTTTGGTCAACCAGCAACATCGAGTGCCTCCGCAACGGCTACTGCGCCAGCAACAGCTCCAGGGTTCTGCGGTACGCGCGGTGCAGCCGCTCGATGTCCTCCACGTTCACGCTTTCGTTCGCTTTGTGGATGGTCGAGTTGACCACGCCAAGCTCGATGACCTGCGCGCCCATGGGCGCTATGAATCGGCCGTCCGACGTTCCGCCGCCCGTGGATAGCTTCGGAGTCACCCCGAGCTCTTCGCGCACCGCCCGGCTCGCAGCCTCCGACAAGGTTCCGGGCACGGTCAGGAACGGATATCCCGAGATGAACCACTCGAGCGAGTGCCTGACGCCATGCTCGCGCAGGATGCGCCCGACGGTCGCCTGGAGCGACTCGACCGTTTGCTCGGTCGAGAAGCGCAGATTGAACCGCGCCTTGAGCTCACCCGGGATGACATTCGGCGCCCCCGTTCCCGCAGCGATGTTCGACATCTGAAAGCTGGTCGGCTGAAAATGCCGGTTGCCCGAATCCCAGGTGCGCGAGGCCAGCTCGGCGAGCGCGGGAGCCAGCGCGTGGATGGGATTGTCCGCGAACTGCGGGTAGGCGATGTGTCCCTGCACTCCGTGCACCGTGAGCCGCCCGCTCAAGCTGCCGCGTCGGCCGATCTTCAGGGTATCGCCGAGCACCTCCTCGCTCGAAGGCTCGCCGACCAGACACCAATCGATGGACTCGCCGCGGTTCCTCAGCACTTCGACCACCCGCCGCGTGCCGTCCACCGACGGCCCCTCCTCGTCGCTGGTGATCAAGAAGGCGATGCTGCCGCGATGGCGTGGATGGCGCTCGATGAACTCCTCGCAGGCGGTCACCATGGCGGCAAGCCCGCTCTTCATGTCCGCCGCGCCGCGCCCATAGAGCATCCCATCGCGCACGGAGGGCTCGAATGGATCGCTGCTCCACTCCTCGAGCGGGCCGGGCGGCACCACATCGGTGTGTCCGGCGAAACAGAATACGGGGCCCTCGGAGCCGCGCCGCGCCCAGAAATTATCGACGATCCCGAAGCGCAGATGCTCGATCGCGAATCCGAGCGCCTCGAGCCGCTCGCACAGGAGGGCCTGACATCCGCCGTCGGTGGGGCTGACGGATGCTCGCGACATCAAGTCGCGGGTGAGATCCAGGGTTTTCGGCATCAGAACCTGAGCACCGGCGGCCGGCGGCGAAGATTCGCCCACAGGCCCCACGCCCCCAGAGCGATCGCGGCGATCAGCACCCAGGCGGGCATCGGGAGTCCGAGGAAGCGCCACGTGACCTTGGCGCACTCGCCGGATCCGGTGAGCACTTTGACGAGCACGTCAGTCAGCGGAAACACCTTCAGCATGAAGTCGAGCGATGCGCCGCAGGCCGGCACGCTCCCGGGCGGCAGGCTTTGAATATACAGATGGCGTGCCGCCACCCCGACGGTGGCGAGCGCGGCGAGCGCAATCAGGGCGGCGTAGACCCGGCGCCCCCACGCCGGCGGGTCCTGCAGGGCGGCGAGCGCGAACACGACGCAGACGGCGAATATCCCCAAACGCTGAAAAATGCAGAGCGGGCACGGTTCCAGGTGCATCACGAACTGAGCGTAGTACGCGTAGCCCAAGAGCGCCGCGCAGGCGATGGCACCCAGGGAGTTCGCCTTGCGAGCGGTCATCAGCGGCGCGCTATGGACTGCGCGGCATCGATCTGCTTGGCGACATCCTCGAGCGAGGTGTGGCGGATATCCTTGCCGTGAACCATGTAGATCACGTACTCGCAGATATTCTTGGCGTGATCGCCGATCCGTTCCAGGGCTCGCACGATCCACATGATCTCGAGCGCCCGGCGTATGGCGCGGGGATCTTCCATCATGAAGGTGATGCACTGGCGTTGGATCGACTCGTACTCGTCGTCCACCAGCTTGTCCTCTTGCGCAGTTCGAAGCGCCGCGGCGGAATCCATGCGCGCGAAGGCATCGAGCGCATCGTGCACCATCTGCGCGACCTGCCGCCCCAGGTGCTTGACCTCCCGATACTTGTCGGCGGGACGCTCCATGGTCGCAAGGCGCGAGGCGATGTAGCCGATTTTCTCGCCCTCGTCGCCGATGCGCTCCAGATCGGTGCTGGTCTTGATGATGGCGACGATCACCCGCAGATCCCCGGCCGCGGGCGCGCGCAGCGCCAGAATGCGGCTGCACTCCTCGTCGATCGACAGCTCCATGACGTTGACCTTGTAGTCATCGGTGGCCACCGACTCTCCGAGACGGCTGTCACCCTCGACCAGCGCGAGGATGGCCTTGTGAAGCTGCTGCTCCACGAATCCGCCCATCTGCAAAACCTGCGTGCGCACCTTCTCCAGGTCCTCGTTGAAGCGGCGGGAGATGTGGTGCGAAAGATCGGCGGTTTCCATGTCGTCTACCTTGAAGTCAAGCTCCATCGTCGGCGTGCGCGCATATTGCGTTTACATCCGATTACCCCGGACGTCAACAGGTTGAGGAAGATTTGTGACGTCATCTGCTGCCCGCGCCCGCGTCCATCTCGCCGGCGTCGGCGCGCGTTTCCAGGCGGCTGATTCTCTGCACTGGGAAATGACAGGTAAATGCGCTTCCCTTGCCTTCGGTGCTGCGAACATCGAGCCAGCCGCCGTGGCGCTGCATGGCGTGCTTGACGATCGCAAGGCCGAGCCCGGAGCCGCCTTCGCCCCGCGACCGTCCCGCATCGACCCGGTAGAAGCGTTCGGTGAGCCGCGGTATGTGTTCTGCGGAGATGCCGATGCCGGTGTCGATCACGGCGAAATGGGCGCCGTTCTCATCGCTCCACCACCGCATGCGCACGGTGCCGTCCCCGGGCGTGTATTTCAGGCCGTTGACCAGCAGGTTGGTGAACGCGGACTCGATTTCATGCGGGGCGCCGAACAATCCGTCGGCGGAATCGAGCTCCAGGAGCACGTGGCGCGGCCGGCCGCTGGCCGCCAAGGCGTCGCGGTGCATCCGTTCGAGCATCCCCGGCACGTCGATCGACTCGCGCGGCGCTTCGCCGTCGGCGGATTCCAGCCTCGAGAGCTCCAGGAGGTCGGTGATGATGGCGCTCATGCGCTGCGCCTGCGCGCGCATGTCGCGGATCGGTCCCGCCCAGGCCTGATCGACGCCGAAGTCGTCGGCCATGGTGTCGAGATATCCGGAAATGACGGTGAGCGGCGTGCGTAGCTCGTGCGAGGCGTTCGCCACGAAATCCTTGCGCATCGCCTCGAGGCGCATTTGACGCGTGACGTCCCGGACCAGAAGCAGCGACTGGCCGCCGCCGTACGGCACCAGCTGCAGCGCCAGGTAAAGCTCCGCCTGCACGGGCGGCCGGATGATCAGGGGCAGCGCAAAATCATCGCCGTGCAGATAAAGAACGAATTCGGGCGAGCGGATCAGATTGTCGATGCGCAATCCGATGTCGACCGGGCGCCTGAGGCCGAGAAGCCGCGCGGCCTGCCGGTTGAACCAGACGATCTCGTTCTGGGTGCTCAGGATGATGACGCCGTCCGGAAGCGCGGCGGTCGAGCGGCGCAACTCGCGGAACAGCTGGATCAGGCGCTGCTTGTGGAACTGCTTGCGGCGATGCAGGCGCACCACCTGGCCGATGATGTCGCCCCAGATGCCGCCGATGTTGGGGGGGTCGAGCTGCGAGCGCAGCCTCAACCAGCGGTCCAGGCGGTAGAGATTGAAAAGCTGCCACGCGATATACAGGCAGGCCGCCGCCAGCAACCACAGCCAAATGGGTCCGATCAGGGCACCGAGGCACAGCCCCGACAACAGTATGCCCGCGAGCCGCACGACCGAGAAAGTCCACATCGACGCCATGATCGAGCCGTTAGCCCTGTCTGTCGCGACCCGACGGCCGAACCCTAGCCGTCGCGCGTCGAAAACCGATAGCCGGCGCCCCGTACGGTTTGCACCAATCCCTCCAGCGTAAAAGGTTCGAGCGCCTTGCGAAGGCGCCGGATGTGCACGTCTACTGTACGCTCTTCGACGTAAGTATTGCCGCCCCAGACCCGATCGAGCAACTGCCCGCGACTGAACACCCGCTCGGGATGCGTCATGAAGAAGTGCAGCAGCCGGTACTCGGTGGGCCCGAGAGCGATCTCTGCATCCCCGGCGCTGACCCGGTGACTGGAATCGTCGAGCCTGAGCCCCTGCGCTTCCATGACATCCCCGGAACCGGCCGGGGCGGCGCGGCGCAGCACGGCTTGAATGCGCGCGAGGAGCTCCCGGGGAGAGAACGGCTTGATGATGTAATCGTCGGCGCCGCCTTCCAGACCGCTGACCTTGTCCTGCTCCTCGGCCCGCGCGGTGAGCATGATGACAGGAATCTCCTCGGTGTCCTTGGCGCGCTTCAGCGATCGCGTGAGCTCGAGCCCGCTCATATCGGGCAGCATCCAGTCGATCAGCATGAGGTCGGGCCGAACGTCGACGATCCGCGCGCGCGCCTCGCGGCAATCCTCGGCCTCCTTGACCTCGTATCCGGCGCGCCGCAATCCAAAGGCGATCAGATCACGAATCGGTTTTTCGTCCTCGACGACGAGGATTCGCTTGGCCGTCATCTCTGTCTTAGTCCTTTGATTCTACTGCGCGCTATTACAGCCTTCGATTGTGACAGTTCCGTGACTGGATCTATTTGCCGACAGTGCGTTCGATGCCACGCTCCGCCTCGGTCAGGGCAACCTTATCGCGGACATACAAGGGCTCGAGAGACTCCGGATCGATGCCCCCGCCCGCCTCCAGGCGGGCGGCGCCGAGGCGCAGCATCTCGCGGGCCTGGGGCAAGGCGCGGCCGTCATCCGCGCCGACGCTGAGCCCCGTGATGGCCGAAAGCCCGGGATGAGCCGCGAAACCCCGGCCGATGCCCCGCCAGTGCGCGGACCCCGGCGCCGCCGACCCCGACGGCCCGGAGCCGGACGGGACGGATGGCGTGCGCATACCGTCTTCCGGCAGCCGCACCGAGTCGGGGGGTCCGACGGCGAGAGGCCCTAGAGCCCGCATCAGCCCGGTCGCCTCGGCGGCGAAACAGCCCCAGTACACTTCACCCATCCGGGCGTCCAGGCAGGCGAGCACCCGCTCTGCGCCGCGGCCGATCGCCTCGATCGCCAGCGCCTCGAGGCTGCTGATCGGTATCACCGGAAGCCCGGCGCCGAATGCGAGTCCTTGCGCGACCGCCACGCTCACCCGCACCCCGGTGAAGGATCCGGGACCGACGCCCGCGACGATGCCGGAGAGGCTCGCCAGCGTTGCCCCGCCCGCGGCGAGGATCCGATCCACCATGCCCAGGATCTGCTGGGCATGGCCTCGGCCGATCTCCACCGACTCCGACAGCAGTCCGTGTTCGGTCGAGAGCGCCACCGTGCATGCCTCGGTCGCGGTATCGAGAGCGAGCAGCCGCATCAAGCGCCCGGCCCGAAACTCGAGATCGGGCGCGTGCCGCGCTCGGCGGCGCGCAGCCTCTCGAAGCGCTCGGCGAGAAAGCCGGCACCCGCCGCGCCGTCGTTGATCCTCGGACTCGGCGGCAAGGAATCGAGGAACACCGCGCCATAGGGCTTGGTGACGACCCGCGGGTCGCCGATCACGATGACGCCGAAATCGTCCACGTCGCGGATCAAGCGTCCGACGCCTTGTTTCAGCGCGAGCACGGCCTGCGGCAATTGATACTCGAGAAAGGGATTGCCTCCGCGCCGGCGGATGCCCTCGAGACGCGCCTTGAGGAGCGGATCGTCCGGCGAGGCGAAGGGCAGCTTGTCGATGGCGACGATCGACAGCGCTTCGCCCTTCACATCCACGCCCTCCCAGAAGCTGCCGGTGGCGAGGAGTACTGCATTGCCGAGCTCGCGGAACCGATGCAGGAGCGCCTCGCGCGGCGCCTGCCCCTGAACGAGGATGGGAAAATTCGGCTCCGGGAATCGCGCCTCGAGCGCGGCGACGCCTTCGGCCAGCGCGCGGTAGCTGGTGTACAGCAGGAAGGCCCTCCCGCCGCTTGCCTCGAGCAAGGGAGCGCAGGCGTCGATGAATTTCTTCGCATAGGCCGGGTGCTGCGGCTCCGGCATGCCCCTCGGCAGATAGATGCGCGCCTGCCGGCGATAGTCGAACGGGCTGTCGATCTTCAGCGTCCTCGCTTCGGGCAAACCGATGCGGGAGGAGAAATGTTCGAAGTCCTCGCCGATGGCGAGCGTCGCGGACGTGAACACCCATGAGCAAGGCCGAGCGTGGACGTACCCGCGGAGCCGCTCGGCGACCTCGAACGGGGTGAACTGCAGCGACATGCCGTTGGGGTTGGCGTCTACCCAGCGTATGCCCTCCTCCTCCGGCATCCGGGCGAGCGATTCGAGTCTGCTCGCGAGATCTGCGGCGCGCCTGCCGCAGTTGGCGGTTCCGGGTCCGGCACCGAGCCCCTCGAGCTCGGTGGCGACGGCACCCAGAGCCGCCTCGAGCGCGGGCAAGGCATCGAAGAAGCCCTCCGTGAGACTCGCCCACTCATAGCGTCCGGCACCGCCGCGAAGCGAGGCGCGAAGCTCTTCCAGGAGCGATCCGACCGCGCTCAGGGCCGAGACAGCCGCAGGCGCCCGCACGCCGGCACCGTTCATCTCGGCCGCGGCATCCCGCAACAGGAACTGCACTTGCCGAACCGACCAGGTTTGTCCGAAAAATTGAGCGGCGGTCTCCGGCACTTGGTGCGCCTCGTCCAGAATGACGGCCTGCGCACCGGGCAGCAGATCGCCGAATCCCTCGTCCTTGAGCGCGAGATCCGCGAGCAGCAGATGGTGATTGACCACCACGACTTGAGCGGCCTGTGCGGCGCGGCGCGCCTCCATCACGTGGCAGCGCGAGAACTGAGGGCACTCCTGTCCGAGACAGTTCTCGCGGGTCGAGGTCATCAGAGGCCATGCGGGCGATTGCTCGGGCAGATCGGTGAGCTCGGAGAGATCGCCGGACTTCGTGACGGCGGCCCACCTCGACACCCTCGCGAGCAGCCGGGCCGACGCGCGCTCGCCGGGAAACAGGGACTTTTGCACCGTGGCGAGCTCCAGCCGATGACGGCAGAGATAGTTGGCACGTCCTTTGAGGAGCGCCATCTTCACCGGCATGCCGAGCGCGCGCGCGAGCAACGGCACGTCGCGATGAAACAGCTGATCCTGGAGCGTCCGGGTTCCCGTCGAGATGATGATGTGAAGTCCCGACAACAGCGCGGGGACCAGGTAGGCGAAGGTCTTGCCGATACCCGTTCCCGCCTCGACGATCAGCGGCTCGCTCTGCCTCAACGCACGCCCCACGGCCGCGGCCATGGCCGCCTGTTCCGAACGGTAGCCGTAACCCGGGATGGCGCGCGCCAGCGGACCCTCGGCCCCGAATACCTCTTGATAATCCATGAAGGGACTATTTCACGACGGCGCGAAAGCGTGCGAACGCCACCGCCCTGCCCTTCAGGATGTTCTTGAGCTGCCAGCGTATATGCGTGTAGTCGGCGCCGACCGCCGGTCGCCGATGGCCGTCCGGACCCATGACCTTCAAGTTCTCCGGCTGGTCGAAGGTATGTCCACCATCGACGGAGTAGGTGATATCCGCACCGGGACCCGCAGCGGTATCGTCGAGGTAGCGCATGTGCTCCGGAATCGGGTAGTCGACCCTGGGCGGCGGCAACGAGAGCGCGCCCTTGTTGCGAATCTCCAGCGTGTAAATCACCTCATCGCCCGGCACGACCCGGTCGGCCGCAGCGAGTTTGACGGTCTCGCGCGCCCCGTTCAAGGTGGTCACCTCGACTTCGGCAATCGCCCTGACCGAAAATCCCGGGTTGCCGCGATCCTCGGGCTCGCCCTGCGAAGCGGCGATGCCGGCCGCCGCCGACAGCAGAAGGGCCATTGCGGCGCCCCATCGGATGACTCGTGTCGACATGATTTTAGTGTAACATAATATAATTATAATCAATAAGTTGCATTGTATTTCTATTATCTTACAGAAACTCGACCCGCTGGAAACACCCGCGGGCTGCCCGGGGGGTTGGCGCCCATCGAACCATCTGTCATCCTGCGACTCCAAACACTAACGATTCTTGCCGAGGATCTCGCATGGCCACCGCTGCCCAGCATGTGACATCTCTAGCTTCCCTGAGTCACGACGTATCCGCCTGGGTCGAGGAAGTCGCCCGGCTGACGCAACCCGATCGAGTGCACTGGTGCGAGGGGAGCGATGCGGAGCGTCGAACTCTCGAGCGTGAACTGGTCGCGACCAAGGATCTCCTGCCTCTCAACCAGACCAGCTTCCCAGGATGCTATTTGCACCGCTCCAACCCCTCCGACGTGGCGCGGGTCGAGCACCTGACCTACGTTTGCACCGCCGATCGCGACGATGCCGGTCCGAACAACCATTGGATGCCGCCCCAGGAGGCGCATGCCAAGATGGACGCGCTGTTCGCGGGCTCGATGAAAGGGCGCACGATGTACGTGGTCCCGTATTGCATGGGGCCTCTCGATTCCCCGCTCTCCCGATGCGGCGTCGAGATCACCGACAGCGCCTACGTGGTGCTGAACATGCGGCTCATGACCCGGATGGGACGGGCGGCCCTCGAGCGCATCGCGCACGACGGGAAGTTCGTGAAGGGACTCCATTCCACCGGTGAGCTCGACCCGGCGCGGCGTTTCATCATGCACTTCCCCGAGGAACTGTCGATCAAGAGCTTCGGTTCGGGCTACGGCGGCAACGCCTTGCTCGGCAAGAAATGCCATGCGTTGCGAATCGCGAGCTGGCAGGCGCGTACCGAGGGCTGGCTGGCCGAACACATGCTCATCGTCGGGATCGAGAACCCGCAGGGCGAGACGCATTATCTCGCCTGCGCCTTCCCGTCGGCCTGCGGCAAGACCAATCTGGCCATGCTGATACCGCCGGCGACCTACAAGGGCTGGAGGATCTGGACGGTGGGTGACGACATCGCCTGGCTTCACCCGGGCAAGGACGGAAGGCTGTACGCCATCAATCCCGAGGCCGGCTACTTCGGCGTCGCGCCCGGCACCAATCCCAGAACCAACCGCAATGCCTACGACACCATCCGCCGCGACACGATTTTTACCAACGTCGCCGTGACCGAGGACAACCAGCCGTGGTGGGAGGGACTTGCCGAAGGCAAGCCCGCCCTGGATTGGCAGGGCCGTCCCTACGACGCCGCGAACGGGCCGGCCGCACACCCGAACTCGCGCTTCACGGTCGACGCGCGGCAGAACCCGGGATATTCCAAGCTCGCCGACGCGCCGAGCGGCGTGCCGATCTCCGCGATCGTGTTCGGCGGCCGGCGCCGCTCGCTGGCGCCTCTCGTGTATCAGACGCGGAGCTGGCGCCACGGCGTGCTGGTGGGCGCCGGCGTTGCCTCCGAGACCACCGCGGCGGCGACCGGCGCGGTCGGCGTCGTACGTCGCGATCCCATGGCGATGAAGCCCTTCACCGGCTACAACTTCGGCGACTACTGGGCGCACTGGATCGACGTGGGCGCCAAGCTCAAATCGCCGCCCCCGATTTTCCACGTCAACTGGTTCCGCCAGGACGAGGCCGGCAAGTATCTCTGGCCGGGATTCAGCGAGAATCTGCGGGTGCTGCGCTGGATCATCGACCGCTGCAAGGGGGCCGCGGATGCGCGCGAGACCGTCATCGGACATCTGCCTCGCCCTCGGGATCTGGATACCGCCGGACTGGACGTTTCCGCTCCGGCGCTCGAGGAGTTGCTCACGGTCTCCCCACCCGCCTGGCAGAAGGAGCTCGAGGCCGTGGGTGCTTATCTCGCGGAGTTCTCGGACCGCGTGCCGCCCGCGCTGCACGCAGAGCTCGAGGATGCCATGGCCCGGGTGAGAAATTCGGCCTGACGGCCGCTTCTCGGCTGGCCGTTACTCCTCGGTCCGGCCGCCACTCCTCGGCCCAGCCGCCACTACTCGGCCTGACCGCAACTTCTCGATCCGGCCGTCACTCCTCGCAGACGTAGCGGATGACTTGCGAGGAGTTGCTGTCCGGCGCCTTGCCCAGGCCGATCAGGCCCTCGCCGCGGATCTGCATGGAGTCGCGCCGTACGAAGGCCTCCTCGCCGTCCTTGCCGAGCACGAAGGTTCCGTTGGTGCTTTGATCGATCAACATGAATTTGTTGCGATTGAGCTCCACCCGGGCGTGCAGTCGCGAAATGAGATTGCCCTTCACGACGAGATCGTTTTCCTCGGCACGCCCCATGGTGATGTTCGCCCGGCCGTCCTGCACCAGGATCTCCTGTCCCTGATAACGCAGGCGCAGGCGCTGAGTCTTGTTGGCCCGCTCCCGTGAAGTAATGGCGATGGCCGGCACCATGCTGGTGATGTCTTCGGTCTGCCACAGCACTTCGTACAGCACGACCTCGCTGCTCCGCCCCTTCAGGGTGGCGATGTCGATCTGTCGCACCGAGGCCCGCCATTCGCTCGACAGCTGATCGACCATGGTCGCGGTGGTGATGATCTGACCCGCCTTCGCCTGGCTGGTCATTCGATTCGCGGTATGCACCGCCGAACCGAAAATGTCCCGGTTCTCGAGAACCACCGGTCCGAAGTTGCATCCGATCCGGATCGCGACCGTCTGCTCCTCGACCTTGAGGGAGGGGTGCAGCACGATCTGTTTCTGCATCTGGGCAGCGGCGTTCAGCGCGTCATCCGCGGTCGGAAAGGTGGCCATGACCTCATCGCCCATGGTCTTGATGACCGTGCCGTGATTCTGTTCGGTGGCAGCGCGCATCACCTCGATGCAGATCCCCACCATGTCACGGGCACGCAAATCTCCAAGCAATTCATAGAGCTTGGTGCTGCCGACTACGTCGGCGAATACGATGGCAAGTTCGATTTCCTTTCCGATTGCGCCGGAGAATTATACTTAACCTGCAACGCCGCGTTCCGGCCGTTTTACCGATCCAGCCGTTTTTATGCGGCCAGTCCCTGATTCAGCGAGCATAGCGCGGAAAGGAGCGTCTCCGGCGGCGTTCCAGGCCGGGAGGCGATATCCGACAGGAACCGGCGCCAGGCCCGGGCGCCCTCACGGCCGGCCATGAGCCCATGCAGGTGCCGCGTGATCGAGTGCAGGCGCGCTCCCTGGTGGAGTTGGGAGCGCATGTATGGCACGAGGCGCTCGACGATCTCCCGAGGTTCCGGGACGGCCCACGCGGGATCGCTGATGGCGCATTCGGCCTCCGCCAGCAAGGCCGGACGATGATAGGCGGCGCGGCCCAGCATCACTCCATCGAGACCGGCGGCCAGATGGTCCCGGAGGGCGTCGAGGTCGCCGAGGCCTCCGTTGATCACGACGGGCAACGCCGGATAATCGCGCTTCAGGCGGTGTACGTGACCATACTTGAGCGGCGGGATCTCGCGGTTCTCCTTCGGGCTCAAGCCGCCGAGCATCGCGACCCGCGCATGGACGATGAGCGCGTGCACGCCCGCGCGCAGGAGCATCTCGGCGAAGCCGGCCAGGAATTCATAGTCGTCGCGGGCATCGATGCCGATCCGGCACTTCACCGTCACCGGCGTATCCGCCGGCACGGCCTCGCGCATGCGTTGCACGCACTCGGCGACCAGCTCGGGACGCAGCATGAGGCAGGCGCCGAACGATCCGCTCTTCACGCGATCGCTGGGGCACCCCACGTTGAGATTGATCTCCACGTAGCCCGCGTCGACGCCGATGCGCGCCGCGGCGGCAAGCTCGGCCGGATCACATCCCCCCAGCTGCAGCGCGACCGGGTGCTCGGCCGGATCGTGCGCCAGGAGCCTCTGCGCGTTGCCGCGGACGATCGCGGGCGCGACGATCATTTCCGTGTAGAGCAGCGCGTGCGGCGCGTACAGCCGGTGCAGGAAACGGCAGTGGCGGTCGGTCCAGTCCATCATCGGCGCAACCGATAGTTTTCGCGATATCAATTTATTTTGTTTATCGCTCATCTTTCTGGCGAAAGGCTTGTTCGAGTTCGATAACCATCTGGAATCGTAGCATCCTCTGATCGCGTCGGGGGAAACTGATGCTACAAGACGCGGCTCCGCGGCTTTTGTGTGCTTCGGGGAGCCGGCAACCGCTGGTAGTCGCCGAACATCCTTTTCGAAATGCCATACGCGATGTGGCTCGCATCATTGAGCGCGGCAATAATTTCACCGACTCTCTCGACCAGCTTCGATTGCAGGTCCTGTGACTCGGTGTGGAAGTATTCGCGAGCATAGGCGTCAGGGTCGACACGGCGGCCCTGGCTCACGGACTTCTCGACGTAGGACTTAACGCAAGTGTGGATGTCTGCGCGGCGCCGGACTTCGAGCTCCACCGCCGATCGCTCTCGGCCTACATACGCATCGTACCGTGATGCCGAATCCACATAGCCTTGGATATAAGCGCTCTTGAGCAGATCGATGCGATTGAGCTCATAGAAGGCGAGCAAGCCCTCGACGTACTTCTCCTTGTCCATCTCCAGGAAGGACAGAGGCGCAAGCCTGTTCTTCAGTAGCGGAATGTTGCAGGCGAGGCGCCCTGTTCGCTTGTTTACGTCAAGAAACGGCTGAAGGTACGAAATGAATGCCATCAAGAAGAGCGACTGCTCGAAGGGCTCCTGGATTGCCGCTGACTTCGCCGCAAGACTGGCGAGCTCGTCCGTCAGTTTCTGCGGGATCGACAACGGTACGTAGGCGGATCCCCCGATGTCCACCGGGCGCTTGCGTACGTCGCCGACGGCTGCGGGCTCCACCAGGCCCTGAGACAGCAGCGCGTGCAGCGTTCGCAACTCGCGCGGCGAGATTTCGATCTCGGAGATGTGGTCGATCAAATAGAGAATCGCCTCCTTGTGATTCAGAATCATTTGCGTCTCTTCGGCGGCCTTACCCTCCGCAGCCTGACCGAACTCAACGAGCACCTGAGTATCGAGATAGCTGTACGTGTTGCCCTCCAGAGCGGACGACGCAAAAGAGAGGTCAACCAGGAGTTTTTGTGCTATGGCGCGGGAATATGTGGACGCATCAAGCTTCCGGTCTCCGCCAGCCTCATGCAGCCTTTCAATCTCTTCCGGCGCGAACCATCGGGTTTCGTTGGGAATGTAGGTTTCGAGAAGCCTTACGTTGTATGAAACCTTTGGCCGCCTGGTCGGCGGCAACGAAAACCAATCGTGGTAAGTGTCGCGTTCATAGACCGTGCCACGCCCAGCCCCACGAACGACGACGTGCCGTTGTGCTTGCAGACGCGCGAGGCGCCGTGACAGTGTGGGCTGGCTGATGGAATACCCCCGCTTCGCCAGACTCGTCAGCAGCTTGCTGGCCGGACACCCTGATCTCTGCTGCTGCAGAATCTCAACGATGGCGCGGTCAATCTCATCGGATGGCACGCTCCCGCGAATAGATTCATGCATGTGATTGGGTAACGAAGCCAGTGTTTTCAACGGGATACAATCTTCGAGGATCCTAATGAATAGAGTAGTGAATAGCAAGCGGATTGCAAGCGATGCGGCTCAGGCGACGCGCCGGCTCCGGTTCCGAACGGAGCGCGAGTCCAACGCGCAGCTGGAAAATCAGCCCGCACAATTCCGGCACCACATGGGGCATCAGCCGACCGCTGGACGTGGACGTCCGCCTCGTAGCGGGCGTCTTGCAGGATGCCTGTCTTGCTCTTCAGAGCCCAAAGTGCGCCGCCGATTGACAGCTCGGCTGTCACCGTGCGAATCGCGTTCCAGCGTGCTTGTCCGCCATGAGATTCAATGG
>DASYAC010000235.1:0-4624 GCA_036501585.1 Steroidobacteraceae bacterium
GTCGAAATCGCCGCCGAAGGTGTGCAGGTTCGAGCCGCGCCCATTGGCGAGATTCGCGGTCAACGGCGCGCAGCCGGGACACTCCTGCACGGACAGACCTTGGATCCCGGTGCCCGCGTACCAGCCGGTCAACGGGTTGAAGCCGGGAAACGCGGAGTACGAAACGCTCTTGCCGGAGCCGGTCGCGACCAGGGGAATGTCCGCGATGAACAGGTTCTTGTCGTTCAGCTCACGGAAGTAAAACATCACCTTGCCCTGATCGAGAGTGTGCGAGAGAGTCGCGGTGACCTGTCCGCCGTCATCCGCGGGGAACTGCGATTTGCGAATGCCGTCCGATTCACGATAGAAGCCGCCGATGCTGAAGAACCAGTCCTTGGACAGCGGCCCGCCGTAGAAGCCGTCGACCCGGTACATGCCCTCCGAGCCGTAGGTGATTCCGAGATCCCCGTGCTCCACGTCCGAGCCTTCACGCAGGATGAAGTTGGCGGTGAGGCCCATCTGCCCGTCGGAGTAGAGGACGCCCGGTCCGCCCAGGACCATTTCTGCGCGCTCGACGGTGTCGTCGAGCCGGAACATCGAGGAGTCGTCCAGGAACGACAGGTTGTGGGACGGATAGATGGGCGAGCCGTTGATCGCGTAGGTCACGTAAGGCGCGCCGCTGCCGCCGGGATATCCCGCGAGCTCGATGTTCGGTCCGGCCTGACCGCCGCCGGACTCCGCCCACACGCTCGGCACGATCTTGAGCAGATCCGCGGAGCTCGAGGGGTCCACGTTGTGGATCTCCTCGAGGCTCGCGGTGGTGACTTGAAAGCTCGCGTCGAGCTTTCGGGTCGATTGCGCCGAAGCCGTCACCACCACCTCGTCCAATGTGTTGGTGTTGGCGGCGCTCGCGTCGGCCGCCGCCGGGACGGGAGCCGTCTGCCCTGCCGCATCCTGCGCTCCCGCGTGACCGCCGGAGAGCATCGCGCCGGTGAGCGCCAAGAGACCCGCGATACGCGTCAACAATCCTCGATGATTCATGGTGCTGTCCCCCTTGCTTTGACTGTCGCTGCCAGCCGGGTTCTTTGCCGCCCCAGTGTCGCTGGGCGGCGGCTCGTGAGGGCCCTCCGAATCGTTCGCCGCGCTGATGGCGATCGTCGAGGTACTCACTTGATTGAAGGACAGCCCGGTGCCGTCCAGCAATCGCTTCAGTCCATCGACGACCGTGAAGTCGCCATGGACTGCGGGGGTTTGATGCTTTGCCACAAGGGCGGACGAGAACACCAGCGTGATGTCGGCCTGCCTTGCGAACTCGTTGAGAGCCGATGCGGCTGCTTGCGATTGGATATCGAAATGTCGCACCGCGCCGTCGGCATAGGCTTGCCCGCCGATCAGCGCCAGCGCCAGACAGCGAATCATCCATCGCCTGCGCATGACACTCCCCCACATCGCTCGTCCCGTCGTCCCGGAGAGGCGACGCGGCACGAGCTTTGTAAGGACTAGACGGGTGACCGAAAAAAAACCGCTATCCATGCGATCGGCATCGGGCGATCAAAGTCGGCGCTCTGGACGGCAACGATCCGTGCCGGGCATTCGTTCAGTGCCGCGATTCGATATATATCACACCGTCAGCGGCGTGGCGGACGGTGATGGGCAACGCGGACTCGAGGCCACGGAAGAAATCCTGGACATCGTCCGTGCGGAATCGGCCGCCGACGCGCAGCGCCGCCGTCCCGGCATCGCTGACCACGATGCGAGTGTCCGTATAGCGCTCGATCTCGGTGATCGCCTCCGATAGCGGCTCGCCGTCGAAAATAATGGCACCGTCGCGCCATGCGAGCTCGCTCGAGAGCTGCTCGGGGGTCACTTGCCTCACCGAGTAATCCGCGCTGGCGGTCGAGAGCCGCTCGCCGGCGCGTACCGCGCGCAGCGTGGTCGCCGGCCGCGGGCCCGACGCCGGTCCGACCTCGGGCCCGGATCCCGGCGTCGCCTGGACCTCGACGCGTCCCTCGTTCACCACGATGTCCACGTGCTGATCGGCCAGCAGGCGAACCTCGAACTGCGTGCCGACCGCGCGGACCACCGCATCGCCCGCGTGGACCAGAAACGGTCGCGAGCGGTCGTGGGCGACCTGGAAATGTGCCTCACCCTTGCGCAGATGGATCTGACGGAGCCGGCGGCTCAAGTCGGTCTCGATGATGGAGTTGGTGTTGAGGCTGACGACCGAGCCGTCCGCAAGCGTCACGTCGCGTTGCTGGCCGACGGCGGTGGAAAAGGTCTGGATGTCGCTGCCCTCGCGCATCCAGAGAACCCCGGCGAGCGTCCCGATGAGAACGGCCGCGGCGGCACCGAGCCACCAGCGCCGCCGTACCTGCACCGTCGCATGCCGCGCAGGCCTGGTGAAGGTCGCCAATTTCTCGCCGCGCTTGGCCTCCCCCAAGCCGTCGAGGGCCCGCCAAACCTTGGAGAATTCGTCGAAAGCCCGCCGGTGCCGTGCGTCCTGCCGGAGCCAGGAATCGAATGCTTCGCGATCCGCCGGGCCGACCTTGTCGCCGTCCAGGCGCCAGGTCCATTCCGCCGCCTCCTCGTCGATCTCGGCCCGCGTGCGCAACTTGACGATGTCACTCATGAGCCGTCTCCGCGGTCGAGAGCGCGGCGGCGGGTATCTCCCGCGCTCGAGGGCTCGGGCTCGAGCATGCCGTGCTCCCGGAGGTAATCCCGGCAGCGCAGCAGACCCTTTGCCACATGCTTTTCGATCGTACTGTGAGAGACACCCAACACTTCCGCGATTTCCGTATGAGACAGCTTGTAGACCTTGCGCAGCACGAACACCCGCCGGCATAGCGGCGGAAGACGGTCCACCGCAGCGCAAAACGACTCGAATCTCCGCCGGGAATCTATTTGCTCGTCCGGCGGCACCTCCAAGGTATCGACGTCCAGCGGGGCAAAATCCGCCACCGTGTCGGTAGCCCGCGAGATCTGGCGCCGCGCCCGCTCGACCGCGAGATTATGGGCGATGCGAAACAGCAAGGCGCGAGGCGAGGCGACCGCGTCGCGGTCCTCGATGGCATAGATGCGAACGTAGGTCTCCTGGACCAGATCCTCGATGTCCTCCGACCCCGACGTGAAGCGGCGCAGATACCGGTGCAGCGCCGCCCCATGACGGAAGATCTGGTTCAGGAACCATTCGTGCCGGTCGTTCGACATCTGATCCCACTGTGCGTGGGCCCCCCTGGTACGACGGCGTCAGTCTACCCGCTTGGCACCGACACTGTCGCGGCCCGTTGAGCTTGGCACCCCCCGCCGTGGTTGTTGACGTTTCGCCACAAACTCGCACAATGGAGCGCCCTGCCACAGCTTCCGGGTGGTGCCTCATGTATCTGTTGAACATCAACGGCGAGAAGCGCCCGATCGACGTGCCGGCCGACATGCCGTTGCTCTGGGTCTTGCGCGATGTGGTCGGACTCATGGGTACGAAATTCGGCTGCGGCATCGCCCAATGCGGCGCCTGTACCGTCCATCTCGACGGCCAGCCGGTCCGCTCCTGCGTCCTGCCGGTGAGCGCGGTCGGCGACAAGGCAATCACCACCATCGAAGGGATCGGTGCGACGCCGAGCGGAAAGAAGGTCCAGCAGGCATGGCTCGACATCGACGTGGTCCAGTGCGGCTACTGTCAGTCCGGGCAGATCATGTCGGCGGCCGCGCTGCTCGCACAGACCCCCAATCCCACCGATGGCGACATCGACGCCGCCATGTCGGGCAACATTTGCCGCTGCGGCACCTATGTGCGTATTCGCGCGGCCATCAAGCAGGCGGCGACCGGGAATCCCGAGGGACTGCAGACGCTGGCGGCGGGTGCGGCATGAGCTCCGCGATCAAGGATCCCGTCGATCTGCAGCGCCGGCGCGCACTTGCGGCCGGCGGCCTGTCGCTGGCCTTTGTCTGGCTCGGATCGGGCAAGGCGAACGCCTTCATCAACGCGCGTCGCCAGGCGGGTGATCCCGCGGCGGCCGCGGCGGACGGGAATCCGGCGTTCGCGCCCAACGCCTTCATCCGGATCGACGCCGAGGGACCGATCCGTCTGGTCATGCCCAATGTCGAGATGGGACAGGCCATTTATACCGGCGCCTGCGCGATGCTGGCAGAAGAGCTCGACGTCGGTATGGATCAGATCGTCGTCGAGCACGCGCCGCCCAACGAGGCGCTCTACGGCATTGCGCTGCTCGGCGGTCAAGTGACCGGCGGCTCGACCAGCACCCGCTCTCACTGGGGCGTGCTGCGCGAAGCCGGCGCCGTTGCCCGCTCCATGCTGGTGAGCGCCGCCGCCGCCCGCTGGGGCGTGGACCCCGCCGGCTGCTCCGTGAAACGCGGCGTCGTCACTCATGAGAAGTCCGGGCGCAAGCTCACCTACGGTGCCCTCGCGAAAGCCGCGGGCGCCTTGGCCGTGCCGGCCAAGGTCGCGCTCAAGGAGCCCGGGGCGTTCACGCTCATCGGTAAGCCGCTCCGCCGGGTGGATTCGCCCGCCAAGGTGGTGGGCGCCACGGAGTTCGGCATCGACGTGAAAGTGCCGGGCATGAAGATCGCCACCGTCAAAGCGTGCCCGACCCACGGCGGCACGCTGCGTTCGGTCGACGACCGGCGCGCG
>DASYAC010000236.1:0-10745 GCA_036501585.1 Steroidobacteraceae bacterium
GCGCCTGCGCCTGCGCCGGGACGTTCGCACGCCGAAGGTCTCCTGCACAGCGCGGCGCTTTCCCAGCGGCGCTACCTCGACGAGGACTTCCGGGACGGCAACGCGGTGTTTCCGCAAGACCGCTACGATGAGGATCTTCAGCAGGTGGACCTGCGCGCGGTCAACAGCTGGCGGCTCCGGCTGCACGAGGTCGAGACGCCGGAGCTGCTCGAAGTGCACCTCGTCAATGCCATCGCCCCGTACATCCTCAACGCACGGCTGAAGCCCCTCATGCTGCGCACGGCCGCGCACGACAAGCACATCGTCAACGTCAGCGCCATGGAAGGACAGTTCTATCGCACCACCAAGACCGACAAGCATCCGCATACCAACATGGCCAAAGCGGCGCTCAACATGATGACGCGCACCAGTGCGCCCGACTTCGTGCGAGAAGGCATTCACATGAACGCGGTCGATACCGGATGGGTGACCGACGAGGATCCGGCCGTCCATGCGGCCCGCAAGGCCGAGCTCGGCTTCGCGCCGCCGCTGGACATCATCGACGGCGCGGCGCGGATCGTCGACCCCATCGTTACCGGACAGCTGACCGGCGCTCACGTGTGGGGACAGTTCCTGAAAGATTACCGTCCGGCCCCTTGGTGAGCCCATTGCCGCCCCGGGCGGGGTCCTCGGCCGTGACCGCCGCCTGTGACGTAGCGCACAGCTCCTGCACCGCCATGTCGCCGCCGCCGGCCGCACCGCGACGGCCCCGCACGGCCCGCGTTACACTCGACTCCTCAACCTCAGCGATTCGAGCATGAAAAAAGAGACCATCGCGATTCACGGCGGATTCGACTCGGATCCCGCCACCAAGGCGGTGGCGGTCCCGATTTACCAGACCGCCGCCTACACCTTCGACAGCGCGGAGCACGGCGCCGCGCTCTTCAATCTCGAAGTCGAAGGATTCCGGTACACCCGCATCAGCAACCCAACCACCGCGGTCCTCGAGAATCGGGTGGCTCAGCTCGAGGGAGGCGTCGGTGCGCTCAGCGTGAGCTCGGGCCAGACGGCGCTCTACTACGCAACGGTCAACGTCGCCGAGATGGGACGCAACATCGTCTCCGTGCCGCAGCTCTACGGCACGACCTATACGCTGTTCGCCCATATCCTGCCCCGACAGGGCGTGCAGGTACGGTTCGCCAAATCCGACCGCGCCGCCGACATCGAGGCGCTGATCGATGCCGACACCCGCGCGGTATTCTGCGAGACGGTCGGCAATCCGGCCGGCAACATCTGCGACCTGGAGGCGCTCGCGGCGGTCGCGCATCGTCACGGGGTGCCGCTCATCGTCGACAACACGGTGGCGACGCCGATGCTCGTTCGTCCGGTCGATCACGGGGCGGACGTCGTGATCCATTCCCTCACCAAATTCATGGGCGGCCACGGCACCACGCTCGGCGGCGCGGTGGTCGATTGCGGCACCTTCCCCTGGCTGGACCATGCCTCCTCGTTCCCCATGTTCACGCAGCCGGACGAGTCCTATCACGGGCTCGTCTACACCGACCACTACGGCGCCGCCGCCTTCATCGGCCGCTGCCGAAGCGTGTATCAGCGCACCTTGGGCGCGGTGCTCTCGCCGATGAATGCCTTTCTGCTCCTGCAGGGTATCGAGACCGTGGCGCTCAGAATCGACCGGCACGTCGAGAACGGCCGGCGGGTGGCCGAGTTCTTGCGCGACGACCCGCGGGTCGAGAGCGTGAATTACGCCGGATTTCCCGAGAGCCCCTACCACGGGCTGGTTCGGAAATACCTCGGCGGACGGGCCTGTTCGCTCATGACGTTCGACGTGCACGGCGGCTTGCCGGCCGGCATCCGCTTCTACGACGCGCTCAAGCTCTTCAAGCGCCTGGTCAACCTGGGCGACGCGAAATCGCTCGCCTGCCATCCGGCCTCGACCACGCATCGCCAGATGACTGCCGCTGAACAGCTCGCCGCGGGCGTCGGACCCGGGAGCATCCGCTTGAGCGTCGGCATCGAGCACATCGACGACATCCTGGCCGACCTCGACCAGGCGCTCGCCGCGGCCGCATCCGCGTGACCCTGCCCCGAGCCGTCCCGGCGCTGTTCCCATCGGCCGCGGAGCGCGGCCGCGTCGAGGCATGGCTCACCGAGCAACTGCAGGGCGCCGTGGGGCGCGTTCAAGCCGGCCCGGTCACGCCCACCATCGACATGCCGCGCTTTCGCGAGGAGCTCGAGGCGATGAATTTCGACCATCCGCGCCCGCTCGAGGAGATGCTGCGCTGGAGCATCGAGCGGCTGGAGCACGGTATCGTGCAGATGTCGAATCCGCGCTACTTCGGCCTCTTCAATCCCGGTGCGAATTTTCCCGCGCAGTGCGCGGATCGAATCGCGGGCGCGTTCAACCCGCAGCTCGCGAGCTCCGCCTCTTCCCCCGTGCCGGTGGCGCTCGAGAACCACCTGATCCGCGCGGTGGCGAGGCGCGCCGGCATGGGCGCGCAGGCCACCGGACACTTCGCGACGGGCGGGTCCGAAGCCAACTACACCTCGCTCCTCTGCGCGCTGACCGCCGCGCATCCCGCGTTCGCGAGCGAGGGCGCGCGCGCGTTTCCCGGCGCACCGCGGTTCTACACCTCGCGCGATTGCCACATCGCGTGGCTGAAGATTGCGCACCAGACGGGCGTCGGACGCAGCGCCCTCGAGCTCGTCGACACGGACGGCGGCGGGCGAATGGATCCCGCGGCACTCGCGCGCGCCATCGCCTCGGATCGGGCGGCGGGCGCTGTTCCGGTGATGGTGGTCGCCACCGCCGGCACCACCGGGGGCGGGATGATCGACCCGCTGCACGCCTGCGCCGACATCGCGTCGCGCGAGAAGCTCTGGTATCACGTCGATGCCGCGTGGGGCGGATCCGCGCTCGCGTCCGATCGGTTGCGCGTCTTTCTGTCGGGCATCGAGCGCGCCGATTCGGTCACCATCGATGCGCACAAGTGGCTCGCGACCACCATGGGGTGCGCTTTATTCATCACCGCGCGCGGTGCGCTGCTGTCCGAGGCCTTCCACGCCTCCGCGAGTTTCATGCCCTCGAGCGTGGCGGGCGTCGATCCTTATCTGAACAGCGTCCAGTGGTCGCGCCGCTTCATGGGCCTGCGGTTGTTCCTGGCGCTGGCTGCGGCGGGATGGTCGGGGCTCGGTGCGCACGTGGAGCGCGCCGTCGCGGTGATCGCACGGGTCCGGGAGAAACTCGAGGCGCTCGGCTGGACGGTCGCCAACTCATCCGAGCTCGCCGTGCTCGACGTGGTCCCGCCGGGAAGCGCCGATGTTCGCGCCCTGGTGCGCCGGGTGGTGTCCTCGGGACGCGCCTGGGTTGCGCCCACGACCTTCGAGGGGCGCGACGTGGTGCGGATCTGCGCGACCAGCGGGGAGACCTCGGATTCGGACGTCGACGAGCTGATCGCTGCTCTCAGCGCCGCCGCATGCTGAGCATCTTCTCGACCAGCGCCTGGATCGAGTTCACGGATTGGAAGTTCTCGGGCGTGATATCGGACTGCGGAATGGCGATGTCGAACTCGAGCTCGACCGCCAGCATCAGATTGACCATTTTCAAAGAGCTGATGCCGAGCTCGCTCAGCTGGGTATCCACGGGAAACGGCGCCGGAAACACCGCGGCGGAGCCCGAAACCTGCTTGACCAGCACTATCAGCCGGTCGCACACTTCGTTTGCCCGCATGTCCACTCGATACGTCCCCCAAGGTGATGACCGCGGATCATACCGTGTAGCTCAACGACCGTCGAAGCTTGACATATCGCGCCGATTTGAGCGGACTTATGTCACTGAGTCAGCATTTTCCGGGGAAGTGACCTGTCGGGCGCGCTTGGTCTGTCTGCATAATGCGCCTTGAGCCAAAGACCCAGCCATATGGCAAAAGAGAATCCATGGAAGCCCAACGATTGTCGAACGCCGCCGCCCAGATTCTGAGCACGGGCAACAGCGCCTACACGGCCCGAACACGCCTCGCCGCCGAGACAGCCGCGCAGCATGCGGCGGGGGTCGATTCCGCGGCGCGTTTTCCGGCGGAAGCTTTCGCGGAGATCCGAAAGCAACAGCTGCTCGGCATCATGGTGCCGGAGTCCCTGGGCGGCGAAGGCGCCACGCTCGCCGAGCTCGCGGACATTTGCTTCAGGCTGGGTCAGGCGTGCTCGTCGACCGCGCTGATTTTCGCAATGCATCAAATCAAGATGGCATGCATCATCCGCCACGCCAAAGGCAGCCCCGCCTTGGAGCGGATTCTTCGCCAGATCGCCGCCGATCAGTTGCTGATGGCCTCCTCGACCACCGAGGGTCAGGCGGGCGGTAACGTACGGTCGAGCGATGCCGCGATCGAGCACGTCGGCGAGGAGATCACGCTCGAGCGCAAGGCGACGGTCATTTCCTACGCCGCGGAGGCGGATGGCATCGTGACGACGGCTCGACGTGCCGCGGATGCCGCGGGATCCGATCAGGTGTTGCTGGTGCTGCTGAAGAAGGATTACACGCTCGAGCGCGTGCAATCCTGGGACACGCTCGGAATGCGCGGCACGCACAGCGAGGGCTTCGCGCTTCGCGCCAGAGCGCCTGCCCAACAGGTCCTGCCGGATCCCTACGAAAAGATCCACCCGCAGACGATGGTGCCGCATGCCCACATATTCTGGGGATCGGTCTGGGCCGGCATCGCGGCGGTCGCCACCACCAAGGCGCAGGCCTTCGTACGCAACGCATTGCGCGCCTCGGGGGGACAGATGCCGCCGGGGGCCGCGCACTTCACCAAGGCTGCCTCCTCGCTCAGGACTCTGCGAAGCGTATTGAGCTCGGCGATCCGCAGCTACCAAGCGATCAATTCCGACGAAAAAGCCATCGCTGCGCTCGAATTTCAATCCATGATCACCCTCACCAAGGTGCAGGCCTCCGAGCTCGCGGTCGAAACGGTGCTCGCGGCACTGCGCGCTTGCGGGCTCTCGGGCTTCCGCAACGACAGCGAGTTCAGCATCGGGCGTCATCTGCGCGATGTCCTGTCGGCGCCGCTCATGATCAATAATGACCGTATCCTCGCGAATCTCGCCATGACGTCGGTGATGACATCCCTGCCCGCATCGATCAGTGGCTGATTCAACAGAGGTCCGAAATCCAGTGAACGCTCCGATTGCCGCTTCCGCCGTCGATACGTCCGACCCGCTCGCACACCTTGCGCCCGCTTTGTTCAGGCCGATGGGCGCCGAGGGCGTCTACGCGCGCACGGCGCTTTACGTCGACGTGACGGAGCGGCTCGAGAATTACATCACCGGGTTGCGCGAGCCCGGGGCCGAAGTGATGCGCTTTCCGCCGGTCATGAGCCGCAAGCAGTTGGAGAAATCCGGGTATCTCAAGAGCTTCCCGAATCTTCTCGGGTGCGTGTGCGCGTTGCACGGCAGCGAGTCTTCGATCAGGGCCGCGGCCGACCGGCACGAAAGCGGCGGCGATTGGACCGAGGCACTCTCCGCCTCGGACCTGGTGCTCTCGCCAGCCGCCTGCTATCCCGTCTATCCGATCGCCGCGGCGCGCGGCCCCCTGCCTCCCGGCGGCTTGCAATTC
Source organism: Steroidobacteraceae bacterium (assembly GCA_036501585.1). Taxonomy (GTDB): domain Bacteria; phylum Pseudomonadota; class Gammaproteobacteria; order Steroidobacterales; family Steroidobacteraceae; genus Bog-1198. The sequence goes on from DASYAC010000236.1 coordinate 5,606, forward strand.
GACATCGAGGCGGACGTGTTCCGCCATGAGCCGTCGAAGAGCCTGGACCGCCTGCAATCCTTCCGCATGCGCGAGTTCGTGCGCATCGGATCGCCGCAGGAGATCCTCGAGTACCGCGAACGATGGCTGGCGCGCGCGCCGGCCATCGCGGCCGATCTGTCGCTGCCGCACACCATCGATGTGGCGAGCGATCCTTTCTTCGGCCGGGTCGGCCAGGTGATGGCGGTCAGTCAACGCCAACAGGCGCTCAAGTTCGAGATGCTGATTCCCTACCACGCGCATGCGACACCGACCGCGTGCATGAGCTTCAACTATCACCGCGATCACTTCGGCAATGTGTGGAACATGAACGATGACCGCGGCGCGCCCGCGCACACGAGCTGCGTGGCGTTCGGCATCGATCGTCTGGTCGTCGCGCTCTTCGCGAATCTCGGCCTCGATCTCGATCGGTGGCCCTCCGTGACGCGGCGGGCGTTGGCGCTGTAGTCCGCCGCCCGGGGCCCCACCCTCTTGCCGCTCGATCCGCGCGTCAAGCGATTCCTGGATGTGCTGGCGGCGGGAAACCCGCCGAATGCGCGCAGCGTGAGCGTCGCCCAGCGCCGCGCCCGGCTCGTCGATCTCATGAAGCTCGGCGGCCCGGGGGCAGCCGTCGGCGCCACCGAGGATCGGACGCTCCCGGGTCCCTCCGGCCCGCTCGCCGTCCGTATTTACAGTCCCGTGCGAGCGGCCGGTGCGGCGCGAGCGGCCAGTCCCGTGCGAGCGGCCGCGGCGAATTCGGATGCCTCGCCTGCCCTGGTCTATTTCCACGGCGGCGGTCTGGTCGCGGGTTCCATCGATACCCACGACTCGATCGCCCGAGCCTTGTGTCATGCGGGCGATTGCCGCGTCCTCTCGGTGGACTACCGATTGGCTCCCGAGCACCCCTTTCCCGCCGGTCTCGACGATGCAACCGCGGCCATCGCCCACATCGGCTCTCATGCCGCGGACTTCGGCGTCGATGCCGCGAGACTCGGCGTGTGCGGCGACTCGGCGGGCGGGACGCTGGCCGCGGCTGCCTGCCAGGCCCTCGCGCGCTCTGCGATGCCGCGCCCGGCGCTTCAGCTGCTCCTCTGTCCCATCCTGGATTACAGCCGCCGCACCGGTTCGCGCCGCGACTTCGCTTCAGGCTATCTGATCGATCAGGACACGCTCGATCACGACCTCGAGCATTACGCACCGAGGGGAGCCGATCCGCGAGATCCGCGCATCTCGCCGTTGCTGGCCGCGGATTTCACCGCAATGCCGCCCACGATCATCCACACGGCCGAGTTCGATCCGCTGCGCGACGAGGGGAAGGATTATTTCGAGCGACTGACCCACACCGGATCGGCGCTGGCCTATACTTGCCACCCGGGTATGATCCATCTGTTTTATGGGCTGGGTGCGGTCATCCCCTACGCCCGCACGGCCTTCGAGAAGATGGGTGCGGAGATTCGAGCCGCGCTGACTGACCCGGGAGCAACTGAGTGACGGAACGCGCCGCAGCAGAGCGCATGGTGAGCGACTTGCACATGGCTCGCCAGGCAGGAGATCTCGCGGGGATGTGCCGCCTGTTCGCGGACCACGGCCGCTTCGAGATCGCGGGTGCGAGCGCCGACAAGCCGATTGCCATTCGCGCCGAGACCTTGACGGAGTTTCGTCCCTGGCTCGCGATGATGACCAAGGTATTCCGCCTGACCGATTATCGCTTGATTTCGCTCGTGGTCGAAGGCCCGCACGTCTCCGCCCACTGGCGGGTGAATATTTTCTCCAAGGTGACCGGGGTGACGGTACCCACCGAGCTCGTCGACCTCCTGGAGCTGCGCGACGGCCGCATCCAGACGTACAGCGAATTCTTCGTCCCTCGCTAAAGACCGAGAGACAGCTGTCCGCCGGCCGGAACCGGAGGCCGGAATTTCGAGCAATCGAGCTCGTACCGCCCCTCCGCGGACTCGAGACCCAGCTTTCGCACGGCAAGATCGAAGCGGGCACGCAATAGTTCCGCATAAGGGCCGGTTCCCCGCATGCGGACTCCGAACTCGGAATCGTAGTCCTTGCCGCCGCGCGCTTGATTGATCAGCGACATGACGTGCGCCGCGCGATCCGGATAATGATCGGCCAGCCACTCGCGAAAGATGACTTTCAGCTCGTGCGGCAGGCGCAGCAGCACATACCCGGCGGAAGACGCGCCCGCGTCGGCCGCAGCCTTCAGGATATCCTCCATTTCGTGATCGGTGATCGCCGGGATCACCGGCGCGACCAGCACGCCCGCCTGCACACCGGCTTGGGAGAGCTGCTCGACGACTCGCAGCCGCGCCAGCGGAGAGGCGGTGCGCGGCTCGAGCGTGCGCTTGATCTCGTCGGTGAGCGAGGTGATGCTGACCATCACCGATACCAGGCGATCCGCGGCCAGGTCCCGGAGGAGATCCAGGTCCCGCAACACCAGCGCGCTCTTGGTGACGATGGTCACCGGATGGCGGCAGCGTGCGAGCACCGCGAGAATGCCGCGCGTCACCTCGAGTTTCTTCTCCAGGGGCTGGTAGCCGTCCGTGTTGATGCCGAGAGCGATCGGCTTGCACAGGTATTTGGGCTTGGAGAGCTCGGCCTCGAGTATCTTGACTGCGTCGGCCTTGTAGAAGAGCTTGGTCTCGAAATCGAGCCCCGGCGACAGACCGAGATACGCATGGGTCGGACGCGCGAAGCAATAGACGCAGCCGTGACTGCAGCCGCGGTACGGATTGATCGACTGCTCGAATCCCACGTCCGGCGAATCGTTGGTCGAGATGATGCCGCGGGCACGGTCCGGCAGGACGGTCTCGGCGACGCTGTCGGGCGTTTCCTCCTCATACCAGCCGTCGTGCGTCTTTTCGATCGAGTGTGCATCGAACCGACCCGTGGGATTGGAGGCGGCACCGCGGCCCTTGAGCGGCTGGTGACCGATGAAATTGCGCGGCATGCGCCAAACTCTACGCGGCCCTGCATCGGCCGTAAATCCAGTATCTCGCGCTTCGAACTACTGTATGCGGCGCGAAGCCACAGCGGCCTGAGCCCACGGCCGCCTGTAGGACACGGGACGACAGCGACACGCGAAGGCCGCCCCTGTCCACGCCGTCGAGCCTGGCTCCAGAATGGGCACAGCGATAATGATAATGACATCGATCCAACGAACAGGAGTCGCTCTCATGAAGGTGCTCATAAGCGCGATTTTCGCCGCGGGACTTTTAGCCGGCTGCATCAGCAGCAGCAGTCCGCCCCCGCCGGCCAAGACGACTGTCGTGGTCCCGCAAGGCGGTACGGCGGTGTGCGAGAACGGTAATCCGCCGCCCTGCGATTGAGGCAACGGCGTGGGAGCCGGCGCGGGCGCCGTCCCCGCGCAGCGCCCCCGTGACGGCAGAGGATGCGCTCAGCCTGAGAACTTGGCGCCAGAGCTGCCCCGCGACCAGGGTCAGCCGGCTGCGGACAGGAAGTCCCCCGGCCCGCAGGGCCTCGGCCGCCCACGTGATGCAGGTGTGCAACCCCGAATAGCGAGGCACGGCGGCGAAATAAGTGCTTCCCGGATAGGGTCCTGGAGCATACGGTGCGACGGTCCCACCGGGCTGTCGGGATAGCGAGTGCCAGATGAACGCCTGGATGGCGCGCGACTCATCGGGCGCCAATGGAAGCTCGATGACCTCCCCGACGCCGAAAGCCTGGCGCGGCTCGCCCTCGAGCGCGGTGACCAAAATGAGGCCCGGTCCGGGCCAAAGCGCCGCGAGCAACGCCGGCGCCTCATGATCCTTCGACAACAGATAGTGACCGTCACCGAAGCCGAAAAACGCATACCTCGCGCCGGGAAAACCGCCGAGGACCCCGGTGAGAGGCCCGCGCAAATCCTCCGCCGCGAAGCCCACGTCGATGTGCCAGCGCCGCCGCGCCACATACACCGTGGTCGATGAGAACGCGGCGCCCGGCGCGAAATCCTCCGTCGGCAGATGCGCCGCCTCCGTCGCCGGGTGCGCCGCGGTCGACCCCGAGCCTGTCGAACCCGCTCTCGACGGCCCAGTCGAGGCGCAAGCCGACATCAGCGAGGGCGACACCAGGGATGCCGCCGCCAGAATCGCCGCCGCCGCGCGCGCTGCCCGCACAACAAACGCTGCCGGTACGACCGGCGCCGCCCGCACGACAGAGTTTCGCCCGAGGACTCGTCGCACCATCACCCGACCGTCGCGGTCGGCGCGGCGTTGGGCAGCATCGCCCTGATGGAAAATCCGCCCCCCGGCCGGCTCGCGACCGCGAGCGTGCCGCCGAAGGCTGCGATCCGCTCACGCATCCCGACCAACCCCAATCCGCCGCTCGGAACGCCGAGATCGGCGCCCCGCCCATCGTCCTCGATGGCCGCTTCGAGCCCCTCTCTTCCATCCTCGAAGCGGCGGGCGCCGAGGCGAATGTCGACCCGCGTCGCCTGGGAGTGGCGAGCCACGTTGGTCATCGCCTCCTGAATCAGGCGAAACAGTGCGAGCCCCACCGCCGGACCCAATGAGCCGAGATCGCATCCGATATCCAGCGCAATGCGCGTCGGTGCGAGCCGCCGGCGCCAGTCGATCACGCAATGCTCGAGCGCCGCCGCGAGGCCCAATTCATCCAGCCCCGCGGGTCTCAGCTGCCGGATCAGCCCGCCCACCACGGCATACACACGGTCGATGTTGTCGACCATGGCGGCGGCGGTCCGATGCCCCGCTTCGTGCGCCGCGGGAATCGTCTCGCGGAGCGCGAGCGCGTCGAGCTTGATGGCGTTGATGTATTGGCCCAGCTCATCGTGCAGGTCCCGGGCGAGCGCTTTGCGCTCGTATTCCTGCATGTCGAGATAGGCTTGCGCGAGGCGCTGATTCTCCGCGAGCGCCTCGACGAGCCGCGCCTCGGCCGCACGCCGCAATTCCAGTTCCCGGCGCGCCTCGATGTAGCGCCGGGTGGAGAACCAGATCAGGCAGACGGCGATGGCGAGAAGCACGCCGGGCAGCTCGTCGAGCTGCCAGCGCTCGTGCGGCTGCGTCCAGGCGAGTATTTTCTCGCTCAGGTTGAGCTTCACGGACAGGAGCACCGAAACCGCGGAAATGGCCACCACCACCGCCAAATCGCGGCGCGC
>DASYAC010000237.1:0-29710 GCA_036501585.1 Steroidobacteraceae bacterium
GCATGAAGCACGCCGGCATCATCGGCTTCGTGCAGGGCCTGTGCCTGCCCTTCAGAGGTTTCTCGCGCTCGGGCGCCACCATTTCGAGCGGCATGCTCCTGGGCATCGCGAAACCGAGGGCCGAGCGCTTCAGCTTTGCGCTGGCCGTGGTGCTGACGCCGCCGGTGGTCGTGCGTGAGGTGATGCGGCTTCGGCATGCACCGGACTTGCATCCGGGCGAGCTGTCGTCGGTGGCGCTCCTCTGCGTTCTTGGCGCTTTCCTTGCCTTCCTCGCGGGTCTGGTCGCGCTGAAATGGCTGAGCCGGTGGCTCGAGAGCGGACGATGGTATTTGTTCGGGATCTATTGCCTGCTCGCGTCCATCGCGGTGACGCTGCTGCACCGCGCCGGATACTAGGCCGCATCGCGCACCCGAACATACAGCCGCAGGAACTCCTCCGCGGCCTTGTGAACGTTGTCGCGCCAGTGATCGGCGGCGGCATGGTCCGCGCCGTCGGTGACATACTTGACGCAGGCGAATGGCGAGCCCTCCAGCCAGCACACCTTGGCGAGCGCGTAGGCCTCCATGTCGACGACCCCGCACTCCACCGCGCAGGCGCTCATCGCGAACGAATCGCCGCTTCCGCACACGGCGCTCGGCAGGTGATCGAAGCGGCGCTCGAAGCTCAGCATCGCCGGCGTCTCGTCGAAGGGCGTGACGCCCAGGGCAAACCCCAGGCCGCTCACGTCCATGTCGCGCTGGACGAACTCGTGGCAGGACACCAGCGACCCGGTGGAGTGGACACGGCTCCCCGCGGAACCGACATTCAGCACCAACGGCAGCCGCTGCCCCGCATGCACGTACCGGCGCAGCTCGCGGGTGAGGGCGATCGACGCATTCACCTTGCCGACCCCGCAATAGAGCACCGGGATTCCCGCCGCCTCGAACACCCCGTCCGACTCGGCGGCGAGCGCCATCACGACCAGGATGGCGGGCAGTTCCTCCGGCCGATGAGGCGACTCCGGCATCGGATCAATAATGGATCACGGCGCGCAGCGGCATGTCGCGCCATCGATAGTCGGCGACGATGTGCAGATCGATCAGCGCTCCGAGCGCCGTCACCTCATAGCCCGCCTTGAGACAGAGCTCCGAGGCGGCCGTCATCGTACCGCCCGTTGCCAGGACATCGTCGACCAGGAACAGACAGCCGCTGCCCCGCTGCATCTCCAGGACGCCCGATCCATACTCCAGATCGTAGGCCACATCGACCACCGGCGGTGGAAGCTTGCCCTGCTTGCGGATCGGCACGAAACCTTTTCCGCGCTTCAGGGCGAGCGCGGCGCCCAGAATGAATCCGCGCGACTCGATGCCGGCGAGCGCATCGATCCTGTTCCACTCCTGCTCCGTGAGCAGCCCGTCGAGCGCCTGCATGGCGTCGTCGAAACGCGTGCGCAACAGCGGCGCGATGTCCCGAAACAGGATCCCTGGCTTCGGGAAATCCGGTACGTCGACGACGGCGCCGCGCAAATCGCTCACGAACTGGGCGCTCACGGGCCGGCCGGTCACGGCGGCGCCTCCGCCATGCCCCCTTTCGTCTTTTCGATGAACGCGGCGACGTTCGCGTGCAGAGCCTTCAGATCGGGCTCGTGCGCGTACACCATGTGTCCCGAAGTGTAGAAATGCATCTCGATATTGTTTTGCAGCGAAGCCTCGATCGGCAGCTGGCGCATCTCGAAGACCGCGGCGAAGTAGGGAGTTGCCAGATCGTAGTAGCCCCCATTGAGCATGATCTTGAGTTTCGGATTCTGCTTCATCGCCACCGCGAGATCCGGCATCACGTTGAGGGTGCCCGGGACCTTTTGCTCGGCGCCCGGAGGCTGATGCAGGAAATCCCAGCTCTTTTCCACGTCGATTTCCGGCTTGTAGGTCAACTTCTCGCCGAACTTGAGCGAGTTGCGCACGTAATCGTTGAACGCCGAGACGTACGCCGAGGAGATGGCGGCCGACTGCGGATCGTATCCGGCTTCCTTGCTCATGGGATCCAGAGTGGGGCCGGAAAAGCGGGTGTCCAGCCGGCCGGTGGTGATTTCCGCGCCGAGCAGGCTCTTCTCGAACTCTCCGCCGTTGACGCGAAGATTCGCACGCACCAGGTAGTCGGTGTCCAGACCCGTGTACTCGTGGAGTTTCGCCGCGATAGCAGCTTTCCTGTCCGCACTGAGCGTCGAGCCCGCGGCGAGCGCCTGGGTGTAATCGGTCAGCGCGAAATTCTCCACCTCGCGGAGCAACGGCTCGAGCTCATCCGGCCGGTTCGGAAGCTTGCGGTGATACCACGCGGTCGCCGTGTAGGTCGGCAGCGCGAGCACGTACGGCAGGTCCACGCCGGGATTGAACTGCGGCGCGTCCACTCCGTCGTCGAAGTTCAGCACCTGCGAGAGCAGGATGATGCCGTTGAGGTCGAGCTCTTTTTCATTTTCCAGGACGCTCGACAGCGCCGCGGAGCGGGTCGTTCCGTAGCTCTCGCCGAACAGATACTTGGGCGAGTTCCAGCGCTTGTGGCGCGACAGGAATTCCACGATGAAGTTCGCGAACGCGTGCGCATCCTGGTCGACACCGTAGAACGCCTTTTCCTTGTCGGCCCCCCGCAGGTGCCCGAAGCCCGTCCCGGGCGCGTCGATGAACACGAGATCGCTCACATCGATGAGGCTGTATTCATTGTCGATCACCCGATACGGGGCCGCGGCGCTGTGGGTATCGTCGGCGGTTCGCACCCGCTTCGGTCCGAACGCCCCCATGTGCAGCCAAACGGTCGACGAGCCGGGGCCGCCGTTGTACAGGAAGGTGATCGGCCTCTTGGGATCTTCCTTGTCTCCCCGGAAATAAGCGACGTAGGACATGCTCGCCTCCGGCGGCTGCGGGGGCGGCGGCAGGTGGTCCTCGCGCGGCGCCGGCGGATCGTCGTCCATCGGATCCTTGAGATGAATCACCATCACGCCCGCCTCGGCCTGATAGGCGATGGGCTTGCCGCCGATGATCACCGACCCCGAGGTCGTCTGATGATCGTCGTGCAGGAAGCGCGGCGACTCGCTCGGCTCCTCGGTCGCAGGTTTGGTGTCGGTGGTGCTCGATGAGGCGTGATCGGCGTGAGCCGGCGTGCAGAAGGCGGCCGCCACGCTCAGCGAGGCTGAGCACAGCAAGAGGCCGGCGTCGAATTTCATGTATACAGTCTCCGTTGCCGCAGGTGCCGCGGCCAATCCGCAAGCATGCCGCGAAATCGCCAAACTTTCACCGTCCGCGAGCGTCCCCGTCGGCCCCGCTCCCGATTTGAGGTACGATTCCCGTATGCCGAGCCCTCGCTCGAACTTTTTCGCCCGGGCTTTGCTCGGGCTATTTGCTGTCTGCGCGGACGGTGCGGCTGCTGCCCCGGCGGTCACGGCGAAACCCCCGGGCCTCGCCCAACCGCAGCAGCAGCCGCGGCCGCAACCGAACCCGCAGCCTGCCGCCTCGGCCGCGCCCGCCCCTGCGGCCGCGGCCGCCACCGCGCACGATTCCCTCGCCGCACCGATGAGCGGCACCGAAGTGATCGACATGCTCGATCAGACCGTCGACTGGTACCGCACCCTCGCCACCCAGCAGCAATTCTCCACCGAGCCGAGCGATCTGTTGATCCTCTACGAGAACCGGCAGCTCGCCGGCCAGGTGACCGCCCTCGCCTTCGACGTGGCGCGCGTCGGCGCCAACCTCATCCCCAAGGACGCGTCGGCGCCTCAGAGCGACGCGGCCGCTTCCTCGCAAAGCCTGGCGCAGCTGCAGTCGAAGATCGATGCACAGGCCGCGTCGGCGCAGAGCGAGATCGATGCCGATCGGCAGAAGCTCGCCGCCGCACCCCGGAAAGACAAGCCGCAGCTGCAGGCGAAGATCACCGAGCTCCAAGGGGAGATCGATCTGCTCAACACCAAGAAAGGCATCCTCGCCACCATCGCGGGCGTCGTGAACGGCGGCGGCTCCGGTGGTTCGGCAGCGAGCGCCCTGCGCGCGCAGATCGACGCGATGGCCACCGCAGTGCCGTCGAGCATGGAGTCGCCGGCTCCGGGCGCCACGGCAGCAGCCGCCGCGGGCGGCCCGAGCACTTCTGCCCCCGTTCACACACAGCCCGCGGCCTCGAGCGGACTGCCCGCAGCCGAGCCCTCGGCCGCCGAAGGCTCGCGCTTCGGCATCTGGGACGTCGCCGCGAGCGTGGTCAAGCTGTCCGAGAAAATGAGTGCCATGGACGCCGTCGACCGGCGGACGGCGGCTCTGCAGGCTGCCTACGCCCGGATTCGCGACCGAGTGGTGGCGCAGATGCGCGCCTTGTCGACACGCGGCGATTCGCTCATGGCGCAAGCCGATGCGGCGGACAGCGCGACGCTCAACGGCCTGCGCGGACAGCTCGACGCGCTCTCCGGCCAATTCAAGCAGGCCTCGGCGATCCTCCTGCCGCTGAGCAAGCAGGCGACGCTCCTCAAGCAATACCGGCACAACTTGAGCAACTGGCACGATGCGGTGAGAGCTCAATCGCGCGATGCCCTTCGCTCCCTCGGAGTTAGGCTCGGCATCCTGCTGCTCGTGCTCGGCGTGGTATTTGCGCTGGCACACGTGTGGCACCGGGCGGTGGTCAAATACGTGCAGGACGCGCGGCGGCGCTATCAATTCCTTCTGCTGCGGAGGATTGCGTTATGGTCGCTGGTCGTCGTGATCATCGGCTTCACGTTCGCAAGCGAGTTGAGCTCGATCGTGACCTTCGCAGGACTCATCACGGCCGGCCTCGCCGTCGCGATGCAGAGCGTGCTCGTGTCCATCGTCGGCTATTTCTTCTTGATCGGAAGGTACGGCATCCGGGTCGGCGACCGCGTGCAGATCGGCGAGGTCAACGGCGAGATCATCGAGCTCGGCATGGTGCGGATGTATCTCATGGAGTTTGCCGGCCAGGGCTCGGCGAGCCCCACGGGGCGGGTCGCGGCGTTTCCCAACTCCGTGGTCTTCCAGGTATCGACCGGCCTTTTCAAGCAGATCCCCGGGGTCAATTTCGCCTGGCATGACATAACGCTCGGGGTTCCCGCCGGCGCGGACTACTCGCAGGTGAAGGAAAAACTGTTCGCCGCCGCCAACGAGGCCCTGGCGGACTACCGCGAGGAGATCCAGCGTCAAACCCGGGAGCTCAAGCGGACCACCTTGTCGAGCGCCGGCGGCGAGGCGCTGCCGACGGTGCAACTGACCTACTCCGTGAAGGGCGTGGACGCCCACGTTCGCTACCCGGTTCATCTGCCTCATGCCGCCGACATCGACGAACGGATGTCCAGGGCGCTCCTGCAGGTGATCTCCGGGCTGACCCCGCAGGATCGTCCGGCGGCGGGCTGATCAACCGGGGGTGGCCGCCACCCGGCGATGATATCCTTGGCCGCTTTATGAGGTCTGCGGCGGACCAAGGGTAGCGAGTCTCGAATGATTCTGGTCATCGATGTGGGCAATACCCGCCTGAAGTGGGCATGGCTGACGAGCACGGGCCTGTCGGACCAGCAGGCCGTGGTCCATCGCGATGCCAAGCCGGGCATGTGGACGGCCGCTCTGTTCGAGTCCGGACAGAAGCCCAGACGGGTATTGATATCCAACGTCGCCGGCCCCGTGATGGCGAAGTCGTTGGCCAAGATGACCAGGAAAGTCTTCAAGGTGACCGCGGAATTCATGACCGCCACGCCGGAGTTCCACGGACTCGTCAACGGCTACCTCGATCCGAAGCTGTTGGGCGCGGATCGATGGCTCGCCTTGGTGGGCGCGTGGACCAAGACGCGCTCGGCGCTCTGCGTGGTCGATGCGGGTACGGCGGTCAAGGTCGACAGCGTTGATGCGTCGGGCCACCACTTGGGCGGGCTGATCGTTCCCGGCATCCATATGATGCGCGAGGCTCTGATGAACAAGACCAGCGACATCGCCAAGGCCGCGGAGAGCAGCACGCCGTCGTTGGCCGGGGTGCTGGCCAACAACACCCTCGGTGCAGTGTCGCGCGGCGCGGTGTTCGCCCTGGCGGGCATGGCGGACCGTGCGGCGGAGGTCATCGAGCAGAGCACCGGCGTGAAACCCAAACTGTTCATCACGGGCGGCGACGCAGGCATGATCACGGGCACCATGCGATCGCGCGGCGAGCTCGTTCCCGATCTCGTGCTGCAAGGCCTCGCTGTGATCGCCGGTCAATCCGCTTAAGTGCTTCGCCCCGGCTCTCGCAATCTCATCACCGATGTCCCCGGTTTGTCCGTGGGCCACGCCACGGACGAGGCAGTCCGAACCGGCGTAACGGTCCTCGTCTGCGCGTCGGACTGGGCGGCCGGCGTCGATGTCCGCGGCGGCGGCCCCGGGGTCCGGGAAACCGAAACGCTCGCGCCTGAAAATCTGGTGGGCCGCGCGCACGCCATCGTTCTGTCGGGAGGCTCGGTGTTCGGGCTTGCCGCGGCCGACGGTGCCGCCTCGGTTCTGTCGAGCCGGAACGTCGGATTGCGTCTCAAGCAGGATTCACTCGCCATTCCCATCATCCCGAGCGCGGTGCTCCACGATCTCGGCAACGGCGGCGACAAGCGCTGGGGCGCCACTCCGCCCTATCGCCACCTCGGCATTCGCGCTCTGGAAAGCGCCGGCGCCCATTTCGCGCTCGGCTCGATCGGCGCCGGCCGCGGCGCGATGGCCGGCCTCGTCAAAGGGGGCGTGGGGTCCGCCTCGCTCGATCTGGGCGACGGGATCGTCGTCGGGGCGCTCGCCGCGGTGAACTCGGTCGGCTCCGCGCTCATGCCGGATGGCAAGACCTATTGGGCCTGGGCATTCGAGATCGATGGCGAATTCGGAGGATCTGCGCCGCCGAGCGCCGGGATGGACCTGAGCGACCCGGCTCCCGAGGAGTCGCGCCTGAAAGCGCTGGGACGATGGCAGGCCGGCGCGAATACGACCCTCGGCGTCGTTGCCTGCAACGCGGATCTTTCCACCGCCGAATGCAAGCGGGTCGCCATGATGGCTCATGACGGCATCGCGCGTGCGATCCGGCCCGCGCATACGCCCTTCGACGGCGACACGGTTTTCTCGCTGGCGAGCGGCGGCGGCGCGCTCGGTCGCGATTCGTCGCGCGCCGCGCACGCGGCCCGCATCGGATCGGCGGCGGCCGACTGTCTCAGCCGCGCCATCGCCCGCGCCGTGCATCATGCTCGGCCGCCTCAACCCCCTTGAGCAAGGCGGTCTCGAGCGAGACTCAACCTCCCTGAGGCGACCTGGACTGCGCCGATTTCACAGCGGTGTCGTCGGGCGCCGCTCCGGCGGCGGGGACGGCCTCAGCAGGGGGAGGCGTGCTCGCAGGTTCCGGGGCGTCGGGATTCTCCGCCTCGAGTCCGACCGTGGCGATCACGCCATCGGCCTTCTGGAGCACCTCGCGCGCATAGTCCCAATGGATGGCGACGGTGGTATCTCCGACGGCTTTCTGGAGAAGCTCGGAGAACTGCTCGACGTTGGGCTCGAAGCTCTGGCCCTGGGCATCCACCGGCGGATGCGCCTCGAGCAACAGTTCGCCGTCCACCCAGGCGACCTTGATGGGGTCGTTGATGAGCCGCACCGGCGTGCCCACCGGAACCAGCGGGAACAGGGCCTGGACATCGTCCGGATACATGCGGATACAGCCGTGGGTGACCGGCATTCCGACTGCCTTCGGATTGTTGGTTCCGTGAATGAGATACGTACCGTTCCCCGCGGCCAGGCGCATCGCATATTGCCCGAGCGGATTATCCGGGCCCGGCGGAACGCTCGCCGGCAAGGGATCGCCGTTGGCGGCGTGTTCTTTGCGCACGGATTCCGGAGGGTACCAGGTCGGATCCTTTTGCTTGCCGATGACATGGGTCAATCCCAGCGGCGTGCGCCAATCCATCTTGCCGATGCTGACGGGATAGGTAATGACCTGCTGCGGCTGGCCGCGCTTGGGCTTCGGATAGTAATAGAGCCGATGCTCGGGCAGGTTCACGACGATGCCCTCGTGCGGACCGGGTGGCAGGATGTGCCGGCCGGGAATGATCACCTGCTTGCCCGCACCCGGAATCCAGGGATCCATTCCAGGATTGACCCGGATGATCTCCTCGGACCCGAGGCTGTACTTCGCCGCCAGATCGTAGAGCGTGTCTTCGTACACGGTCGTGACCGTCTGGTCCTCGCCGAAGACCGCGTCGTCCCTGTTGTTCAACGTATACACGGTCGCGTGCGCAAGTTGCACGCCCCCGAGGGCCAGCGAAAGTATCGACGCGAAAAGGGCCGACCGATGCCGTGTAGTCTCGCGGTGGGTCCGAACGTTCTTCATGCGATAAGACTAACATGAGCCTTCGCGAGGCAGGCAGTTCTCGGCGGAGGATCGCCCCTCACCGATTCAGACGGATCGCGAAGAGATCCCGATTCGCCTGCGAGAACGCCGCCCATCCGCCCGCATCTCCCCGCTCGGCGATGCGCCGATGGATGAGTTCTATGTACCTCCGTGTCATGGATTCGTCATATCGATCGGCCTTGCCGAGGCGAGCCACGTACCGTTGTAACGAACCTTGGACGGCATCGAGCGCCTCGCCCAAATCGGCGCGCCTCAAGTATAAGTAGGCGGCGCGCACGTGGGCCGAATGCCCGAACTCCTCGGGGGGCAATTCGCAGCTCTCGAGTGCCTGTAAGAACTCGTCGTCGCTCATGGTACCAATGTACCACGATATCAGGGATCCGGGCTAGGCGTCTCAACCGGCCAACGCTCCGGGCCTGCGGTGAATCTCCACGCACCCACCAACCCGATCGCAAGCACCGGAATGAACGCCGCAAACACCCAGAAGCCCGCTGCCTTGACGGCCGGTGCCGGGGCGCCTTCCGCGAGACCCGCCGCGTTTGCCGCAATGCCGACCGCCGCGGTCCCCACGGCGTATCCGATCCTCTGCACTGTCGACACCGATGCCGACGCCAGCGACCGCTCCGCGGTGTCGGCGAAGCGCACCGCCCGCTGCACGATCGCCGGCCAGCACGCCCCGAACCCCGCTCCCTGCAGGAGGCCGCACACGACCATCCAGAGGAGCGACCCGGACGGCACCGCGATCGCAAATCCGGCGCTCCCCGCGAAGACCACCAGCGCACCTCCGCGGATCAGCCCAAGATCCGCGGCAGGCGTGGCGGACGCGACCGCCAAGGTCGCGAGACTCCAGGCGATCGCCTCGCCCGCCAGGATGTATCCGGTCACCAGCGGTCGGGTCCCAAAGAGAATGTTGAGGATCAACGGCCCGTAGGCCCAGAACCCCGTCGTTGCCGCCGACAGCGCGAACACCATCAGGAGTCCCGCGCCGAGCGGATGCCGCGGCTCGAGCATCTGCCGGGGCAACATGCGCACGGTCGAACGCCGATCCACCCGCGCGGCGAGATAGAGGAGGACGAGGCCGACCGCACCCGCCGCCGCCGCCCACGGAATCCGATACGCGGTCGCCCCTCCCGACAGCGCACCGGATTCGGCGATGATCAGCGTCGCTGTGGAAAGCAGCATCAACGGTACGACCGGCCACGTCGCCGGTACCTCTGCGGGCGCCGAACGCGGCAGCCAGCGCTGCGCAAGTGCCCAGACGATGACCGCCTGGAGCGCGAAACTGCAAAACGCCCAGCGCCATCGATGCGGCCCCGAGAATACACCTCCGATGAGCGGACCGAGCAGCGAGCCCGCGCCCCAAACCAGCGCCACGAGGCCGAACAGCCGATTCCAGAGCGCCTCCTCGAACCAGGCCTCGACGGCCACGTAACAGACCGACAGAAACATGCCGCCGCCCAGTCCTTGGACCCACCGTCCGCCGATGACCGCGGCCATGTCGGGCGCCGCAGCCGTCGCGACGCAGCCGACGGCATAGATCGCCGCCGCGCCGGTGAACACGCGCTTGATGCCGAATTTCAGGCAGAACGCCCCGGCCGCCGCTCCCGCGATGATGGCGCCGACCTCGTAAAGCGATATGGTCCAATTGATGTAGGCGATGCCGCCGAGGTCGGCGACGATCGACGGAGCGATGGTGGCGGTGACGAGCGTATCGGCGGAATGCAGCCAGACGCCCAAGCACAACAGGCCAAAGCGCAGCATCGCCTCGCGCGGAATTCTTTCATTTCGTTTCATCGTCCATCAAGATACAACTTGAATCCAACTTGAGGTCAACCGGGAAATGCGCTCAGCCGCGCCGGCGTCGCGCCGGTCGATCTCTCCCCTGATCGCCGCGTGCCTCGCCGCGACATGGCTCATCTGGGGATCCACCTATCTCGTGATTCGATTCGCCTTGGTGGGCTTTGCGCCCTTCTTCTTGATGGCGACGCGATTCGTGTGCGCGGGAACCCTGCTGATGACATGGCAATTGGCGCGCGGCGCCCGGCTGCCCACGCCGCGCGAATGGCTGAACGCCGCGGTCGTCGGCACGCTGATGATCGGCGGAGGCATGGGCTGCGTCGCTTATTCGGAAATGACGATCGCGTCCGGCCTGGTCGTGGCCTTCATCGCGGTGATCCCGCTCATATTGGTGGCGATCAATCTGGCATTCGGCGTCCGCCCTCCGCGCAGCGAACTGCTCGCGGTGTGCGTAGGCCTCGCGGGCGTGCTGATGCTGACCCAAGGCGAAGGGATACGCGCCTCTCCCATGGGGCTCGCCGCCATCATGATCGGATGCGCCGGATGGTCGCTCGGCAGCATGCTCAGCCTGCGCGTCCTACCGCTCGCTCCTGGCGCCACCGGCTTCGCGAGCGAAATGCTGTGCGGAGGCACCGCGCTGTTCGTCATCTCCGCTCTGCGCGGCGAGCCCTGGCATTGGCCCTCGGCATGGGGACCCCTGCTGTCCTGGTTCTACCTGGTCAGCTTCGGGACGTTGATCGCCTTCAGTGCCTACATGCTGCTCCTGGCACGAACCACGACCAGCGTCGCCTCGAGCTACACGCTGGTAAATCCCGTCGTCGCGCTCCTGCTGGGAGTGACCTGGGGCGGCGAAATCGTCACGGCGCGGGAATGGATCGCCGTCAGCGTGATCCTCCTCGGGGTGGTGCTGCTGTTCGTCAGCCGGCGGCCGGCTTCGTGAGACGCCGCCGAGGCTCGCAACCAGCTCTTCATGAGGGCCACACTTGGCCACGATCCATGACGATGATGCGGTCAGCGTGACGGATGGCCGATAATCGGTGTGCAACGATCAGAACCGTGCGACCGCCCCCCTTCGCTATCAGTCGTGTTTCCCATGACGTGATCTCCGTCACAGTTCGCGCGGCGCCCGCCGACCCGTGTGTCAATTTGGGCGCAATTGAATGGAAGAATTGTCGGGACGGCCGTTAGCTACCTGGATGAACATTCGTTGGAAGGTCACTGTACTCCTCGCCGCCTTGTTTGCCGTGCTGGGCGCTGCGGGAATACTGGTTGCCAAGACCATCCTGATCCCGAGCTTCGCCGAGCTCGAACGCAACGACGCGAAAATCGGCATGCGCCGCGTCCAATACGCCCTGGATTCGACGCTCAATCAGCTGGGGTTGTCCGCCGGCGGCTGGGGAAACTGGACGGACGCTTATCGCTTCATGCAGGACCACAATCATACGTTCATCGACGAACAGATGACCTTGGCGGGCTTGAAGCAACTCAACATCAATGCGTTGATGTTCTTCGATCTGGACGGACGGTTCGCCACGTCGATCACCCACGATTTCGGCTCCGACCGGCCGCTCGATCTGGATTTTATGCGGGCGGGTTCACTGGCTCCCGACTTTCCCTGGCGTGAGTATTTGCGCAGTGGCCGCACCGTCACCGGTCTCCTGCAAACGAATCGCGGCGTACTGATGATTGCCGCGGCACCGGTCCTCAACGGCTATGGCCAAGGGCCGATTCGTGGCATGGTGATGATGGGGCGGTTGCTGACCGTCGCCGAGATCAAACGCATCGGCGATCAGGCGCAGGTAAATCTATCGATGCCGGACCCGCCGACGACGCGTATCGCCGACGGACTGATCGAGACGGACCGCGTAACTCAAGTGTATCGCTCCTTTCATGATATCTACGATCGGCCCGTTTTGACACTGAGAGTCGACATACCGCGCGACATCACCCAGCGCGGCCATCTCGCGGTCCACTATGCGGGCGCATTCCTGGCCGGCGCAGCAGCCGTCGTGCTGATCCTGTTGGTACTCATTCTGAATCGCGTGATTCTGAATCCTTTGGCTCGCGTTACGCGCCATGCGGTTGCGATCGGCGAAGGCAAGGACTTGACGACCCGGCTGGATTTCCGAGCCAAAGACGAGATCGGCGTACTCGCCCATGAATTTGACCGCATGGTGGCGAGCGTCGCGGAATCGCGCACCCAGCTGATCGATCAGTCCTTTCACGCCGGCTTCGCGGAACTCGCCAAGGGTGTCTTGCACAATCTCGGCAACGCGATGACTCCTATCGGCATTCGCTTGTCCAGCTTGCGCGACCGTGTCCGCAGTGCACCGACCGAAGATGTCGAATCGGCGCTAGCGGAACTCGCTCGCCCCGACGGGGACCCGGCGCGTCGCACCGACCTGGAGGAATTTGTGCGCCTGGCATGCCAGGAACTCGCCTCCGTGATCAAGCGCATGGAAGCAGACCTGGAGGTGATGGACCGTCAAACCTCCATCGTGAGAGCGGCCCTGGCGGAACAGTTGCACTCGACCCGCAACGAGCACGTCGTGGAATCCGTTCGCATACCCGAACTCATCGCGCAAGCGCTCGAGGTCGTGCCGGACGCGGCGCGGCAACTGCTCATCATCAAGGCCGACAGCTCGCTTGCGGCCGTTGGGGTCGTGCGAGTTCCGCGCACGGTGCTACGGTTGGTGCTTCAGAACCTGATCATCAATGCGGCAGATGCCGTCCGTGAGTCAGGCCGGCCGCGAGGTGAACTGCATATCGGCGCGGAAATCAAGCGTGGATCGAACGCGGATGAGCTTCATCTGTGTTGCACCGACGATGGAGTAGGCATCTCCGCCGAAAATCTCGGGCACATTTTCGAAAAAGGATTCTCCACCAAATCCAAGGACACGAACTACGGCATTGGGCTGCACTGGTGTGCGAACGCCCTCGCCGCGCTCGGCGGGCGAATTTGGGCAGCGAGTGAAGGTAGGGGGCGCGGTTCGTCGATGCATCTGACCGTGCCGCTGGCCGTCCCCAAGTCTGAGCCGATCTCCAAAGTTGCGTAAGGATGTCCCATGGCAGAGCGCATACCAGCCCCGATCCGTGTGCTCATCGTTGACGACGAGGCAGATATTCGCCAGGCCTACCAGCACAGCCTGCGTGACATCGGACCCGACACGAAGAATGCCGGCCTTCGCGAGTTGCAGGCGCGGCTCTTCAACAAAAGCGCGATTACCTCGACCGCCGATGCCACCAAGCGCGGCACGACCTTCGACGTGGTCTACTGTGATCAGGCCGATGCCGCAGTGGGCGCGGTGGAGCGAGCGCTCGCCGAGAATCTGCCGTTCGCTGTCGTTTTCCTCGACGTCCGAATGCCGCCGGGTAAGAATGGCATCTGGGCGGCCGCGCGGATCCGGGAGCTGGATCCGGCGGTCGAGATCGTGATCTGTACAGCGTATTCCGACATCGATCCGAGCGATGTCGGCGGCATCGTGCCGCCGGAAGAGAAGCTCTCCTACCTGCAAAAGCCGTTTCACGCGCACGAAGTCCGTCAGATGACCATAGCGCTCGCCAGCAAATGGCGCGCTGAGCGTCGCATCGTGAGGCTCGCCTATTTCGATATGCTGACGGGTTTGCCAAATCGGGAGCAATCCCGCAATCGTCTGGTCGGCGCCATCGCCTCAGCCAAGGAGCGAGACCGCAACTTGGCGGTCCTCTACCTCGATCTGGACAATTTCAAGCGTGTCAACGATACCTTGGGTCACGCCGCGGGCGATGAACTGTTATGCCTGGTGGCGAAGCGCCTACGCGACGCGCTGCGCTACGCTGACGATCCCGCCGATACCGGCCCCTTGGCCAATGCGCGCCCGGGCGATCTTTCCCGGCTGGGCGGGGACGAATTCATGGTCCTGCTGCCGAAGCTACAGGACGCCGACGACGCCGGCGTGATGGCGGAACGTCTGATTCAAGCGCTGCGCGAGCCGATCACGCTCGCAACGGCCACCCTGGTGGTCACCCCCAGCGTTGGAATCGCCGTCTATCCTCGGGACGGCGCGGATGCAGAGACCCTGCTTCGCAACGCGGACCTTGCCATGTATTTTGCGAAACGCAAAAGCCCCGGCTCCTTCGCCTACTTCGCCAAACCGATGAACGCCGCGGCGTTGCATCGCTTCACGATCGAGGACCGGCTTCGCGGCGCGCTCGAGCGTAACGAGTTCTCACTCGAATACCAACCGCAATTCGACGTGCGTACCGGCGGCATTTCGGGGATGGAGGCGCTCCTGCGTTGGACCAGCGACGAGCTCGGTTCGGTATCTCCCTTGGAGTTCCTTCCGGTCGCGGACGAAACGGGACTGATACTTGCGATCGGTGAGTGGGTGCTGCGCACCGCTTGCCGTCAAGCCAAGGCGTGGCAGGAAGAGGGGCTGCCGGTGGAACGCATGGCAGTGAACGTGTCCGGCCGGCAATTCGCGGAACCCGGCTTCTCCCGGCAGGTGGCCTCCATCCTGCGCGATGAGGGATTGGAGCCGTCCGCCTTGGAGCTCGAAATCACCGAATCCGTGGTCATGGCCGATGAAGAGTGGGCGGAAAAGGCTCTGAAGGAGCTCAAAGCCATCGGTGTACTGCTCGCCATCGATGATTTCGGGACGGGCTATTCGAATTTCGGCCGTCTCCGGCATTTTGCCGTGGATCGTCTCAAGATCGATCGATCTTTCGTCACCAGCATCAACGTATGCAGCGATGACCGGGCAATCGCCGCCGCAATCATCGCCATGTCACGGTCGCTACGCATCCGCGTTACGGCCGAGGGCGTGGAGAGTTTTCCGCAGCTGCTTTTCCTGCAGGAGCACGATTGCCAGGATGCGCAGGGTTTCTTGCTGAGCAAAGCTCTCCCGGTAAACGATGCGCGGCAGCTGTTGCGTCGAGTCGCAAGTGCCGGCGAAGGGTCCAGGTCGCAACGGCTGAAGGCGATCATGGGATAGCCGCGTCTCCGCGACAGCCCACCATTATCGCGGATGGCCGCTCGAGTCCGTCAGTCCGCCCCGGAGATTATTTTACCGTCATCCATCATCAGATCGCCGGGCTTCATGGCCGCCGGACAGCTGCCCAGGTACTTGGCGTCGATGATCACCACGGTCTCGGATTTGCCCACGTCCACGTGCATTTCGGTATGGGACGCCGTATCGCCTTCATTCGTGTAGACGACCCTCGTGAGGCTGCCGGCGTTCGGGCCTTTGGCGCAGCGGCTCTCCTCCACGAAGGTATTGGGCGAGGGATGCGTGACATGCGAGGTGCACTCGTTCTTTTTCCTCATCTCTTCCCCTCGCGCCTGCATCGACTGCGTGGTCTCCTTCGATTGGCACATCTTCACCGGCCGGTCGGGAACGGTCTTGCCCTCCTGCGTGTGGGTGCCGTGGGTCTCCCAGAGACCCTCCTTGGTCGGAGGGGGCTTGAGCTCGTCGGCACCGGCCATTCCGATGGATGTCGACAGAACCACGATGAGCGATGCGAGCTGGAATCTCATGTGCATTCCTTGGCCGGAGTGAGAGTCGTCATCGACGAGGCCGGCGATGCCGACTTTACCATAGGAGCCCGTCACCCGAGCTAGGACGGCGCGCGCATCCGCGGCGTCGCCGACAAGAGCTCCCTGGTATACGCGTGTTGCGGCGAGCCAAACACCGACGCCACGCGGCCTTCCTCCACGATGCGCCCCCGCTGCATGACGTACACCCGATCCGCGATGCACTGCACGACGTTGAGATCATGGGAGACGAACAGATACGCGAGCCTCCATCGCTGCGCGAGATCCTGGAGCAGATCCAGGATCTGTGCCCGCACCAGCACATCGAGCGCGGATACCGCCTCGTCGAACGCGATCACCGCGGGCTTCAAAATCAAGGCTCGAGCGATGGCGATCCGTTGCCGTTGGCCGCCCGAGAATTCGTGCGGATAGCGCCTCGCATCGCCGGGCGACAGTCCGACCTGTTCGAGTACCGCGGCGACGTTGGCGCGGCGCTCGGCGGCGCCGGGCGGCGCCTCCAGCAAATGATAGGGCTCCGCGATCAGCCGCTCCACCGGCCAGAGCGGATCGAAGCTGCCGTACGGATCCTGCAGCACGACCTGGATGGAGCGGCGCAGCCTCCGGAGCGATCCCGCCGCGGCCATCGGAAAGCGCTCGCCGTGCACCCTGATTTCGCCGGATTGCGGCCGATCGAGCGCCAGGATGGTGCGCAATAGACTCGACTTCCCGGAGCCCGACTCGCCCACCAGACCGACCGTCTCGCCGGCGTGTACCGTCAGCGATACGCCGTCGACGGCCCGGAAGGGCGGCATGCGCCGCCGCCACGAGCGCCGCCGGACCGGATATTCGCGCACCACGTCGCGAACCTCGAGGACGGGCGCCGAATCGGCGTCGCCGGTCGATACGCGCTTGGGCTCGAGGCGGGCGGCCGCGAGCAGCGCTTCGGTGTACGGCTGATGCGCCTGGCGCGTGAGATCGAGGGTGGCCAGCTGCTCGATGATCCTGCCGTCCTGCATGACCGCGATCCGGTCGGTGACCTGCGATATCACCGCGAGATCGTGGCTGACGAGGATCACCGCCTGACCGCGGCTGTGCGCGAATTCCTCCAGCAGGCGCAGAATCTGCGCCTGCGCACCGGCGTCGAGCGCGGTGGTCGGCTCGTCGGCGATGAGCAGCGACGGCCACAGCACGGTGGCCATGGCGATGGCCACGCGCTGCCGCTGGCCTCCCGACAATTCGTGGGGATAACGATCCGGCGCACCGTCGGCGCCCGAGAGGCCTGCGCGATCGAGCGCCTCGCGCGCAGCCTCGGCCGCCTGACGGGCCGACATCGGAACGTGCAGTCTCGCCGTCTCAGCGACCTGCTCGCCGATCGGCATCAGAGGATTGAGCGCCGTCATGGGCTCCTGGAACACCATGCCGATGTCGCGGCCGCGAACCTGTCGAAGCTCTGCCTCGTTCATGCCGGTCAGCAATCGCTCGCCCAGCCGCACCGCTCCGGTGATCCCGGCACCCGGCGGCAACAGCCGCATGACGGCGAGCGCCGTCATGGATTTCCCGGATCCCGAGGCGCCCACGAGGCCGAGGATCTCGCCGGGCGACACGCTGAGCGACACATCCTCCAGGATCCGCTTGGAGCCGAGCGTCACGCACAGCGACTCGATGGTGAGGATCGGCGTCATCGATCCGCGCCCTCGCGCCGCCGTAACCCGTCGCCCACGAGATTCAGACCCAGCACGAGCAGAACCACGGCGAATCCTGGAAACAGCGCCAGCAGCGGATCCAGTGCCGTCAGCGACTGCGCCTCGTTGAGCATGCGGCCCCAGCTCGGCGTCGGGGGCTGCGCTCCGAGTCCCACGTACGAAAGACCCGCCTCTGCGATCACGCCCAGCGAGAATTGAATGCTGGCCTGGATGGCGAGCGGACCCGCGAGATTGGGCAGGATGTGCTCCATCGAGATTCTTCCGCGGCTCTTGCCCGCGACTCGTGCGGCGAGCGTGTAGTCCCGGGTCCACAACGTGAGCGCCGCGGCGCGGACCACGCGGGCGAATACCGGGATGTTGAACACCCCGATCGCGATGATGGCGTTGACCGCACCCGGGCCGAGCACCGCCGTGATCAGGATGGCGAGCAGGAGCGAGGGGAACGCGAAGATCACATCGTTGCCGCGCATGACGATCTCATCGGTGACGCCTCCCCGGGCGGCGGCGATGAGTCCCAGGGGCACGCCTGCACCCAACCCGATGAGCACCGACACGAAGGCCACCCCGACCGTGTTCCTCGCTCCCGCCATGATCAAGGACAAGGTGTCGCGTCCGAGCTGATCGGTGCCGAACCAGTGATGTCTCCCGGGAGGCTGCAGCTTGTCGATGATGGAGATGGCCGTGGGATCGCAGGGCGTCCAGACCGTTGCGAGCAGGGCCATGGCGACGAAGACGCCGGTGATCACGGCGCCGGCGGTGAACGCGATCCCGCGGCCCCTGTCCCGGCTCCGGCTCATCGGATCCTCGCGTCGCCGAGGCGCGGGTTCACCAGCCGATAGGACAAATCGACCAGGAACGTCACGCAGACCACGGCGAAGACGAGTACCACCACGACGCTTTGCACCACGATGAGATCGCGCTGCTCGATGGCCTGAAAGACGAGACGCCCGAGACCCGGAAGAAAGAACACGTTCTCGATGATCACCGCGCCGGCCAACAGAAACGAGAACTGCATGCCCAGGATGGTCAGCACCGGAATGAGGGCATTGGGCAATGCATGCTTCCACAAGACCCGTGCCTCGCTCGCACCTTTGGCCCGAGCGGTACGGATGTAGTCCTCGTGCAGGGTGTCGATCAACGCACCGCGTAATACGCGCGCAAGAATCGCGGCTTGCGGCATGGCAAGCGCCACGGCGGGCAGCGTGAGCGCACGCAACGACGGCCGGAAGCCCGCGTTCCACCCGGGAAATCCGCCGGCGGAGGCGACGTGCAGGCCGATCGCGAAGACCATCACCAGCAGCATGCCCAGCCAGAAGTTCGGCACCGCGAGGCCGAGCTGCATGAACGTGGTCAGCGCCGAATCGCTGGCGCGGCCGCGGCGCGCCGCGGCCGCGAATCCCACCGGAAATGCCAGGGCCGCCGCCAGGACCAGCGCATAGATCGCGAGCGGGAGCGAGACCTGCAGGCGCTCGGCGATCAGCGAACCGACGGGGACGCGATACGTATAGCTCACCCCGAAATCGCCTCGGAGCAACCCGCCGATCCAGCGCCCATAACGCTCGATGGCGGGAGCGTCGAGCCCGAGCTGGTGGCGCATCGCCGCCACGGTCCCGGGATCCGCCTGCAACCCCATCATGTAGCGCACCGGATCGCCCGGCACCACTTGTACGATGACGAAAACCACGGCCGTCGCCGCCGCCAGGGTGGCGGCGAGAACCGCGATGCGTTCCGTCAGGAAAATTCCACCGAATTTCCACCCCGCGAACGCGAGGAGCAAGGCGGCACCCGCGGTCGCCAGCGCCCCCAAGGTACGCGTGACGTCTCCCGGCCCGGACACGGTACGCCTCGCCGCCGCGGCTCCGGGTCCGTCGAAGTGGGCATTTCTCAATTCGACCACGCCGAGCAGATCGTCGAAGCCGACGCCCTGCAAATGCCCGTTCCAAACCGCCAGCCTGGGGTATTGGAACAGGAAGGCGTTGACCGAGTCGTCCGCGATCTTTCGCTGGATTCTCTTGAGCAGGCCGCTCCGCCGGCCGGGGTCGACGGTGTCGTCCAGCTCCGACATCAGCCGCTTGAAATCCGGGTTCGAGTATCCGAAGTAATAGTCGTCGCGCGCGTAGATGTCGTAGTCCATCGGCTCGGCGTGCGCCACGATGCTCATGTCATAGTCGTGGCGCGTGAACACCTGATCGAGCCACTGCGCCCATTCCAGGTTCTCGATGTGCGCCGTGAGGCCGATGGCGGCGAGTTGCGCGGCGACGATCTCGCCCGCACGCCGCGCATAGCTCGGCGGCGGCAGCTTCAGGGTCACCGAGAAGCCATGGGGATACCCCGCCTCGGCCAGCAGAGCCTTGGCCCTCGCGACGTCGTGAGGATAGAGCTTGGTCAGGTCCACATAATCGGGGCTGTGCGGCGGGAAATGACTGCCGATCGGCGTGCCGTAGCCGAACATCGCGCCGTCGATGATGGCATCCCGATCGATGGCGTGGGCGACGGCGCGCCGGACGTCGAGGTTGTCGAGCGGCGGCCGGCGATTGTTGAGGGCGAGAACGGTCTCGCTTTCCGTGCTGCCGACGAACACCTTGAAACGAGGATCGGCCGCGAACTGCGCAAAGCTCTCGGGTGCCGGATAGTTCGAGAACGCGTCCACGTCGCCCGCCATCAATGCCGCGTACGCGGCGGTCGGATCGGTGATGAACTTGAAGGTCACCTGGCCGAGAGCCGCGGGACCGCCCCAGTACCCGGGATATCTTTCCAGCGTGAGCGAATCCCCGCGGCTCCAGGAGAGAAATCGGAACGGACCCGTGCCGACCGGACGCATCGAGTCGGTCGCCCCGGACCGCGGCTCGACCATGGCGAAGGACGCCCAGGCGAGCGACTGCAGAAGGCCTCCCGAGCGCCTCGCGAGCGACAGCGACAGGGTACGGTCATCCAGCACCCGCACCGAACGGATGGCGCCGATGCGCGAGCGCTGAGGATTGACCGAATCGCGCGCCAGCGCTCGATCCAGGGAGAACTTGGCCGTGGCGGCATCGAAGGCGGCGCCGTTGTGGAACCGCACGCCGGCACGCAGGTGGAACACATAGGTCAGCCCATCCTCGGAGATCTCCCACGACTCGGCCAGCGAGGGCAGCACCGACCCGTCGGGGGCGAACCGGACCAAGCCCTCGTAAAGATTGCCGTAGAGCGCCTCTGCGATGGCGGCGGCCGGATTCGCGGTCGGATCGAGCACCGGCGGCTCGAGCTGCATGCCGATGACGGCCCGGACCGCCGTCGCGGGCGCATGCGCGTCCGCCGGGCGCGCGTCGGCCGCGTGTGCCTCCGCCGCATACGCCACGCCCGAGATCACCCACGCCACCGAGAGCAGCGCGGCGCCGAGCGCCCGCCGATGCGGTCCCGTCGCGATCATGGACTCGCTGAGAGAAGCGACCACGCCGAGATCGCCATGACCTTCGCGGACGACACCAGATCGTCTATCACCACGTACTCGTCGGGTTGATGCGCCAAATCCAGAATACCCGGACCGTAGGCGATGCAGTCCTTGAGCTTGCCGACGCGATCGATGTGCTTCTGATCGTACGTCCCCGGCGAGCAGATGAACTCGGCATCGCGGCCGAGAACCCGGCGCACGGCCGCGGCGGTGTGGCGCGCCACCGGCCCGTTCCGATCCGCCATGGTGGGCCTCACCTCGAACAGATCGCGCATGCTGTAGCTGAATCCGGCGCGCTCGCGCACCAGCGCCTCCAGCAGTTCCCGGACCTCGAGCTTCACGCCGTCCAGGTCCTCTTCGATGAGCAGACGGCGATCGATGACCATGCGGCACGAATCGGGCACGCACGCCGACGGCAATCCTCCGCCGCGCATTTCCTCGAGCCCCCCGTGAATGGAGCTGATGTTGAGCGTCGAGTGCCGCGCTCCCGACGGCACCACCGGCATGTCGGTGCTGCGCGCGGCGAGCCTCGGCAGGAGCTCCGCTTCGAAGCGGTCGAGCACCGCGTTCATGTGGCGAACGGCACAATCTCCGAGAAAGGGCATCGAGCCGTGAGCGATGCGGCCATGAGTCTCGATCTCGGCCCACCACACGCCGCGGTGGCCGATGCACACGCGGTCCACGTTCAACGGCTCGGGAATGATGACGTGATCGACGCGTGGCGCCGAAAACCAACCGCGCTCGGCCAGGTAGTGCACGCCGCCGAAACCGCCCGATTCCTCGTCCGCGGTACCGGAGATCTCGAGCGCTCCCGGCAGAGGCAGACCCGAATCGATCAACGCCTCGGCGGCGACGATCGCGGCCGCAAGACCGCCCTTCATGTCGCAGGTGCCGCGGCCGAAGAGCTTCCCGTCCCGGATCACGCCCGCGAACGGATCCACCGTCCAGCCGGCGCCGGTCTGGACCACGTCGATATGGCCGTTGAAGTGCACGCAGGGTCCCGGCGCTCCGCTCTCGCGTCTGGCGATCACGTTGATGCGCGGATGGCGGACATCGTCGCCGGGCGTGCCTTCGGCGCGCACGTACTCCACGGCAAAGCCGCGCCGCTTCAAGCGCTCGCCGATGAACTCCGCGCAGGGCCGATAGGCCTCGCCCGGCGGATTGATCGTCGGGAAACGAACGAGATCGCGGGTCAGATCGACGATCTCCTCGCGCCGCGAATCGATGCGCCTGCACAGGGCATCGAGGGCGTCGGCCGGCGGTGCCGGGACGCTCATCTCGGATGCCGCGCCCGTGTCGCCGCCGCTCGCAGGCGCGCCTCTCTGGACAGCGCGATCAAACCGAGCTCCGCATACACCTCGCCCAGCGCGGTATTGAGCGGAACGCCCTGCGGGTCGACTGCGCGCCGCAGCTCGAGCATCTGCTGTGCGGCCACCGTACGCCGGGCCTTGATGGCGGTATCGAGCAGGATCTGATCGAAGAGATCGCGCTGCGCATGGCTTCCGCCGATCTCCGTCAATCGCGGCATGGCGCGGCTCAGATGCCGCCAAGCGCCGTCGTACGCGCCGTGCGCGTACGCATAAATCCCCTCGCAGGCGGGCAACGCGACTTCCCGCCACACCTCGCGCGAATGCGCCGGAGCGGTTCGGGCGAGCGTCCTCACCGAATCCAGCAAGGAGTCCGCCTCGGCAAGGCGCGCTCGTGCCAATCCGTAAAGATATTGCACCGTCAGGAACGGCAGCACCGTGTCCCGGGCGCGCGCAGCCAGATGATTGCCCAGATCCTGCCACCGGCCGCCCACATCGATTCCCGCGATCTCCATCCGTGCGAGGAGCGACACCGCGCCGATCTGATCCTGGGAGTAATCCTTGGCGACACCCCAGCAGCGGCGGTCGTAGATGTCGAGCACCTCGGCGAACCTGCCTTGGCTCAGCTTGAACAGCGCGAGATGCCACCACAGATGCGTGAGCATGAACGAGTTCAAACCCGTCCAGGTACCGGCAATCCCTTCGAGGAAACGCGCCCCCTCGTCCACCCGCCCGCGGGTGAGCATGACGTGGGCGAGCGCATGCTGCGCCCACGGTTCCTTGCGTCTGAGCGCGAGCGCCGTGCGCGCCGCCTGCTCGGCCTCGTTGAGCAAGTGACATTGCTCGTAGGCGAAGGCCGCCATGCCGTGCACATAGGGAACGTCCGAGTTCTGGCCTAGCACCTTGAGGACGGCGCGAAGCATGGCGGGTGAATTCCCCCGGTTGAACTCGAAGTACTGCAGCAGCTTGACCATCACCAGATCGCGAGGGAATCGATCCGAGGCGTCCCCGGCCAGCCGGATCGCCTCCGGCAAGTCGCCCGCAATCCATGCTCGAAGCACCGCGGCGTTCAACTGCTCGCGCTCCGTGGCGCCGGCCGCCGTGCGCTCGGCCGCCTCGTGGTATTTGGCGGCACGTTCGGCGGCATCGGGCGCCTCGAGCAGCATCCACAGGAGACCGGCGTAGACGTTGGCGATGCAGCACTCCCCGTCCGCGTCGGCGGCGCGCACGATGCCCTCCGCGCGGGTCTCATACGCCAGAAACCCCTCGATGAAGTCATCCACCGTCTTCGTGGTATCGGGGCGCGCGCCGGTGAGGGTATTGCCCAAGTAGTCATGCTGCATACAGTGAGATGATACCGGAGCCGCGCCGTTGCGGCCCGAGGGGAGGCGGGCTTATGTTCAGACGATGCCGGCTGTTCGTCCGGAGGCTTTTTCGGCGAGGAGCGCCCAATCAGTGTTGCGCTTGCAGGAATTCCGCCACATCCGTGGCCGAGCGTTGTGGAATCTCGATCTGCGGCAGGTGTCCCACGTGCGGATAGAGAATCAATTTCGCGCCCGGGATCGCGGCCGCGAACTTGCCCGCGCTGGCCGGCTCGACCAGTACATCGCTCTCGCCATTCAGCACCAAAGTCGGGGCCATGACGGTGTGCAACGCGTCGGCCGACGCGTTGCCGAAGCCGGCAGGATTCAGCGACATGAGAATCGCGCGATGTCCGGGCGCGCGCTGAAATTCGGCCCAGCGATCCACGAACGCCGGGGTGATGACCGACTTGTCGTAGACATCGACCTTCAGTCCCTCATCGATCAGCGGCCGGTTGTCGATGTTCCGCAAAAGCGCCCGCCCCCAGGAATAGCGCAGGATTTTGAACGCCAGCGGCACCTCGGCGGGAGGCTTCTCGTTGGGGAACCCGCCGGCATCCACGAGAATCAGAGCATTGATGCGCTCCGGATGCCGGAGCGCCAACTGCCATGCGACTGCGCCGCCCATCGAATTGCCGGCCACCGCAAACTTCGGGAGGGAGAGTACCGCCGCAAAGGCGTCGACGAAGTCCGCCAGGCGCTCGCCGCCCAGCACGTACCCAGCGGGCGCCCGCGTGAGTCCATGGCCGGGGAAATCGAGGCGAATGATATGAAATTTACCCTTGAGCTCCCTTACCCATCCATCCCAACTGGTGTACGAATCGCCGAACCCGTGCAGCAGCACCAAGAGCGGCAAAGCGGGATCGCCCTCGTCCTCGTAGTGAACGTGAAATCCCCCGGGAAGGTCCGCGAAATGCGAGGCGCTGCCCGCGTATTTGGCCTCCAGCGTCGCGTAGGGAATATCCGGGCCGCGCAGTTTGAGCCACGCGACGATCAAAAGAATGACCAGAACCGCGGCGATGATGCCGAAAATCTTCATGCCATGTGCTCCTTCATCACGCCGCCCGTGCCCTCATTACCCCGCCCGCCGTACATTCGCGACCTGCTCAGTACTTATAGCTGAAGCGGATTCCGAACGTAGCGGGCTCGCCCGCCTGCGCGACTTCGGCCGTTGGCAGGAAGAAGTTCCTGGTAATGTCGTAGTACGTGTTGAAGATGTTGCGGCCCCAGAGCGTCACGGTCCATGGCGCGCCCGAGGCGGGCGACAGCGACAGATTGGCATTCGCCAGCCAGTACTTCGGTATGGTGAAGTCATTGCTGTTGAGCAGCAAGAAAAACTGGCTGTAGGTATCGTGGAAGCTGTAGTTGGACTCGGCGGTCAGCTTGTAGTCTCCTACCGCCCACCCGTAGCTGACATCGCCTCCATAGGTATTCTTCGGGATGCTCTCAGGCCTGCCGTCGTAGTTCACCGGGGGAGTAGACGCGTTCAGAAGAGTGCTCGTGTAGTAGCCCTCGACGAAACCGTAGTACTGCGAGATGGACAAACCCGCCAGCGGGTGCCATTCGAGCCCGGCCTCGCCGCCGCTGATCCTCGAGTTCGCATTGGCGAACTTGCCGATGTACGAGTCCGATCCCGCGTCGAACACGCTGCCCAGAATCTGCTGATCCCGATATCGGTAGTAGAACCCGGCGACATTCACGCGCAGCGTCCGGGTCACGTCGGATTTGATGCCGGTTTCATAAGCCGTGAGCCTCTCGGGTTGAAAGGGGTCGGCTTGGGGAGCCGCGGTCGTGTTGTGCGCGGTGAAGCCGCCCGACTTGACGCCGCGGCTGATGCTCTCATACACCAAGGTACCCTCTTGCGGCGTGTAGTCCAGCTCGATTTTCCCCGAGGGCAGGTTCGACGTGATGGAATGGCTGAGCCCGCTCGTGAACGGGGCTACGGGTAAGATGAATCCCGTGCTCAGGTCGATCAGTTCCCGCGTCTCGTGGTCCTCGCGCGCCCCGAACGTCAGCTTGAATGCATCGTTGAATCGATAGTTGATTTGTCCGAATTCACCGAACGAGTTGGCCTTCTGGCCGTATTGCGTGAGTGCGATGCCTCCGAGCGCATGAGTGAAATCGGAATAGAAATTCTCGTCGAGACGCTGATCCGAGTAGAACACCCCGCCCACCCAGGAGAAGGGTCCGGTTCCGGTCGAGGCAATACGCGCCTCCTCCGAAATCACGTTCAAGTAGCTGCGAAAGTACTCATCTGAATCGTAGTACTGAGTTGCATCCCAGTCGCTGTACTCGCGCCGGATCATGCGGTTGTAAGCCGTGATGCTGGTGAGTTTCGCGCCGCCGAAGTCGATGTTGGAGTTGAGATTGACTCCATAGTTCGAGTTGTCGAGACCGGGTTTGGAGTTTGGATTGATGCCGATGATCTTGGCGAATGCCGGATCGAGCTGCCAACCTGTGGTATAGGGCGATGTGTCGGCGGCGACGAGCACCGGAGCTCCCGGAGTGTTCGCGGGATAGTTCTTGAGCACCTGCAGTCCGATCTCGTCGGATTTGTCCAGCGACCCAAAGGCTTCGACTCGAAAATTCAGCGCCTGCGTGGGATCCCATTCCAGCTGGGCGCGCAGGGCAATCTTGTTCTTGTCACCCAGCGGGTCGCCGGTCAGCCGGTTGTACTGCCAACCGCCGCCCTGCTCCGTCGCGACGGACAGCCGCCCGAGCAAGCCCTCTGCGATCGATCCCGATGCGAATCCTTCGCCGGTGAACGAATTGAATGAACCGTATTCGACGCTGAAGCCCGCGTGCGGGTCGACGGTGGGACGGTTGGTGATGAAGTTGATCTCGCCGCCGGTCGTATTGCGCCCGTACAGAGTGCCTTGGGGTCCGTAGAGCACCTCGACGCGGTCCATATCGAAGAGAAGGCCCTGAGTCTGGATCGGCAATGCCAGGGCGACATCGTCGATGCTGACCCCCACCGGCGAGGCGTTGTTCGAGGTGTAATCGATGAAACCCACGCCTCGCAGGCGGAACTGCGGCTGGCTCGAGCCGAAGGCAGGCTCGACCTGGAGGCTCGGCACTGCGTTTTGCAGATCGTTCACATAGGTGATGGATTTTGCCGCCAGACTGTCGCCCTGAAGCACCGAGATCGCAATGCCGACGTTCTGCGCCGACTCCTCCCGGCGCTGCGCGGTCACGACGATCTCCTCCAGGCCGTTCACGGCTGAGGAGCTCTCGTCAGCCGCCGGCTCGGCAGAGCACGGAGAGCCCGCCGACAGAAGGAACGCGCCGGTGGCGACCGCGGACGCGAACACCCGTATCTTCATCCCCGTTCCCTCTTGCAAACAGCCAAAAAGGCGCAACAAACGCCTCATCAGCAATCCATGATGCCCGCGGAGATATCTCAGGCAAACGAATATTTATGAAGCACCAGATGCGAATTGGTTATTGCGACGCAAACAGCGTTCGCGCCGGGAGACCGTCCCCATGAACGATGCCTCGGCCTCGAATACCTCCACCCATGTCGTCTGCGGCCACTGCGACTCGGTGGTCCGCCTGCCGAACGACCGATTGGGCGACTCCGCTCGGTGCCCCAAGTGTCATCACGCGCTGTTCGAAGGCAAGCCTGTGAATCTCACCGAGTCCGGCTTCGACCGGCACATTTCGCGCAACGATCTTCCGGTGGTCGTCGACTTCTGGGCGCCATGGTGCGGTCCGTGCGTCGCCATGGCACCGCACTTCGAAACGGCCGCGCGCGAGCTCGAGCCCAAGTACCGGTTCGCCAAACTGAATACGCAGGACGAGCCGTCGCCGGCCAATCGCTTCAACATCCGCAGCATCCCGACGCTGATCGTATTTCGCGGCGGCAAGGAGATCGCCCGCCAGTCCGGCGCCATGAATTCAGCGCAGCTCGGCCGCTGGCTGAGCTCTGTGTCCGGCTGATCTGCGCGTCATCGGCCGCTCGCCGAGTCATCGGCCGCTCGCCGGATCAACGCCTCGGCCGACCGGGAATCGAGGGCGCCGGCCTTCCGACGTGCGTCGGGCGGCCGCCCGGCGAACCATGCCCGCCGTCGCGGCCAAACCCTCGGCGCGGCGGCCCCACGCGATAGCCGCGGCCCCAGCCGCCGTAATCGTAGCCCCAGGGTTCGTAATATCCGCCGACATAGCCGGCGCCTTCGTATCCGTCATAACCGGGACCGCCGATTGCGCACGCGCAAACGACCGCCAGCGATGCGCCGGCGATGAGCACGGGCTTCCAAAGCGGAAATTCGATTCTCATTTCAGCTCCGCCTCATCTTGGGTGTACTGGTCCGACCATTCCATGAGCCCGATCGGCGCGCCCATCGGATCGGCGACCACGGCAACCTGTCCGCCATGCCGGTCGGCATGGGGCTCCACCAGGATGCGGCCGCCGAGCGCGACCGCCTGAGCGGCGGAGCGGCTCGCATCCGCGACCCTGATGAAGTTGATCCAGTGGGGATGACGATGACCGGGCGGCAAGGTGTGAATGCCGGCACGCGCATAGTCGTCGGCGGCAAGTATGACGTGCTGCGCGCCGTCGTCGCTCGGCAGATCGAACACGTCGTAGCCGAAAACCGCCTTGTAGAAGCCGGCGCTTCGGCCGGGATCGCCGGTCAGCAAAGAGCTCCAGATCCACTCGCCCGGAGCCGCGAGATAGTCCGAGCCGTCGCCGCTGCTCGAGGCGAGCACGGCGAACACCGCCCCTTGGGGATCGGTGAAGACGGCCTGGCCGCCGCGGCCCGCGTACGTTTTCGGCGGAGCCAGGCTTTTCGCGCCGTGCGACAACGCCTCCCGGCTCGCCTCCTCGACGTCGCGTACGGCGATGAACGTGAGCCACGCGGGCTGTCGATGCTGGCCGGCGGGAATGGGCTTTTGGAACATGCCGGCGACCGGGTGCCCACCGAGCGTCGCGACGGCGTAATCGAAATCGCCGGCGCGTATGTCTTGGAAGGTCCACCCGAAAAGACCGCCGTAGAACCGCTCGGCCGCCGCGAGATCGGGCGTGACCAGGTCGGCCCAAATCACCTTTCCCGGGTGATGCTCCATGGCCGCCGCGTCGGTGATGGCCGGAAGCTGCAATGGAGTTGCCGCCGACGCGCCTTCCGCCGGCAGGGTGGCGCACGCCAGGAGGCCGGCCAGCGCGGCGACGCCGTGCGATGCCCGTCGCCGATGCCGATCAAGCAGGACCTTCATGGTTTGTTTCTCCATCGACGTTGTTTTCGGCAGATGCTCCGCCGCCGCCGCGCCCCGGTCCATACCGTCCGCCACGCAGCCGCTGTCGGAAACCGCCTACAGCGCCTGAAGCGACGCACGCCGGGCGGGCGTCCGGCTGGCATTTTCGGCCTCCCGCATGCAGTCTTGGTTCTTTGAGCCGCGTTCGAACGCGGCGAGGACATCATGAGCATTCATTCCAAAGACTACCGGGTGCGCGAAGGCAGCGAGGTCGATCTCGGCAAATGGCCCACTCGCACGGCGCGCGTGTACAAGGACGACGCCGACTACCAATCGATCCTCAAGGAGCACGTCAAGAAACTGAGCGCCCAGCAACAGCTTCTGTACGCATCCGGCCGTTACGCCGTGCTGTTGATTTTTCAGGCCATGGATGCCGCCGGCAAGGACGGGGTGATCGCGCACGTCATGTCCGGGGTGAATCCGCAGGGATGCCAGGTGTCCAGTTTCAAGCATCCGAGCGCCACGGAGCTCAAGCATGATTTCCTCTGGCGCACCACCGTGAGTCTGCCGGAGCAAGGCAAGATAGGCATTTTCAATCGCTCCTATTATGAAGAAGTGCTCATCGCGCGCGTGCACCCGGAGATTCTGCGCGCCGAGAATCTGCCGGATTCGGCGGATCCCGGCGACAAGTCCGTCTGGGCGGAGCGCTACCGGTCGATCCTCTGCCTCGAACGCCATCTCGACCGCAACGGGACCCGCATCGTCAAATTCTTCCTGCACCTCTCGAAGGAAGAGCAGCGGAAGCGTTTTCTCGCGCGCATCGATGCGCCGGAGAAGAACTGGAAGTTCAGCGAATCGGACATCGAAGAGCGCCGGTACTGGAAGCAGTACATGAAGGCGTACGAGAAATGCCTCGGAGCCACCAGCACGCGCCACGCGCCCTGGTACGTCGTGCCGGCGGATGACAAGCAGAACGCCCGGCTGATCGTCTCTCATATCGTGCTCGACACCATCGCCGATCTGAAGCTCGAGTATCCCCGCACCAGCGCAGCGCGCCG
>DASYAC010000238.1:0-7521 GCA_036501585.1 Steroidobacteraceae bacterium
GCCCAGAATCCCGTCGGTGCAAGCACCAAGAGTGCCAGGCGCAACGAGGCGGCATCGGCGCCGTGGCCGCCGGCGAATGCGTCGCTCATGATCCCGACGGCCTGCGGCGCCACGATCAGATTGAACACGTTTCCGACGAGGACCGACCATGCGGTGAAGATGGAGCGCATGTCGCTCGGCGCCAGGTTCAGTACCAGGGCCATGCAGGGTCCGATGAAGAAATAGATGGCGGGAATATAGATCCAGAACATCAGCTTGGCGACCCAGAGAGTGTGGGTCCAGTAGGCGAAGAAGGACGGAACGGTCGCGAATCCAATGAATCCCGCCAGCGTCCAGAGCACGCGGGGAGGACTGACCATGTAGGGCCGCGCCATCAGCCACGCCGTACCGGCCGTCGCCAGTATCCCGCCGACCAGGTGAACGTGTCCTGTGACCGCCCCGGCTTGGGCGACGTTCAGATTGTAGGTGCGCATGAGAAACGTCGGTGTCCACCACACCAGACCCCAACCCCACAGGGAGCAAACGCCGCTTGCCATGATCACGTGAAACGCGGCCCTCTGGCGCCACAGAAACCGCAGGGATTTGATCAACGAAGGTTTGCCTTCGCCTCCGGTCGCATCGAGCCGTCCGCGCCGGGGCTCGCGTATGGTCGCGAAGACGAGCAGGCCCAGCAGCAAGCCCGGTATCCCGAGAGCGAAAAAGGCCGCTCGCCACCCGAACGCCTCGGCAACCCGGCCGGCCAGGTCGGCGCCCATCCACGCACCGATCGGCGCGCCCAGAGCCAGCACCGACAGCGCCATGGGCCGCCGTTCCGGCGGAAAGCAATCCGACACGATGGAGGTGGACGGCGGCGTGGCTCCCGCTTCACCCACCCCCACGCCGATCCGCCCCAACAGGAGCTGCCAGTAAGTTTGCGATAGACCGCAAAACGCCGTGAATCCGGACCAGATAATGAGCGATGCCGCCACGATGTTGCGCCGATTCGAGCGGTCGGCGAGCCAGGCGATGGGAATCCCGAAGACCACATAGAACAAGGCGAGCGGAACCCCGGTCAGAAAAGCCCCGCCGGCATCCGTCAGCCGCAGCTCGAGGCGGATCGGTTCGAACACGGTGGTGACGACATACCGGGCCGCAATATTGATGGAATAGACCAGGCACATAACGATCAGGACGTACCAGCGCTCAACGCGCGACGGCGCTTCGGATCGCGGGATCGCAATGGCACTCACGTGACTTCCCCATCGGTTACCATTGGCCTGATTTTCAGCTTATCACTTTGCGCGGCTCATCGGCGTCGCGAATCATCCGGCGCCGTCAATCATCCGGAACGAGAAGGAGGGCATTTGAAAGCCATGACGTGCGGCGAGGCCGTGATGAAATTACTCGCGGCCTATGACGTGGACACCGTGTTCGGCATGGCCGGAACGATGACCGTCGAGCTGTATCGCGGCATCCCGCTCGCAGGGGTCCGCCACGTGCAGTGTCGCAACGAGCTAGGCGCCAGTCTCATGGCCGACGGCTACGCGCGCGCGACCGGCAAACCCGGCGTCTGTACCATCATTGCCGGCCCCGGTGTCACCAACGCAGCGACCGGCATCGCCCAGGCTTACTGCGATTCGCAACCCATGCTGGTGCTCTCCGGCGCGTGCCCCGCGCGCACGCTGGGGAAAGGCTGGGGAGCGATCCACGAGCTCGCCGACCAGGCCGCGGTCACGGCCGGGTTCACCGCCTTCAGCGCCATGGTCCGATACCCTGAAGAGGTGCCGGAGTTGATTGCGCGCGCCTATGCGGTGTTTCGCGGCAGCCGGCCCCGTCCGGTTCATCTGTCCCTGCCTCGGGACGTTCTCCCGGAACCCGTCGAGCATGAGTGGCACACCCGCCGCGCTCCGTCCTTGCCCATGCCCGATCCGGCGGCGATCGACGAGGCCGCGGATCGCCTCGCGCGGGCCAAGCGCCCTTTGATTCTGGTCGGCGGCGGCGCGGTCGGCACACGCACGGCGCTGACGGCCGTCGCCGAGCGTATCGGGGCGCCGGTTCTTTCCACCAACGCCGGCAAGGGGATCCTTCCGGACTCCCACTCCCTGTCCCTGGGCTGCTCGATCGTGCAGAAATCCAGCCAGCTGGCGCTGGCCGACGCCGATGTGGTGCTGCTGGTGGGCTCGCAAGTCAGCCAGGGAGACAGCTTCCTGCCGAAGCTCAATATATCGGGCGATATCATTCGGATTGACATCGATCCCACGGAATTGACCTCGGTGTATTCCGCGGCGGTACCCATTCAAGCCGACGCCCGTGCTGCGATGCTCGCCCTGTCGTCCGCCCTCGCCGCCCGGGAGCCGACGGCGCAGCGATCGCAGGGCGAGATGCGGGTCCGGGATGTCCTCGCGCGCAATGCCGCGAGCATGACCGCCGTCGAGAAGCTGCACGCGCGCGTATGGAGCATCGTGCGTTCAGCTCTTCCCGCCGACACCATCGTGATGGGCGACGCCTCGCAGATCGTGTACACCGGCAGTTTTGCGATGCCGATGGACATGGAGCGCTGCTGGTATTACTCCGGCACGTATTGCTCCTTGGGCGTCGCCTTGCCGATGGCCATTGGCGCGAAGCTCGGCGCGCCGCAGCGGCCGGTGATCGCGGTCGCGGGCGACGGCGGCATCATGTTCACCGTCAATGAGCTCGCCACGGCCGCGGAAGAGCGCCTCGCGCTTCCGATCATCGTGTGGAACAACGATGCCCTGAAGGAGATCGTGGATCAGATGGACCGGCGGCAGATTCCGCGCATCGGCGTGGAGCCCAGGAGCCCCGATTTCCTGCGATTGGCGGAGAGCCTGGGCTGTCATGCCGCTCGCGCCGCGAGCGCCGAACATTTGGCGCAATCCCTGCAGGATGCGCTCATCGCCGATCGTCCGACCCTGATCGAGGTCCGACAGGACAGCCCGTGGCTGAGGCCATAGCCGGCGGCGGAATTCACGCGACCGCCGACGTCGGAGTTCGTCTGCGGCGGGTGTACCGGGCTCAGCCCGGATGCAGCGCGCGGGAACGCCGTACCGGGTTCTGGTCGTTGATCTCGTCGCGCGGCCGATAGGGTGCCTCGAGGAAAGCCCTGTCTTCCCCATCGAGCCGCAGGCTGAGAGCCTCCACGGCCACGTCGAGGTGCGCCGTCTTCGCAGCACCCACGATCGGAACGTTGAGGTTGGGGCTGCCCGCAACCCAGGCCATCGCGACCTGCGCCGGGCTCACGCCCCGGCCGGCGGCCACCTTCCGCACGCGGCGGGCGATCTCGAGATCGATGTCGTCACCGTAGTATTCCTGGTAGGGATCGTGGGCCGCCCGCGCCGTCCGGGCGTCGCGCGCGAGGAAGCCGCGCGCGAGGGGACTGAAGGTCGTGACGGCGATGCCCTGGTCGCGGCAGTAGGGAAGCATCTCCCGCTCTTCTTCGCGGTAAAGGACGTTGTACTGGCACTGCATGTTCACGAAGGGCGTCCAGCCGTTCATCGCCGCCACGTGGTTCATGTTCGCGAACTGCCACGCGTACATCGTGGACGCGCCGAGGTAGCGCACCTTGCCGGCCACGACCGTCGCATGCAGCGCCTCCATCGTTTCCTCGATGGGCGTGTCCGCATCGAAGGCATGGATCACGTAGAGATCGACGTAGTCGGTACCCATCCGCGCCAGCGACCGGTCGATCCCGGCCGCGATGTGCTTGCGCGACAGGCCACGATCGTTCGGGTCATCGCTCATCGGGTAGTAGACCTTGGTCGCGAGAACCAGCCGTTCGCGTGCGCTCATCCTGAGCAGGTTCCTGCCGACGACCTCCTCGTTGCGGCCGGTGGAGTACCAGTCGGCCATGTCGAAGAAGTTGATACCTGAGTCGAGGGCGTGCCGCAGGATGGGAATCGAATCGTCCTCATCGAGCACCCAGCTCTTCCAGGCGGAGCTGCCCATCGACATCGTGCCGAGGCAGAGCTGCGACACCTCGAGGCCCGTCTGCCCGAATCGGATGTAATCCATGCGAGACCACCCCCTCTACGAAGCGCCCCAAAGCCCCGCCGCTTTGTGCAGGCGGGAGAGCGACTCCTCGCGCCCCAGGATCTCCAAGGTGGCATCGATGGGCGGCGAGACCGTTCCGCCGCATACCGCGAGCCGGATCGGCTGGGCGAGTTTGCCGAGCGAGACGCCTCGTGCGAGGGCCAACCCGTTGATGAGCTCGTGGATCGCGGGCGCCGACCAGTCCTCGAGCTGCGCGAGTTGCCGGCCGGCCTCGGCAACGAGCGCCAGGACCTCCGGCGTCACATGCTTGCGCACCGCCTTCTCATCGTAGGCGGCGGGCGCCCGAAAGAAGAACGCGCTGTTCGCCGCCATCTCGCGCATGGTCTTGGCGCGTTCGCGCTGGGAGAGGACGATGCGCTCGAGCTGCATGTCATTCTCCGCCGCAATGCCCTCGCGGCTCAAATGCCAGCGCAGCACCGGCACCAGGCTGGCCGCCGGCGAGCGCATCATGTGCTGCTGATTGAGCCAGGTGAGCTTGTTCACGTCGAAGACCGAGGCCGACTTGTTGACATCCGCGATGTCGAACAGCCGCACCATGTCCTCGATGCTGAAGTACTCCTGATCGCCGTGCGACCAGCCGAGGCGCACCAGATAATTGAGCACCGCTTCGGCCAGGAATCCCTCGTCCCGGTATTGCAGCACGCTCACCGCACCATGCCGCTTGGAGAGCTTGGTGCCGTCCGGGCCCAGGATCATCGGCAGGTGCGCGTACACCGGCGGCGCCACCCCGAGAGCGATGAGCATGTTCATCTGCCGAGGGGTGTTGTTCAGATGAT
This sequence comes from Steroidobacteraceae bacterium, assembly GCA_036501585.1. Classification (GTDB taxonomy): domain Bacteria; phylum Pseudomonadota; class Gammaproteobacteria; order Steroidobacterales; family Steroidobacteraceae; genus Bog-1198. Next base: position 4,824 of record DASYAC010000238.1, read on the forward strand.
CGTCGCCGCGGATGACATGGGTGATGCGCATGTCCATGTCGTCCACCACCACACAGAAATTGTAGGTCGGCGTGCCGTCGGAGCGCGCGATGATGAGATCGTCGAGCTCGCTGTTTTGAAACACCACGCGGCCATGCACGACGTCGTCGACGACCACCTCGCCATCGAGCGGGTTCTTGAAGCGAATGACCGGGGCCACGTCCGGCCGGGCATCGGTCCGCTCGCGCCAGCGTCCGTCATATCGGGGCTTCTCGCCGCGTGCCGCCTGATCGGCGCGCAGCTGCGCGAGCTCTTCCTTGGTGCAATAACACCGATAGGCATGCCCCTTCGCGAGCAGCTGCCCGATGACTTCTTTGTAACGGTCGAAGCGCCTGGTCTGGTAGAAGGGACCCTCATCGTGATCGAGCCCCGCCCACTTCATGCCGTCGAGGATCTGCTGGATGGCCGCCTCGGTCGAGCGCTCGAGGTCCGTATCCTCGATCCGCAGCACGAATTGCCCCCCGTGACGGCGCGCGTAGAGCCAACAAAACAACGCGGTGCGCAGGCCGCCGATGTGCAGGAAACCGGTGGGACTGGGGGCGAAACGGGTACGTACGCTCATCGGACTCGAAGCTTGGGTGGTATTTGGGGGTTCGAAGTGTAGCGCATGACGCTCCATGGATAGATAATGGATCTCCAATGGCAGGCAGACACAAGGGCGCTCGGTTGCCGCGCAGCTGTGCGCCGGGCGCCCGCGAGATACCTAATGTCGAGTATACTGTCAGTTATCGCGCCGGTTGGCGGTTAATTTATATTATGCTGGATGTTAAAGAACAGCGGCAATACCTATCCGAACTCGGGATCCGCCTGAAGTCGCTGCGTCTCGCGCGTAACGACACCATGGCCGTCTTCGCGCAGCGCCTTGGAGTCAGTGCAGGAACGCTCCGGGCGATGGAGCATGGCACGGCCACGGTTCAGATCGGCGCGTGGGTCAAGGCCTTGTGGGTTCTTGACCGTCTCGATGACCTGAACGGCGTGTTGACCCGGAAGGAGAGCCTTCTCGAGCAGGCGCGCGCACCGCGTATCCGCTCGAGACAGCGGGCCTCGAGGCGAGCTTGATCCAGCATTTATTTGTCTGGGTGCGACGCGCGGATGGTGCGATCCAGCTGGTCGGGGAGCTGGCCATGACCGCCCCGGACCGCAACAGCGGGCGTTTCGAATCCGAGTTCGAATACGCGCGTGCATGGGTGAACGAGCCCGGCGCCTTCGCGCTTGATCCGGTGTCTCTCCCCCTCGATACCGCTCGACGGTTTCGCGCTGAGATGCTGTATCCGCCTCTGGCGGTATTCGACGATGCGCTGCCGGACGATTGGGGCCGGCGCTTGCTCGCCGCAGCGATTGCCGCCGATGATGACGGCAAGCCGACATTAGCTGAGATGCTGCTGCGCATGCGCGGCGGAGGGACCGGGGCACTGCTGTTTACCGCGACCGATACCGCCCCTCACCCCGATCAAAGCGTTCCAAGCACCGCGTTGTCAAAGCTCCTCGAGGCGGCCTCACAATTCGAGGCCGGGACACTGCTCCCGGGCGACGAGTTTCGCCGTCTTTTGGAGGGCAGCAGCCGCGCCGGCGGCGCGCGGCCCAAGGCGCTCGTACACGATGAGTCCGGAGAGTGGCTCGCCAAATTTCCCAGTCGCGCGCGCGATGAGGGGTATGACGTCGTCGGCCTCGAAGCCACCTGTCTGACGCTCGCTCGGCGTGCGGGACTTGAAGTCCCGGAGTCGCGATTGCAGTCGATCGGCGCTCGGCGCGTGCTCATGGTCAAGCGCTTCGACGTCAGCGCCGAAGGCGGCCGCTACCACATGGTGAGCCTGCGCACGCTCTGCAAAGAGCGCCCCGGCATCTACGCGCACAGTTATTCGGATCTCTCTCAGGTGCTGCGCAAACATTCGGCTTCCCCCGCCGATGATCTGGCAGCGCTGTATCGGCACATGGTCTTCAATGCCGCCATCGGCAATGTCGATGACCATCTCAAGAATTTCTGGATGCTGCTGTGTCCCGGTGGGTTTCGCCTTGCGCCGGCGTTCGATTTGGTGCCGGACGTGAGCGGTCGAGGCGAGCACACATTGTCCTTTCGGCAGGGCTTTACCTGCCCGGCCCGCGTGGAAATGATCGCGCTAGCGACCGAATGGGGTGTGCCGCGCGCAGCGAGCATCATCGATGACGTCCTCGAGGCCACCAGGGCATTCGCCACGACGGCCCGGAGGCTCAAGGTTCGCCATCCGAGGAGCTTGCAGAAAGTATGCACCGATGTGCGCCGGCGCACGGGACTGCTCAGTGCCTAACGCGGGCGGTAATTGGCGCCTCACGTTTTCATTTGAGGGCAAAGATGCGGTTCTGGTCGACTAGCAGGATTATCACTAAATATATCACGGAGTTTGTTATGAGCCAGATGCACAACCCGCCCCACCCGGGGCTGATACTGAAGGACACGGTTCTTCGCGAGGACGGCGGGATCTCGGTCACGGAGTTTGCGAAGAAGCTCCGCATGACGCGCGCGGGGATTTCGCGCGTAGTGAACGGCAAGGCTGGGATCAGCGCCGAGTTGGCGGTTCGGCTGGCGTCGCTTCTGAACGTCTCTGCGCGGTCGTGGCTCACGATGCAGGCCGAGTCAGTAGTGTCCGGTTAAGAATCGAATAAAGTCAGTTGGTTAGGCGAG
>DASYAC010000239.1:0-9229 GCA_036501585.1 Steroidobacteraceae bacterium
CGGCACTTTTGGCACGGAAATCAAGGGGACCCCTAGAAGGCGGGTGGTTGCCGGGGCCACTGTCACCGTTCCTGCTGTCAACGCCGATTTAAACTGACCCACTTTGGCAAAGAACGTCGAAGTAATTCTGACCCACCCTCTACCGTTCAGTCGTCTGCCGATGCCTGGACCGGCGCCGTTGTGAGTTATCACTAGTAGGACCCCCCCTACACCTGTTGTGACGGCCGCCCTGCTTCCATCGGGATTCCGCGAGGGTAGTGTGCGTCGAGACTCGCATTTACGGCTCGAATTGGGAGAACAACATGTCCATAAGCACCATCCTCCTGATACTCCTCGTTTTGCTGTTGATCGGCGCATTGCCCACTTGGCCGTACAGCGGAAGCTGGGGCTACTATCCTTCAGGCGGGCTCGGTTTGGTGGTGATCATACTGATCGTGCTGGTCGTCGCCGGACGCATCTAGAAGGCGGCGGCGCGCATTTTTTATCGACGTCGATGATCGCGAAATCGATGATCGCGGTTTGCATGGCCCTGTCGCTGGGCGCCTTATCGCTGGGCGCGGCCCCGGTGTCCGGGCGGCAAGCGCGGCCGATTCAGTTCGAGGGGGGATGTCCGACGCATCTCGATTACCTCGTGCTGGCGAGTCTGGCGGATTCGGGCGATTGGGTGGGCCTGTCGACGTATCGATTCGAGGGGCGCATCGATTGGCGATTCTCAACAAAAACAGGAGTTCAACATGTCCTTCATAGCGTGGATCGTGCTCGGTCTGGTTGCGGGCTTCATCGCCAGCAAACTCGTCAACAAAGCGGGTGATGGAATGATCTTGGATATCCTCCTTGGCATCGTCGGTGCCGTGGTGGGAGGCTGGCTCTTCCATGCCTTCGGCATGGCCGGAGTGACCGGTTTCAACGTGTACAGCTTGATCGTCGCGGTGATCGGGGCGGTCGTGTTCCTCGTCATTTACCACGCGCTGTTTCGCCGGCGCGCCTGAAGGCGCTCATCGGCACCCTCGGCTCGCCGCTCGGCGCCCCCGGTCCGGCACCCCCGGCCCGGCTCGCCGCTCGGCACCCTCGGCTCGGCGCCCGGCGCCCCGGGCCCGCGGCGCCCCGCCGTCCCGCCTCAGGGCGGCGGGCTCGCCGGGTTCATCGGCAAATCCACGGATCGACGCTCGTCCCAGATCACGTAGATGCCGGTCGCGATCACGATGCCGGCGCCGAGTATCAAGCTCGACGAGGGCGTCGCCGACCAGAATATCCAGTCGATGGCGAAGGCCCAAAGAATCGAGGTGTATTCGAAAGGAGCCACCACGGAGGGAGGCGCCCGCCGAAACGCGTCGGTGATCCAGAATTGTCCCAGCGCGCCCGCGAGGCCCGTGCCCGCAAGCCACGGCCAGTCGGCCGCGGGAATTGCGCGCCAGCTGCCGATCGACAGCAGCCCAGCGCCGACGCCCACCAGGGCGAGGTTCCAAAACACCGTCGACATGACCGAATTGCCCCGCCCCAGCGACCGCACGGTCAACGCGCTCAGCGAGTAGCAGATCGCCGCCCCCGCCGCTGCGAGCGCCGGCATCAACGACACCGGGCCCTTGCTCCAGGGATGGAGGATCACCAGAACGCCCGAGAGCCCGATGAATATCGCGGCCCAACGTCTCGCCGTGACCCGCTCCCCGTGCAGGGGTACCGAGAGGGCCGTCATGAGCAAGGGAGCCGCCAGGAACAGCGAGTACGTCTGCGCGAGCGTCATCTGGTTCACCGCGTACACGAAACTCGCCAGCATGCAGATGCCGAGCACTCCGCGTCCGAGGTGCAGGAGCGGCTGAGCGGCGCGCAACATGGACCATGACCGCCGGTATCCGATGACCAGCGCCAACCAGATCAGCGACGACAGGCAACGCATGCACGAGACCTGCAGCGGGCCGTAGTGCGAAGACAGCCGCTTGAGCGTCGCGTCCATGATCGAGAATGTGAAGACCGCGGCGGCCATGGAGGCGATGCCGCGCAAACGATCGCGAGTGGGCGAATGCACCGCCGCGGAGATGGAGAGAGGGGAGGTACTCATGATCTTTCCTCCCGCATTGTAGTCGATTGCGGGACTCGAGCCGTGAGTACGCCCGCGTCACATGACGCTGGCCGGCATCCTCGCCCCTTGCGCGCCCAAGGCCCGGCGCCTGACGTCCATCAATTTGAGGATCATCGGGGTCAGGATGAGCTGCATGGCCAGCTCCATCTTGCCGCCCGGGCAGACGATGATGTTCGGCCTCGACATGAACGAGTCGTGAATCATCGACAGCAGGTACTGAAAGTCGATTCCTTTCGGGTCGGCGAAGCGGATGACGACGAAGCTCTCGTCCGCGGCCGGTATGTAGCGCGCGGTGAAGGGATTCGAGGTGTCCACCGTGGGAACGCGCTGGAAATTGACGTGGGTCTTCGAGAACTGCGGACAGATGTAATTCACGTAATCGGGCATCCGGCGCAGGATCGTGTCGACCACCGCCTCGGTCGAGTAGCCGCGCGTCTCCTTGTCCCGATGGAGTTTCTGGATCCACTCGAGATTGATGATGGGGACGACGCCGATGGTGAGATCCGCGTGCCGTGCGACATTGACCTCCGGCGTCACGACGGCGCCGTGCAGCCCCTCGTAGAACAAGAGATCGCTCTCCTTGGGAGTATCCCGCCATTCGGTGAACGTGCCGGACTCCTGCTTGAAGGGCTCGGCCTCCTTCTCGTTGTGCAGATAGCGGCGAATTTTCCCGCGGCCGCTTTCGCCGTATCCGCGGAACAGCTCCTCCAAATCCTCGAACAGGTTGTTCGCCGGTCCGAAATGACTGAAATGATGGTCGCCGCGGGCGGAGGCCTCCGCCAGTTTCTGCTTCATTTCCTCGCGATCGTAGCGATGGAAGGAATCGCCCTCGACCATCACGGCGTTGATCCGCTCGCGTCGGAAGATCCAGTTGAACGTGCGGCTGACCGAGGTGGTACCGGCGCCCGAGGATCCCGTGACCGCGATGATGGGATGTTTGTCCGACATGTCGCCCCCTAGCGTGAATTCAAATCGTTTTGGATGAACAACGAACGCTCCTTGAACAGGGGCGAGCTGTAGACGCGGTCGAGACCCTGGTCGTGCTCCAGGTGGTAGAGCTCGAGCCGCTCGACCTCCGATCGGCATCCGAGGATCAGCGGCACCCGCTGGTGCAATCCACTCGGGACCAGATCGAGCAGGCGGCCGCGTCCCCAGGAGGCGGCGCCTCCGGCCTGCTCGATGATCATGGCCATGGGATTGGCCTCGTAGAGAAGCCGCAGCCGCCCGGGCTTGGCCGGCGCCTTGGTGTCCTTGGGATACATGAAGAGCCCGCCGCGGATCAGGATCCGGTGCACCTCCGCCACCAGCGATGCGATCCAGCGCATGTTGAAATCCTTGCCCCGGACACCGCCGTGCCCGGCGAGGCATTCGATGATGTAGCGTTTGACGGGCGGTTCCCAGAAGCGCTCATTGGAGGCGTTGATGGCGAACTCGCTGGTCTCCTCCGGGATGGCCATGTCGGGGTGGGTGAGCACGAATTCGCCGAATCCGCGATCGAGCGTGAAGCCGTGGACGCCGTTGCCCAGGGTCAGGACCAGCATGGTGGTGGCGCCGTAGATGGCATAGCCCGCGCAGAGCTGGGCGGAGCCCGGCTGCAGGAAGTCCTCGACGCTCGCCGGTTGCGATTCCCGCGGAGCCTTGAGCACGGAGAATATGCTCCCGACCGGCGCGTTCACGTCGATGTTGCTCGATCCGTCGAGAGGGTCGAACACCAGAAGGTATTTGCCGAGCGGATACTCGGCGGGGATCCGATAAGGTCCGTCGAGCTCCTCCGACACCATTCCCGCCAGATGGCCGCCGTACTCGCTGGTGCGCAGAAAGATGTCGTTCGCGATCACGTCGAGCTTCATCTGCCGTTCACCCTGCACGTTGATCTCGTCCGCCGCGCCTTGCGCCGCTCCCAAGGCCCCGCGGCCGATGATGAAGCTGATGCGTTTGCAGGCGAGCCGGACGTGGTTCAGAACGGCCGTGAAGTCTCCCGTTGCCTCGGGGAACCGGCGCTGTTCCTCGATCATGAATTCGGTGATGGTTTTCTTTTCTCTGGTGCTCATGGTTCCCCCGGCTGAGACGTGTTGTTGGGCCTCTTCTACGGACCTCTTCTAAAGGCCCTCTATGGGCATTCTTCGACGGCGGTGAGTCGCCTCTCCATCTCCTCGAGCGGACGTTCGCAGGACGCGAGCGAGGGCAGGACCCAATCGGCCGCCGCGAAATCCTCGCTGACCGTCCATTGACTCGGGGTCACCAGCGTGAACAAGCCGGCGGCTTTGGCAGCCTCGAGGCCCAGCGAGGAATCTTCCAGAGCCACGCAACCGGCGGCCGGCAGGCGCAACTCGCGCAGCACGAACCGGTAGATATCCGGGGCCGGCTTCTTGCGCGCCGCCGCGCCGCCGGCGCCCACGACGGCGAAGCGCCGAATCGCCCGGGCGCCGAGCGCGGCGCGGAGGAGCGCCTCGATGTTGGCGAGGGTGGTGGTGGAGGCGATCGCCAGCTCGAGGCCGGCGCGTTCGGCCGCTTCCAGCAGGCATTCGACGCCTTCGCGAAGCGGCGCCGCTCCCGCTTCGATCAGTTGCGCGTAGATCGCCGTCTTGGTCTCGTGGATTTCGGGGATTCGGCCCGCCAGGAGCCGTCGCTCCGAGGGCCAGACCGGAAGGGAATCGACGAACGCGGCAAGCCGCTCCTTGCCGCCCGCCGTCGCGAGCAGGCGCGCGTATTGCCGAACGCTCCAGCGCCACCCGAGCCGGTGGCGCTCGAAGGCGGCGTTGAACGCCCGGCGGTGCGCCTCCTCGGTATCCGCGAGCGTGCCGTCGACATCGAATATGAGCGCCTTGATCCTCATGGATCGCCCCGCGCGAACACCCGGCTCGAGCGAATGTCCTCGCCCTCGATGGTCATGAGCTCCTCGCGCGTGAGCTTCGATCCGGAGCGGGCGATCAACCGGTTGGCCTGTCTCAGGCGCGCCCGGTCGAGCGCGTTGCGCATCGAGCGCGCGTTGGCGAAATGCTCCTGACGCATGCGCAGGGGAATGTAATCGCGCAGCGCGGAAGCCCCCGAGGAGCTCAGCCGGTATTGCATCGACTCGAGCATGCGCGAGGCGATCGCTTCCAGCTCTTGCGGGGAGTAATCGGGAAAGTCCAGATGATGCGCGATGCGCGATGAGAGTCCGGGATTGGAGCGAAAGAAGGTCTCCATGCGGTCTCGATAGCCCGCCAGGATCACCACCAGGTCGTCGCGCTGATTCTCCATGACCTGCAGGAGGATCTCGATGGCTTCCTGTCCGTAGTCGCGCTCGTTTTCGGGGCGGTAGAGGTAGTATGCCTCGTCGATGAACAGCACGCCGCCCATCGCCTTCTTCAGCACCTCCCTGGTCTTGGGCGCCGTGTGTCCGATGTATTGGCCCACCAGATCGTCCCGCGTCACGGCGACCACGTGGCCCCTTCGCACGTAACCCAAGCGGTGAAGTATCTGGGCCATGCGCATCGCCACGGTGGTCTTGCCGGTGCCGGGATTGCCCGTGAACGACATGTGAAGCGACGGCGACCCGGCGGCGAGCCCCACCTCCTTTCGCGCGCGCTCGATGAGCAGCAGGGCCGCAATGTCCCGCACGCGGCCTTTGACGGGCCTGAGCCCGATCAGCTCGCGATCGAGCTCATCCAGGACCTCGCCGATGTGCGTATCCGCGGACAGCGCCTGCACGTCGACGCCCGCCGGGATCTCGCCGGGGCCGGGGGTGCCGGGGCCACGGGCGCCGGGGCCGCTGGGATCGAGCGCGAGGTCGGCCACGGCGGTCCCTATTCCTGGTAGCGGCGCCCCTCGGGCGCGGCTGCCGCGTAGCTTTCGAGGGTGTATTGAATGTGCCGGCCTTCCATCTCGTGGCGTTTCAGGTGAAAGCCCGGCTCGTCGACGGGACGCTGCACGATGAACGACAAGCGCGTGGTCTCGAAGCCGCGCACCGAGTCGAACGCGCTGAGCCGGATATACACGTGGGGGTGCGCCCGCCGGCACGCCGCGAGCTCGCCCATCACCCCCGCGGCATCGCGCAGATCGAACATCGGGTTGCCCCACATCTCCCAGTAGAAGTTCCGCGGGTGAGGGTCGTCCGTGTGCTCGACGCCGATCGCCCAGCCTTGGTCGAGCGCGTAGTCGATCTGTGCGCGGATCTCCGGATCCGAGAGATCGGGAAGAAAAGAAAAGGTCCCTTGGGTGATTCGCATGGCAGCCTCCGACGGGCCTAGGCGTTGACTGCCGTCGGCACGAAGTCCGCGGTGTCCGTCGATTGATAGTTGAACGTTACGTCTTTCCAGGTATCGAGCGCGGCGCGCAGCGGCGAGCACCACTTCGCCGCGGCGGCGAGAATATCCGGCCCCTCGTTCCAGATGTCCCGGCCTTCGTTGCGGGCCTTGATCATCGTCTCGAGCGCGACTCGATTGGCGGTTGCGCCAGCCTGAATTCCCTGCGGGTGGCCGATGGTGCCGCCGCCGAACTGCAGCACCACGTCCTCGCCCAGATAGGTGAGGAGCTGATGCATCTGCCCGGCATGAATGCCTCCCGAGGCGACCGGCATGAGTTTGCGAAGCCCCGCCCAGTCCTGGTCGAAGAACACACCGTGCTCCAAATTTCGTGATGTGAAGCTATCTCGACAAGTAGCGTATATCCCTTTGATAACATTGGGATCACCTTCCAGCTTTCCGACCACCGTGCCGGCGTGAATATGGTCGACGCCGGCCATGCGCATCCATTTCGCGATGACGCGGAAGGAGACGCCGTGGGTCTTTTGACGCGTATAGGTGCCGTGTCCGGCCCGATGCAGATGAAGAATCATGTCATTGCGGCGCGCCCATTTGGCCATGGATTGAATGGCGGTGTAGCCGATCACCAGATCGATCATCACGATGCACGAACCGAGCTGTTTGGCGAAGTCGGCGCGCTCGTACATGTCTTCCATGGTGGCGGCGGTCACGTTCAAGTAATGTCCCTTCACTTCGCCGGTGGCGGCGGAGGCTTTGTTGACCGCTTCCATGCAGTACAGGAAGCGGTCGCGCCAGTGCATGAAGGGCTGAGAATTGATGTTCTCATCGTCCTTGACGAAATCGAGGCCTCCCTTGAGCGCCTCGTACACCACGCGGCCGTAGTTCTTGGAGGATAGGCCGAGCTTGGGCTTGGTGGTCGCTCCGAGCAGCGGTCTGCCGAATTTGTCCAGACGCTCGCGCTCGACTACGATTCCGGTGGCAGGTCCTTGAAATGTCTTCAGATAGGCGACCGGTATTCGCATGTCCTCGAGCCGCAGGGCCTTGAGCGGCTTGAAGCCGAAGACGTTTCCGATGATTGACGCGGTCAGATTGGCGATGGACCCTTCCTCAAATAGATCAAGGTCATAAGCGATATAGCTGAAGTATTGTCCGGGCGAGCTGGGCACGGGCTCGACGCGATACGCCTTGGCGCGATACGCCTCGCAAGCGGTCAACCGGTCGGTCCACACGACGGTCCAGGTGGCCGTCGAGGACTCGCCGGCGACGGCTGCGGCCGCCTCGACGGGATCGACCCCGTCCTGGGGAGAGATTCGAAACACCGCGATGACGTCCGTCTCCTTGGGCTCGTAGTCCGCATCCCAGTAGCCCATCTGAGCGTAGGGCATGACACCGGATTTATATCGGTCTCGTTGACTTGCCATCTGAGGTGGCCTCCTGGATGAGGCGCTGCGGGCGCCAGGTGAGGGACTTTAAGCGCACCGAATGCATAAGCGATAATCAAAATCGGTGGATGATATATAAGGTATTGCTTATATACTTGTCGACGAGAGGCGGGGCCGACGGGAGGCGAGAGCCATGTCCATCCAGCATGTTTCGTTGAGGCAACTGAGAGTCTTCGAGGCTGCGGCGGCTCATCGCTCGTTCTCCAAGGCGGCGCAGCTCCTGCATCTGACTCAGCCGGGCGTTTCCATGCACATCAAGGAGCTCGAGACCAACGCCGGACTCCCCCTGTTCGAGCGGGTCGGGAAGAGGCTGTTCGTGACCGAGGCCGGGCAGGAGCTGCTCGGACGCACGCGCGAAATCCTGCGGGCGCTCAAGGATGCGGAGGATGCGCTCGATGGCTTGAGGGGGCTGAAGCGGGGCCGCATCAACCTCGCCGTGGTCAGCACCGCGAAGTATTTCGTGCCGCGGCTGCTCGCGCGCTTCGGCAAGCAGTTCCCCGAGCTCGAAGTCAAACTCTCGGTGAACAACCGCGATTCCGTGATCGACCAGCTGGTATCCAACGAGGTGGACCTCGCCATCATGGGCCGCTCGCCGCAGGCGCTGGAGACGGTCGCGGAGGCGTTCGCCCAGAATCCTCACGTCATCATCGCCGCCCCGGATCACCCGCTCGCCCGGGAGCGCCGCATCGCGGTCGATCGCGTCGCGAAGGAGATTTTCATCGTGCGCGAGCCGGGATCCGGGACCCGCCTCGCGATGGAACAGTTCTTCGAGGAGCGTGCGTTGACGTGCCGCGTCGGCATGGAGATGGCAAGCAACGAGACCATCAAGCAGGCCGTCATGGCGGGCATGGGCGTGAGCTTCATCTCCCGGCATACCATCGACCTGGAAATTCAAACTCAACGGCTCGCGGTCTTGAATGTGAGCGGCACGCCGGTCATCAAGCAATGGCACGTGGCGCACCTGTCGAAGACCCGCTTGTCGCCGACGGCCGAGGCGTTCAGGCGATTCGTGTTGACGCAGGGCCGTGATCTCCTGCGGGGATAGCTCGTGCGCACGGCTGCCGCTCGAGCGGCGCTTTGCCACGCAGAGTGAAGTTCCCTATACTTTGCTCAATAAAGTTACCACGAACGAGCTACATCCCCATGCAGCGTACTCCAACGCCACCACGCCGTTGACCTCCACCATGCGATCGACACTGCCGGTAATGGCCGGGGCCTGGCTCGCGTGCTCGTTGCTGCCCTTCGCGGCCCGCGCCGATTCGTCGGCGGTCTCCGATACCCTCGAGGACGTGAAGCTCTATTTCACCGCTCCGATACGCTGGAACGAGTCCGACTGGCTCGCCTTTGCGGGCTCCCTGGCCGCGATAGGCGTGGCGCACGAATTCGATTCGCGCGTGCGCGAGCATTTCGCGACCGGTCCGAACTCGGGGCTGAACGGAGGCCAGGACAAGAATTCGCTGCGG
>DASYAC010000240.1:0-3342 GCA_036501585.1 Steroidobacteraceae bacterium
GCGCAGCGGCGCAGGATTGCAGCCGGTGAGGCGCTCTTCGACAGCGCCCCGCTGCAGATCTCCAACGTCCGGGGCTTGAACGACAATGCCGCGCTCGGCGGACCCAGTACGTTTACGGGCACCTGCACCACCTGCCACGACGCGCCGAATGTCGCAGACCACTCCTTCCCGCTGCCGCTCGATATCGGCACCGGACATTCGACACTGCCGAGCGTGGAGCCGGACGCGAATATCGCTGCGGGACTTGCGGAGCTTTCCATGCCCGACCTCCCGGTCTATCTCATCGGTGGTTGTCCGAATCCGTTCAATCCCGGAGAGCCCGAATCGTTCTACACGACCGATCCCGGCAAGGCGCTCGTCTCGGGACTGTGCAGCGATTTCAATCGAGGCAAGGGACCGATTCTGCGCGGACTCGCGGCCCGCGCCCCGTATTTCCACAACGGTGCCGCCGCGAACCTGGACGAGCTCGTGAATTTCTACAATCTGCGTTTTCAGATGAATTTGACGGAGGAGCAAAAAGAGGATTTGGTCGCGTTCCTCAATTCACTGTGATCGCGAGACTGTGATCGCGAGTCAGGGCAGCAGCGCCCTGTCAACGCGCTACGTTGAGCACCAGGCTGTGTACCGATGTCCATTTTCACCTTCGGTGCGGCCGCTCTGGCACAGAAGGACATCAACTCGTTCTTCTACTACGCCACCAAGGTGCCACCTCGCCGACGGCTCGGGTGAGCCGGGCCGCGTGCCCTCGATACGCCGTTCGCTGGCGCTATTCTCGACGACGCGGGAGGGCAGCGACTATGTGATCCGGGTACCCGGGGTCGCGCAATCCCCGCTTTCCAACGATGACACGGCGGCGCTGCTCAGCCTGGAATTCGATGCGATCGCATCGATTACGTCGTTTGGAAGATATGCGAGGGAGAAAATCGATGCGTTTGCATCGATTCATCGATCAGAAGCAGGGAAGCTTACCCTGTTCAACGCGCTCAGGACATGGAGCCCTGCGCGGCCGGGACTGGGGATCCTGGGCGGTCGGATTATGGGGTCTTGGGCGACCAGGACCGGGGTCTTGGCGGTCAGGACTATGGGGTCTTGGACGGCCAGCTCGGCGCTTCGATACCGAACCGCTTCGCATACTCGGTGTTCAAGCGCGGCCAACCGAATTTCATCGCGTCGCCGGCGACGATGCGTCCGATGGGATCATCGCCAAGGAGCCGCTCGAGCACATCGAGGCAAATGTGCCAGCCCGCGGCGCCCATCGATATGAAACCCCGATCGATGTGGTGCCAGAGCGTCAGGCGCGTGCCGCCGCCGAAACGTTCGAGCTGCCATCGCATGTCATTATCGCCCCAGCGGTACTCGAGAAGTTCAGGCTCCTCGGCGCGCGTCACACGCGTCTCCGAGGTCTGGGGCGTCGGTGTTCCGACGGTCGTCAGCCTGACGAGCCCGACAGCGCCGAGGCTCCGGTCGGCATCGAACGGCGCCCATTCGCGCAGGCTCGCCGGGTCGGTCAGCGCTTTCCAGACCTTCTCCGGCGGATGCCTGAGTTCACGGACGACAATGAGCGTCCACTTGTCCCCATCCTTTCGGACCTCGGCACCGGCGGCAGGCCCCGGCAGGTATTCGTCGCGGTTGCTCATCGCTTCTTACCCTTGTTGCGCGGTACGGGATTCATCTGATCGAGGTGGCGTTCGAGAGCGTCGATGTGGACCGACCAGAATCGGCGGAACGGAGCGAGCCAGGCGTCTATCTCCATCAGCGGCTCCGGTTTGATCCTGTAGAGGCGCCGCTGTGCGTCGATGCGCGACTCGACGAATCCGGCCTCTCGAAGCACCCGCAGGTGCTTCGAAACCGAGGGCTGCGGGAGTTTCAGCCTCTCCTCGATATCCCCCACGGACCGCTCGGAGGATGCGAGCAGACTCAGGATGGCTCGCCGGCTGGGCTCGGCGATGATGGCGAATGTAGATTCCATCTAGCGTATATACCGTCAAAGGTATATGCGTGTCAAGCCATACGATCAAGCCGTACGAAGGATTCTCCTCGTGCCACACTCCGCCACACTTGCCCCACGGCCTCGCCACAAAGGATTGCGAGACTGTTCCCGTCGAGCCGGTCCGGCTCTGAAACGGGAGTTTGGCAACAATGTCTGGTCGCTTGGATGCCTTTTTCGAGCTCGTGCGGCGGGGCCTCATCGAACCTCTGGGCCGGCTCGGTGTTCTTTTGGTTGCAGCCCTCCGATCCCTCGCCGTTTGCCTCTGGCGCTTTCGTTGGCGTGTCGCCATTGCCACCGTCCTGGTCTCGATCGTTTATGGTCTGTGCACCCATCCGCCATTCGCTTCCGTGCGCCGCGGCGAAGTCCTGGCGCGCACCGACGCGCTGGACGGATCGGTGAGCGTCTACACCGCAGGCACGGTTCTGGTATTGCCCGGAATCCATCAGGTGCGACGCTACTCGATTCGCGATCAGGTGTATCGGCCGACCGAAAGTGCGAGTGCGACCGGTCCGGCACCCTTCCAGTCGGTCGAGGGTCTGTCGATCGGCGTCGACCTCGCGGTTCGCTGGACCGTGGACCTTGCCCGCCTCGCCGAGAGGTCGAAGGAATTTCCGGACGACATCAGTGCGGATCTCGTCGAGCCCGCCGTTCAGGGAATCGTCTATCCGACCTTCGCACGCTACTCCGTGCGGGAAATCTTTTCACAACGGCGCACGGAGATACAAAAGGAGCTCGCCGCGGAGCTCGAGCCAAAATTCACCGCCATGGGCCTCGTGCTGCGCGAAGTCGACATAGGGAAGGTCGATCTGCCTCCCGACTATCGAGCCGGAATGGAGAAGCTCCTCTCCGAGGAGCTCGAGACGGAAAAAATTCATTACACCCTCGAGCTCAAGGAGGCGCAGGTCAAGCAGCAACAGCTCGAGGCCGAGGCCGACAAGGTGCGGCGGCAAACGGCGGCGGAGGCGGCCGGCCAGGAGCAAGTCATCGCAGCGCGCGCGCAGGAGGAGACCATGAAGCATATCCTGCCCTTCAAGCAGAAGCAGATCGAGCAGCGCCAGCTCGAGGCTGAAGCCGACAAAGTCGCGCGAATTCGCACCGCGGAGGGTGCCGCAGAGGCGCGCCGCATCGAGGCCAGGGGCGAAGCCGATTCGCGGGAAAAACTCGCGGATGCGGAGGCCTATCGGCTCGATCTCGTGGGCAAGGCGAGCGCCGGCCAGATGGAGCGCGAGGGGGCCGTGGTGGCGCGGTATCCGCTTCTGATCCAGAAGACGCTGGCGGACAAGCTGTCCGACAAGGTGCAGGTCATCATCGCACCGCTCCCGGCTGCGGGTAAATTCATCGGCTCGAGCCTC
>DASYAC010000241.1:0-8928 GCA_036501585.1 Steroidobacteraceae bacterium
TGGCTGATCGATCACGGCGCGGCGCTGTATTTTCACCACGACTGGAAAACCTGGGATGGACAGGCGGCAACGGCGTTTCCGCTGATCAGGGATCACGTACTCCTGAGCTTCGCCGGTGCGCTTGCCGCGGCCGATGCGCGGCTGAAGCCGCTTCTCTCCCGGCAGAAGCTGTCGAGCCTCATCGATCTGATCCCGGACTCCTGGCTCGCGCAGGACCCCGGAGCGCCGGGCGCCGCGGGACAGCGCGACGCGTATCTGAACTTCTTTTGCGAGCGGCTGCGGAGCTCGGGGGCGTTCGTGAGCGAGGCGATCCGCGCACGGGAGGCACTGTCATGAGCCGCCTCAGCACTTACGACTATGCCATCGTTCGAGTGGTCCCCCGTGTCGAGCGGGGAGAATTCGTCAACGCCGGCATCATCCTTTCGTGCGACGTCGACCGCATCTTGCTGGCCCGCATCGAGCTCGACGAGCCCAGGGTTCTCGCGCTGGATCCCCGGGCGGACCTCGCGACCATCCGGGAGGCGCTGGCGGTCATCCCGGCCATCTGCGCGGGAGGCCCCGGCTCGGGACGGATCGGCGCCATGTCCGAGCGCGAGCGCTTTCACTGGCTGGTGTCTCCGAAGAGCACCATCGTTCAGACCTCGCCCGTGCATACCGGACAATGTGCCGATCCGGAAGGAGCGCTCGAGCATCTGATGATCGGCATGGTGCGCCGCTGAGGCTTGAAGTTCCGGGTCAGCGCTTGGTGTTCCGCGTCAGCCGCGTGGAGCTCTGGGTCAACGCTCGAAGCTCGCGAAGGGCGAAGGCGAATTGCCCGGTGTGATCGAACCGGCCCCACTCGTCCTCGAGCAGGGTTTGCGCTCGAGCATCCTCGCCCATGCTCACGTCCGCGGCGGCGGTGACGGTGGTGAGATAGGCGCGCTCGCTGTCCGAGTCGGCCGATGGCGGCGCGAGCAGGCTCGTGCCGAGTCCGGCGATCGCCGGCGAGTCACGCCGCGCGATCGCCGCCCACAAATCCACCCACGCCTTGTCGGTACCGGTCGCATCGTGATAACAGGGGCTCGATTCCACCCGGCTCCAGACGGCCTCGAGCTCGGCCGGGTTGAGATACGGCGCGGTGTCATCGCTGATGTTCCTGACGGCGTCCTGCCAGGCGCTGCGCCCCGGTGGAGCGGTGCAGTCGTCCGCAGCGCTGCCGAGGAGCCATAGATATCTCGCCGTGGCCGGATCCAGGTCCTCCGCGGTACCGCTCATCAGCGCGCGGCGGATGTCGAGAGCCCGTTGCACGAGACGATCCCGGACCACCCCGCTGCTCGCCGAAGGCTCGAGCGTGGCGCCGCTCGGGGCCGCGCCGCCGATCATCTCGAGGAACGGAATGGGCAGCACGGTGAGCGCGGGGAGCTCCATCGCATTGGCGCGCAGGTACCGCAGGCGCGGGGCGTTGAGGTCCACGAACGGATAGAAATCGGAGTTCGGCGGCACCGCGACGGCCTCGAGCACCGGTCCCATGGTGCGATCGTCGCCGATCTTGCGCGACTCGATGTCCGCAATCGACTGCACACCGATCCGTTCGAGCTCGGCGCGCAACGCCGGCGATTGGAGCAGCCGCTCGTCCGGTGTTCCGAGCGAGGCGCCCTTGGTCGCGATGATCAGCACGTCCAGATCGTCCACGTTGTAGAGCGCGTAGGCGCCGAAGTGCGGCGCGAGCGCCTTGATGACGGAGGCGAGCACGCTCAAGTTGGTTTCGTAGACCTGCATCCACTGGACGAAGTATCCGTCGGGCGCGAGGTAGTGGGTGATCCGCCCGTAGAACTCATCGGAGAACAGCGTGGCGACGCCGCTCACCCAGGGATTCGAAGGCTCGGAAACGATGAGGTCGTAGGGCTCGCGGGAGCTTGCGAAGAAAGTCTTCGCATCCTCGATGATGATGTGGCTGCGCGGGTCCTCGAAGACGTTGTGGATGCGCGCGCCGAAACCCCGGCGCGCGGCGTCCACCATGAACGGCTCGATCTCGATCGAGTCGAGCCGTTCGACCCGTGGGCTCGCGAGGAGCGTATGCGTGGTGAGCCCCGATCCGAAGCCGATGTTGGCGACGCGGGCCGGGTGCGGCTGCATGCTGAGCGGAATCGCCGCCGCCAGCACCATGGTGCTTTCGTCGACCGTCGGCTCCCCGGGCCCCATCTGGATGCCCGCGTCCGGCTTGCCGTTGGTGGCGATCGTCACCGTTCCGTCCTTTTCCACCAGGCTGATGGTCGCGGTCTTGCCGTCCTCGAGGTAGGCGACCGTCGCGCCTTGCGGCAGGGTCGCCGAGCCGGTGCGGTACACCCCCGAGGTCATCCTCAGAGGATCCAGTTTCACGCCGAGCGCGACCACACCGAGCACCCCGACGCCGAGCGCGCCGACGCCGAGCGCCGTTGCGACCCGCAGGGCGCGCAGTGGATGGCGGCGGCCGGCGAGAAGCCGGGTGAGACCCAGGCCGATGTGGATGGCGGCGCCGCTGAGAATCACGCCTTTGACGCCGATGCGCGGCATCAGCACGTTGATGGTGAGCAGCACGCCGACGATGGCGCCGAGCGTGTTGGCCGAATAGACCGTGCCGATCGCCCGCTCGCCGGTACCCCGCCGCAACAGCTCATAGGTCAGCAACGGCAGCGTCATGCCCGCACAAAAGGTGGCCGGAATCATGATTCCCGCGGCGATCAACTGGCTGAGCACATTGAAGCCGACGTAACCGTTCGGGGTTCGCGCATAGGCGCTGAGAAACCATGCCATGAAATCGAAGGTGACGTTGTAGGCCGGCAGCGTGAGCGCCGCCAGGATGCCCATGGCGACCATGACACAGGCAACATATGCCACCGGATCCTCGAGGCGGTCGATGCGGTGTCTCACGTAGAGCCCGCCGAAGGCGAGACCGAAGATGAACGCGCTCAGCATCAGTTCGAACGAATGGGTCGAGCTGCCGAGCACCAGGCTCAGCATGCGGATCCAACCGAGCTCGTACATGAACGAGGCGGTGCCGGTGAGGAACGCGGCCATGAGGAGCCAGCGGTTCAAAGGGTCCGGGAGGGTTCCGGAGGCGGTACGGGCTCCCGAGGCAGTATGAGCTCCCGAGGTCGTTTGGGTTCCCGAAGCGATTTCCTGCATGGGCGCGGGCTCCGCCCGGCCGCGCACGGCCGCCCAGATCGCGAAGGCAAGCGCGAGGTTGAGAATTCCTGCGGTGCGGATCGTGCCGGGCAGGCCCACCGCCCCGATCAACACGAATCCGCTGACGATGACCCCGACCGCGGCGCCAAGGCTGTTGGTGAAATACAGGGTCGCGAGCGTCTCGCCCGGCCGATCCGGCCAGCGCCGGATGAGTCCGCCGCTGATCAGCGGAAAGGTCATGCCGAGCAGCACGGACTGCGGAAGGATGATCAGGGATCCCAACGACCATTTATAGACATGGATCCAGAGCGGCGAGGGAAGCGCGGGGATGGCCGTCGCGAACGAGAAGTCGTAGGCAGCACGGAAAGTCGAGTGGAACAGCAGGCCGAGCACGCCGATCACGGCCTCGACCAGGACGTAGGCCAGAAGGAGACGCTGAATCCGGAAGGAGTAGCGTGCGATCACCCAGGATCCGAGCGCCATGCCGCCCATGAAGATGGTGAGCACCAGCGATTGCGCGTAGGCGGCGTGGCCCAGGAAAA
Organism: Steroidobacteraceae bacterium; assembly: GCA_036501585.1. Lineage (GTDB taxonomy): Bacteria > Pseudomonadota > Gammaproteobacteria > Steroidobacterales > Steroidobacteraceae > Bog-1198. The sequence goes on from DASYAC010000241.1 coordinate 3,687, forward strand.
GCTTCAGGTAGTGCGACCAGATGGACTCGTAGATGAGTCCGGTGAATCCGGAGACCACGAATACCGCAAGCAGGAACCGGCGGCGTGCGACATCGAGCGTTTGCATGACAGCCGACAGTCCTCGAGGGGCGAATCGCACGTACGCGGGTGCTGAGTCTAGCGCTCCGCTACCGGACCGCGCTCCGCTATCGACGCGGGCCCGGACGATGCGGCGCCATCCCCACCACGTATAAGCGCTTGATTTTGAAAGGCCCAGCTAACGGCACCCGGGTTCCGCGCTCAGGAGAGTTGACACCTCCCGATCAATATGGATAATACCTGCCTAAGCAGTAATTGTTCAGGCAGTAAATGCCGAGGCACTAAATGTCCAAGCAGCATTATCAGGCGTCGACCTATAAGGCGCAGAACAGCGTCGGGTATCTGATCAAGCGTGCCCATTCGATGATGTTGGATGTCCTCGAGCAGGTGTTCGCGGATCGGGGCTTCAGCTACATCCAGTACGTCATCCTCTCGTGGCTGCGGGATGGGATTGCGGTCAACCCCAAAGACATCTGCATTCAGTTCCGGCACGACAGCGGAGCGCTCACCCGGGTCATCGACCAGCTGGCGGACCGGGGGCTGCTCGAGCGCGTGCGCCGTGACCGCGATCGGCGCAAGGTCGAGCTGCAGCTCACCGAGGCCGGGCGCGAAACCGTCGAGGCCATGATTCCCCTCGTGGTCGAGAAATTGAATCTCGCGCTCACCGATTTTTCGACCGAGGAGGTCCAGGAGTTCCTGCGGCTGCTGCTCAAGCTCAATACCCGGCTGCAATCGACGCTCGATTCCAAAGCGGCACCGGCCCCGGCGGCCGACACCAAAGCGCCCGCCGGATCGGACGCGTGAGGCTCGTATGCGACGCCTTGCTCCACTGCTTCTCACATCGATTGCCCTCGCGAGCGCTCTGACGTTCGCCGGGTGCGTGCTGCCGCCGAAGGAAAGTCCGCATCCGACCCCGCTGGCGAACGACGACCTGGCCCTGACCGGCGCCGCCGTTCAACCGGCAGCCGACGGCTGGTGGGACTCCTTCAAGGATCCGCAGCTCGACCGGCTGATTCGCCTCGGGCTCCAGGACTCACCGACGCTCGTCCAGGCGAAGGCGCGCGTCAGCGCGGCGCTCGCGCAGACCCAATCCGAGCAGGCTGCGCTCCTGCCGAGCGCGAATCTCGACGCGAGCTCGCTCTACCAGCGTGCCCCGAACGACTATCTCGTTCCCCCGCCGCTCGCGGGGCACAGTTTCTGGATGAGCCAGGCCGGCGCGAGCTTGGGCTGGGATCTCGATTTCTGGGGACGCCAGTCCGACGCCGTGCACCGCGCCCGGGATCTCGCCGAGTCCGCGAGCTTCGATGAGGACAACGCCCGGCTGATGCTCGCCGGGGCGATCGCGCAGGCCTACATCGAGCTCTATCGGCAGGACGCGCTCGCCGATATTGCGCACCGTTCCGAGCTGCAGCGGCAGAACATCGTCGACATCACACGCCGCCGCGTGAGCGCGGGGCTCGATACGCAGCTCGAGATCCGCGAAGCGGAAGGACAGCTGCCTCAGGCTCGGGTGGCGCGCACCCAAGCGCAGGCGGCCGCGCAGGTCGCGGTGCACGAGCTCGCAACGCTGACCGGTCAGGGCGCCGCCGCCTACTCCACGATCCAGCGCCCGGTGCTGCAAGTGCAAGAAGCATTGCCGGTGCCCAAGGATCTGCCCATCAACCTGCTCGCGCGCCGTCCGGACGTGTTGTCAGCCCGCTCGCTGGTGCAGGCCGCCGATGCCGGGCGCCTCGCCTCGAAGGCGGCGTTCTACCCGGACGTGAGCCTGCGCGCGCTCGCGGGCATCGGCGCCTTCGGCATGAGCAACCTGGTGCAGTGGAACGCGCGCGGATACGGGGCGGGCCCGCTCATTTCGTTGCCGCTGTTCGACGGCGGGCGCCTCAAGGCGCAATATCGCGGCAGCGAGGCGCAGCTCGATTCGGCCATCGCCGGGTACAACGACACGGTGCTCCACGCGGTCGAGCAGACCGCCGATCAAATCACGCGCCTCGACGCCCTCGCCCGCGAACAGGTCGATCAGCAGCAAACGCTCGATGCGACCGAAGCCGCCTACAAGCTGGCCGAGGAGCGCTATCGCGCCGGACTCGCGAGCTATCTCTCGGTCTTGAATGCCGAGACCCAGGTGCTCACCGCGCGCCAGTCGATGGTCGACATCCTGACGAGCCAGGCGGTCGCGCGGGTGACGCTGCTGCTCGCCGTCGGCGGCAGCTTCGATCCCCGCCCGGCCGGTGCCGTCGCCGAGGCGCACTCCACCGCAGTTCCTTCTGTTTTATTGACACGAGCAAGCCCATGAACACGCCAGAATCCAAAATGACCCCCGACTCTCAACCCAAGGCATCTCCCAACCGCAACCGGCGCGCCGGGCTCCTGGGGCTCGGCGCCGCCGTCGTACTCGGCGCGATAGGGTACGGCGCGTACTGGCTCCTCGACGGGCGCTACTACGAATCCACCGACGATGCCTACGTCGACGGCGACGTGGTGCAGATCACGAGCGAGGTTCCCGGCACCGTGCTGTCCCTGAACGTCGATGACACCCAGCGCGTCAAGGAAGGCCAGCCGCTGCTCTCGCTCGATCCCGCCGATGCGAAAATCGCCGTGGCGAATGCCGAAGCGGATCTCGCCCGCGCGGTACGTCAAGTGCGGGGCCTCTTTGCGCAGAGCAAGGAGCTGCACGCGCAGATCGACCAGCGTGAACAGGCGGAGCGCACCGCGGATGAGGACCTGAAGCGCCGCGGCGGATTGCTGACGGACGGCGCCATCTCCCAGGAAGAGCTCTCGCACGCGCGAGACGCGGTCACCACCACCCGCGCGAACGTCGCGGCGGCACGCCAGCAGTTGAGCCAGACCGTCGCGCAAATCGACGGCACCACCATCGCGGACCATCCGCAGGTGCTCGCCGCCGCCGCCGCGGTGCGCAATGCGGAGCTCGCGTTGCATCGCACGGAGCTCACCTCGCCGGTCACCGGGGAGATCGCGAAGCGCTCCGTGGAAGTGGGCCAGCGGATCGCGGCCGGAGAGCCGCTCCTCGCCGTGGTGCCGCTCGACGATGTATGGATCGATGCGAACTTCAAGGAAGTGCAGTTGCAGCGCATGCGCGCGGGCCAGCCCGTCACCGTGCGCACCGACATCTACGGACACAGCGTCACTTACCACGGCCATGTGGTCGGCATCGCGGCCGGGAGCGGCAACGCCTTTGCCCTTCTCCCGGCGCAGAACGCCTCGGGCAACTGGATCAAGATCGTGCAGCGCGTGCCGGTGCGGATCCTCCTCGATCCCAAGGAGCTCGAAGCGTATCCGCTGCGGGTCGGTCTGTCGACGACGGTGCGCGTGGATCTTCACGATGCGTCGGGGCCGCTCATGAGCGAGGCGGTGCGCAACGTGCCGCTGCCCCGGCAGGCGAGCGCGGGCGACGACCCGGCGGTCGGCGAGCGCATCGCGGCGATCATCGCGGACAATGCCGGGCCCAAGGCCAATGAGCCGGCACGGCTTAGCCGCAACCGGACCCATGGCAAACAGCGCGGCGACGTGAGTGCCCGCCGCGGCGATGTGAGTGCCGACGTCGAGACCGGCGGCGACAGCGACGACGCCCTGGTGGCCGCAAGCCCGTGAGCGCGAGTCCGGCCATCGCTCGAGAAGCGCCGACGCTCGCCGGCACCGCCAAGGCCGTGACCGCGGTGGCCTTGGCGCTCGGCACCTTCATGCAGGTGCTCGATACCTCGATCGCGAACGTCTCCATCCCGACCATCAGCGGGGATCTGGGCGTGAGCTCCGATCAGGGCACGTGGGTGATCACCTCCTTCGCGGTGGCGAACGGCGTCTCGGTGCCCTTGACCGGCTGGCTGATGCAGCGCTTCGGCGTGGTGCGCACCTTCGTCTTGTCGGTGGCACTGTTCACGATCGCCTCGCTCCTGTGCGGACTCGCCTGGAGCCTGCCGTCCTTGATCGCCTTTCGCGTGCTGCAGGGCGCGGTCTCGGGTCCGATGATTCCGGGCAGTCAGGCGCTCCTCATCAGCGTGTTCGGGCCCGCCAAGCGCCCGCTCGCGCTCACCATCTGGTCGATCACGACCCTGGTGGCGCCGATCGCGGGACCTTTGCTCGGCGGCTATATTTCGGACAACTACGTGTGGCCGTGGATCTTTCTCATCAACGTGCCGGTGGGCGTCGTCTGCGTCTATATCTGTTGGACGAATCTCAAATCGCAGGAGACGCCGACCCGCAAGCTCCCGATCGACGGCGTGGGCTTGGCGCTGCTCTTCGTCTGGGTCGGCGCGCTGCAGATCATGCTGGACAAGGGCAAGGATCTCGACTGGTTCAATTCGCCGTTGATCGTGGTGCTCCTCGTCGTCACGGTGGTCGCGTTCGCCGCGTGGCTCATCTGGAGCCTCACCGAGGAGCATCCGATCGTCGATCTCTCCCTCTTCAAGTCGCGCAGTTTCGGTCTCGGGACACTTGCACTGTGCCTGGGGTATGCCGTCTTCTTCGGCAACATCGTGCTGATGCCCCTGTGGCTGCAGAGCTACGTAGGGTATACCGCCACCTGGGCGGGAATCGTGTCGGCACCGAGCGGCGTGACCGCCATCCTCACCTCCATCTTCGTCTCACGGCTGATGCGCCGCTTCGACCCGCGGATGCTGGCCGCCGCGTCGTTCGGCATTTACGCCCTCTCCTACTTCATGCGCGCGGGTCTCACGACGGATGCGAACCTGTTCGCCTTCGTGGCGCCGCAGCTCGTTCAAGGGTTTGCGATGGGATTGTTCTTCGTCACCATGCTGGCGGTCATTTTCGACGGGCTTCCGCCGCAGAAGATACCCGCGGCGTCCGGTCTCTCGAACTTCCTGCGCATCACCGCGAGCAGTTTCGCCACCTCCCTGACCACCACCTTCTGGGATCGGCGCGAGACGCTGCATCAGACGCATCTCGCGGACACGATCAGCGTGTACGCGCCCGCCTACCAGCAATCGCTCGCGCAGCTGCATCAGTTCGGCCTCACCGACCAGACGGCCGCGGGCGCCATGACGCGGGGACTCGTTTCCCAGAGCTATCTGCTGTCCTCGCTCGACCTGTTCTATTTGTCGGGGTGGCTGTGCGTGCTGCTGATACCGCTGTGCTTTCTGGTGCGGCGGCCCGCGGTGCACGGCGAGGTCGTGGCGGCGGCGGATTGAGG
>DASYAC010000242.1:0-5407 GCA_036501585.1 Steroidobacteraceae bacterium
GCCGATCTCACGCCGCCACGCCGCGGGCCGCCTCTGGCGCGTCCGGATCGTAACCCAAGTTCGGCGCGAGCCAACGCTCCGCGTCCGCGAGCGTCATGCCCTTGCGTTCCGCATAACTCTCGACCTGATCGCGATCGATCTTGCCCACCCCGAAGTAATGCGCTCCGGGATGCGAGAAATACCAGCCGCTCACCGCGGCGGTGGGCCACATGGCGAAAGACTCGGTGAGCCGAATGCCGGCCGCGCGCTCGGCATCGAGCAAGCTCCAGAGCGCGGTCTTCTCCGTGTGATCGGGGCAGGCGGGATAGCCGGGCGCGGGCCGGATTCCTCGATACTCTTCGCGGATCAAACCGCCCTCCCCGAGCGCCTCGTCCGGCGCATAACCCCAGAATTCCCGGCGCACACGCTGATGCATGCGCTCGGCGAACGCCTCGGCCAGACGGTCCGCGAGCGCCTTGAGCAGGATGCTGCTGTAGTCGTCATGCGCCGCCTCGAACCGCGCGATGTGGGCCTCGATGCCGATGCCGGCGGTGACCGCAAAGGCTCCCAGATGATCCGGCCGGCCGCTCTGCGCCGGCGCGATGAAGTCCGAGAGGCAGAGCTGCCCCTGCCCCTGAGGCTTCGCCTTTTGCTGGCGCAGCTGATGCAGCCGCACCGGCGCCCCGCCGGCCTCGCCCGGATATACCTCGATGTCGTCCTCGCCGACGCTGTTGGCCGGGAAAATTCCGATGACGCCGCGCGCCTCCAGCCATCGCTCCGCGATCACCCGCTCGAGCATCCTCTTCGCGTCCGCGTAAAGAGCGCTCGCCGCTTCGCCGACCGTGGGGTCGCTCAGAATGTCCGGAAACTTTCCCGTGAATTCCCACGCGTTGAAGAACGGCATCCAGTCGATATAGGGGACGAGCTCCCCGAGCGGGTAATTCGCAAATGTCCGCACGCCGACGAGCTCCGGCACGGGCGGCGCGTACGCGGTCCAATCGGTCTTGAATTTTCGCGTCCGCGCTTGAGCGAGCGGCAATTGCGGCGCCTTGGCGCTCTTGTTGCGGTGCTGTTCGCGGCGGCGCTCGTGCTCCGCTTTGGCATGCGCGACGAAGGCGTCGCGGCTCGCGGAGGTGACCAGCTGCTGGCAGACGCCGACCGACCGGGACGCATCTTTCACATAAATGACGGGACCGGCGTATTGCGGGTCGATTTTCACCGCCGTGTGCGCGGGTGAGGTGGTCGCTCCGCCGATCAGCAGCGGTTGGCGGCAGCCCCGGCGCTGCATCTCCTTCGCCACGTGCACCATCTCGTCGAGCGACGGCGTGATGAGGCCCGACAACCCGATGAGATTCGCCCCCTCCCGCTCGGCGGTCTCGAGGATGCGCTCGCAGGACACCATGACGCCCAGGTCGATGACTTCGAAGTTGTTGCATTGGAGCACAACGCCGACGATGTTCTTGCCGATGTCATGCACGTCGCCCTTCACCGTGGCCATCACCACCTTGCCGTTGGAGCGGGCGGCGCCGAGCTTCTCCTTCTCGATGTAGGGAACGAGGACGGAGACGGCCTTTTTCATGACCCGCGCCGACTTTACCACCTGCGGCAGAAACATCTTGCCGGATCCGAACAGGTCGCCGACGACGTTCATGCCGTCCATGAGCGGGCCTTCGATCACATCGAGCGGCCGCGCCGCCGAAAGACGCGCCTCTTCGGTGTCCTCGAGGACGAATTCGTCGAGCCCCTTCACCAGCGCGTGCTTCAGACGCTCCGCCACGGGGAGCTTGCGCCATTCGAGATCGTCGCCGCGCTTCACCGCCGCCCCGCCCTTGAAGCGCTCGGCGATCTCGAGCAATCGCTCGGTGGCATCCGCGCGCCGGGCCAGAATCACATCCTCGACCCGCTCGCGCAGATCGGGGGCGATGGTCTCGTAGATGGCGAGCTGCCCCGCGTTCACGATTCCCATGGTGAGCCCGGCGCGAATGGCGTGGTAAAGGAACACGGAATGCATCGCCTCGCGCACCGGATCGTTGCCGCGGAAGGAGAAGGAGACGTTGCTGACCCCGCCGCTCACGTGACAGGCCGGCATGCGTTGCTTGATGGCGGCCGTCGCCTCGATGAAATCCAGGCTGTAGCGATTGTGTTCCTCGATCCCGGTGGCGACGGCGAAGATATTCGGGTCGAAGATGATGTCCTCCGGCGCAAAGCCGATCCGCCCGGTCAGGAGCTCGTAGGCGCGCTCGCAAATCGCCACCTTGCGCTCCACCGTATCCGCCTGGCCCTTCTCGTCGAACGCCATGACCACCACGGCGGCGCCGTAGCGCATCACCTTGCGGGCGTGCGCGAGGAATATCTCCTCGCCCTCCTTGAGACTGATGGAATTGACGATCGATTTTCCCTGAACGCACTTCAGGCCTGCCTCGATCACCGACCATTTGGACGAGTCGAGCATCACCGGGACGCGTGCCACGTCCGGCTCTCCCGCGATCAGCCGCAAGAGGCGCACCATCGCCGCCTGTGAATCGAGCATGCCCTCGTCCATGTTGATGTCGATGATCTGCGCGCCATTTGCCACTTGCTGACGCGCGATGTCGACCGCGGCGGCATAGTCACCGGCCTCGATCAATTTGCGGAACTTGGCCGAGCCCGTGACGTTCGTGCGTTCGCCGGCGTTCACGAACAAGCTCGTCGCATCGATCGTGAGCGGCTCCAGGCCGCTCAGCCGGCAGGCCCGCGCGATGCGCGGAACGCGGCGCGGCTCGACGCCCGTCACCGCCCCGGCGACCTCGCGTATATGCTCCGGCGTGGTGCCGCAGCATCCGCCCACCATGTTGACGAAGCCGCTCGCGGCGAAGTCGCGCAGCACCTCCGCGGTCTCGCACGAGGTTTCGTCGTACTCGCCGAACGCGTTCGGCAACCCCGCGTTCGGGTAGGCGCACACGAAGGTGTCCGCGATGCGCGAGAGCTCCTCGATGTAGGGCCGAAGTTGCTTGCCGCCGAGCGCGCAGTTCAGCCCGACCACCGCGGGCTTTGCGTGCCGGATCGAATTCCAAAAAGCCTCGGTCGTCTGTCCGGAGAGCGTGCGGCCCGAGGCATCGGTGATGGTCCCGGAGACGATGATGGGCAAATCGACCCCGAGCTCGTCCAGGGTCTCGCGCACGGCGAAGAGCGCAGCCTTTGCGTTCAAGGTATCGAAAATCGTCTCGATGAGGACGGCATCGACGCCGCCGGCCACCAGACCGCGCACCGCATCCTGATACGCAGCCGCCAACTCGTCGAAGTCGACATTGCGATACGCCGGATCGTTCACATCCGGCGACAGCGAAGCCGTGCGGCTGGTCGGGCCGAGCGCGCCTGCGACGAAGCGCTCCCGCCCGCTGCGGCGCGCCGCCTCGTCCGCCGTCTCGCGCGCGAGCCGCGCGGCGGCCAGATTCAGCTCCCGGGCGAGATGCTGCAACCGGTAGTCGGCCTGGGAGATGGCCGTGGAATTGAAGGTGTTCGTGGTGATGACGTCCGCGCCCGCGTCGAGGTACTCGCGGTGAATCTGCACGATGACTTGCGGCTGCGTGAGCGTCAGCAAATCGTTGTTGCCGGCGAGGTCGACCGGCGAGCCGGCGAAGCGCTGTGCGCGAAACTCGGCCTCGGTCAGGCGCCGGCGCTGGATCATGGTGCCCATCGCCCCGTCGAGGATCACGATCCGTTGCCCGAGCAGCCGGAGCAGCGACCTCGAGCGCTCGGGATAGGCAGACGTGCGCGCGCCCGCCATCATTCGGGCCGCCCCTTCAGGCGCGGCATTCAAGCCACCGCCGCCGCAGCCTGCGAGATCGCTTCCTGCGTAGCCGATTGCGGACGAAGACCGAGCGCGTGACAGATCGCGTAGGTGAGCTCGGCGCGGTTCAAGGTGTAGAAGTGAAACTCCTCCACGCCCTGCTGACGTAGACGCTGGACCTGATCGATGGCGACATGGGCGGCGATCATGCGCCGCGTCTCCGCGTCCTCGTCCAACCCGTCGAAGCGGCGGCAAAGCCATTCCGGCACCGAGGTCCCGCAGCGCTCCGCAAAGCGCAGCATCTGCGGAAAGCGCGTGATGGGGAGAATGCCCGGCACGATGCGCGCGCCGATCCCGGCGGCAGCACACCGGTCGCGATACCGCAAGAACAAGTCGGTATCGAAAAAGAACTGGGTGATGGCGCGGTTGGCTCCCGCGTCGATCTTGCGCTTGAGATTGTCGAGATCTGCCTCGACGGTTCCGGACTCCGGATGCCCCTCGGGGTACGCAGCGACCGAGATCTCGAAGGGCGCAGCACTCCTCAAGCCCCGAACCAGATCGGCTCCGTAGGCAAATCCGCCGGGGTACGGACGGTAGCGGAATCCCGCCGCCGAGTCCCCCCGCAGTGCCACCATGTGCCGCACGCCCTGACGCCAGTAGTCCTCGGCGATGCCGAGCACTTCCTCGCGAGGTGCTCCGACGCACGTCAGATGAGGAGCCACGATCAGACCGGTGTCGCGCAGAATTCGCATCACGCACTCATGCGTTCTCGACCGGGTGGACCCATCGGCACCATAGGTCACCGAGACGAAGCGCGGCCGCAGCGGCGCGAGCCGCTGAATCGCACCCCAGAGATGCCCGGCTGCCGCATCGTCAGCCGGGGGAAAGAACTCGAAGGACACCGATACCGCTGCGTTCGCCATGGGCGCCCACCTCTCGAGGGCTATTGCTGACGATAAGCATGGAAGCGCCCAAGCCATGATTCAAACTCATAATCTTCATAGAGACGATGAGAGTGTTTCATGATCCCCTGCTGGTTCCGCCGGCCGTGATTTCAGCCGTGATATGTCAATACGGGTGTATTGACATCGCTGCGGGTCGCTCGTCGTCGACGCGCACTTGGCATATCGGCCGTGCGCCGCGGAAACCCGCGCGGCAGCGCCTCAACGCCCCCGATCCGGACACCCCGGGCTCTGGACGGCCGCCGCCGCACGGTCGGCGAGCTCGGCATCGAATGCGATGTCCTTGAGAATATCCCAGCCGGTGAAGGTCACGATCAGCTGCTCGGACGGAAACACCATGAGCCGCTGGCCGCCGAATCCGATGCCCATCCACACGAGCTCGCCGCCTTTGCGGGGGTAGAGCCACCATTTGAATCCGTATTTGAGGCCCTGCCAGCCGGTATCGGTCGCCGGAGTGACCGACTTTTTCACCCAGTCCTCGGAGACGATACGCCTGCCGTCCCAGACGCCGTCGTGCAGGTACAGGTAGCCGATCTTGGCGAGATCCGAGCCGGTGAGATACAGCCCGCCCTCGGTGTCGACGACGCCCAGATAGGTTCGTTTCCAGTGGTGCTGAATGCCAAGCGGCTTGAACAGATGCTCCTCGGCATAGGCCTCGATGTCCTGCCCGGTCTCCTTCTTGAATATATAGGCGAGG
>DASYAC010000243.1:0-9957 GCA_036501585.1 Steroidobacteraceae bacterium
GCCGCTCCGCCAGCCGATTGATGCGGCCGATCACCAGGAAGACCAGGATATCGAGCATCAGCACGGTCAGGGCCGCGAGTCCCAGGAGCTGCCGCACATTGGCCCACTGGCGCCGCAACAGACTCGCGTCGTCGGCTTCCACCGTGAGGACGCCCGTCGGGCGTCCATAGACGCTGATCGGGCGCTGTAATGAGATGTGGCCGGGTCCGAGCGCGGTCAAGAGACGGGAAACCCAGCGCGGTGCGGCATCCGCCGCGGAAGACGGCTCGCAGCCCCAGTCCCACACCGACGCATCCTCGGCGCTGTAGCGCAGGCACAGCGGTTCCGGAAACCGGGCCGCCAACCCGCTCAAATCGGGCTGGTGGGCGTCCAGATCGGCGGAGATCAGCCGGCGCATCACATCGGCCCCCACCATGGGCACGAGCTGATCGGCCACCGTCGCGATGTGCTTCTGTTCTTCCCGGCCGGATTGCACCACCAGAAAAATCGATACCCCGAGCCAGCACGCCAGCCCGACCAGGGTCATCCGCAGGAGCAGGTAAAGCTTGAGATTCACCGGGCCATTGTAGTCAGTGCGCAGTCGGCGGCGGTTGGTTTAGCGCAATGCTTCGCGGATGCCCTTGACCACGCCGGGGTCCTTGGCCGCATAGCCCGGCAGATCTCCGACCGCCGCGGCGAATTCCTCGCTCCGCATGACGCTGAGCAGCCGCTGTACCGAGTCGTTGTCGAGCGTGTGCTTGCGGCAGACGAAAAAGTAGTCCTCGGTCACCAGCCGCACGAAATCCAGATCGAATTGCCGCGCGGCGGCTTCGACGCCGAAGCTCGCATCCGCCATGCCGCTCGCGACGTAGGCGGCGACCGCGGCGTGCGTGAATTCCTCGTGCTCATAGCCGCGGATGCGCGTGGCATCGAGCCCTTGCTGTTTCAACAGCCCGTCGAGCAGGCGGCGCGTGCCCGAATCCGGGTCGCGATTCACGAACCGCACCTCGCCGCCGACGAGCTGTCCGAGCGACCCGATGTGGAGGGGGTTGCCGCGCTTCACCATCAGTCCCATCTCACGGGTGACGAGGCCGACGACGCGGTGGTCGCCTTCGACCAGCCATGGTTTGGCGTCGGCGACGAAGCTGCCGCGCAGCTCTCCGATCGGCAGATGCACGCCGGCGAGATCGCATGCACCGCGCGCGAGCGAAACGAGCGAGTTCTGGCTGCTGACGTAGCGCAGATCGACACCGAGCTGCGGCTCGAGCGAGGAGAGGAGCTCGCGGAGCTTGGAGACGGCAAATCCGTGGCTCGCATGGATGCGCACGACCTTGGTGCGCTGGGGCAATATTTCGTTGATTTCCGTCTCGAGCTCCTGCGCCAGATTTTGCAGCTGCGGATTGAGCCGCGCCTGCAGGCGCTGGCCGGCCCAGACCAGCTTCTCGCCCAAGGGAGTGAGCCGGGTGCCGCGTCCCTGATGCCGCTCGACCAGCGGCGCGCCGAAGAAGGCCGCCCATTTTTCGATCAGATTCCAACAATGCCGGTAGGACATGTCCGCGCGGGTCGCGGCACGAGTGATTTTGCCGCTGGCTCGAATCTCGTTGAGGAAATCCAGCATGACCAGCGTCGTCCGCCCATCGTCCTCGCGGCGAAATCGCCAGACCGGTTCGATTTCGATGCGGATCAGTCCGAGTTCCCCTTCGGGAGCGATCGCCATGGCGTTTTCACCTTGTAATATGCTGGTAGGTGCATATATACCATACATGAGATCGGCTCTTCAGAACATATTCCCAGCGAAATAAAGCGGGAATAAGCTACGTTCATCGAATCAGTAGGGCGGTAACATATGATGTTAGATACATATCCAGAAACTTCTGCAACGGTCCCTGATGCGCAACCGGCCGAGCGCGAGCAGCTGCTCATTCACGGGGTGCGCCGGCCTGCCGAGTCGGGCCGCTACTTCGAGACCGTCGATCCGGCCACCGAAAGGGTGATTGCGCGGGTCGCCGAGGGCGATGCGGCCGACATCGACACGGCCGTCGCTTCGGCCCGCGATGCGCTGGAGGGCGAGTGGGGTCACATGAAAGCCTCCGACCGGGGGCGGCTGCTCCTGAAGTGGGCCGAGCTCATTCGCGACCATCAGGAGGCGCTCATCGAGCTCGAGAGCCTCGATTCAGGCAAGCCGGTTTCTGCCATCCGGCGGCAGGATTTGCCGGCGGTTCTCGACACGTTGACGTATTACGCCGGTTGGGCGGACAAGATCAACGGTCAAGTGATTCCGGCGCGCACCGATGCGCTGACTTACACCCTGCGCGAGCCCGTCGGCGTCGTGGGGGCGATCGTACCGTGGAATTTTCCGCTCATGATCGGCATGTGGAAGATCGCGCCGGCGCTCGCCTGCGGCTGCACGGTGGTCTTGAAGCCGGCGGAGCTGACCTCGCTCACGGCGCTCAAGATCGGCGAGCTGGCGCTCGCCGCCGGTATTCCGCCCGGCGTTCTGAACGTGGTGCCCGGGTTCGGCAAGACCGCCGGCGCGGCGCTGGTCGAGCACTCCGGGGTGGACAAGGTGACCTTCACCGGCTCCCCCGCGGTCGGACGCCAGATCCTGCGCGCCGCCTCCGGCAACCTCAAACGCGTGACGCTGGAGCTCGGCGGCAAATCCGCCAACATCATCTTCCCCGGAGCGGACCTCGATGCGGCCGTCAAGGCGGCGGCGTCCGGGATCTTCTTCAACTCGGGTCAAGTATGCTCGGCCGGCTCGCGCATTCTGGTGCACGACTCGATTCACGACGAAGTCGTCGAGCGGCTGGTCGCGCGCGCGGGCGCGCTCCGGCTGGGCGATCCCCGCGACCAGGCGACCGCCATGGGTCCCTTGGTGTCGGCCGTCCAGATGCACCGCGTGCTCGAATACGTCGATATCGGCAAGCGCGAGGGCGCGGAGCTCGCGGCCGGCGGCGCTCGCGTCGGCGGCACCGGATTCTTCGTCGCCCCGACGGTGTTCGCGAACGTCGAGCACTCCATGCGCATCTCGCAGGAGGAGATTTTTGGTCCGGTGGCCTCGGTGATCCGCTTCAAGGACGACGAGGACGCCCTGCGCATCGCCAACGGCACCAAGTACAGCCTGGCGGCCGGCGTATGGAGCGAGGACATCGGCCGCATCCACCGCTTCATCCGGCGGCTGAAAGCGGGAACCGTCTGGGCCAATACCTACGGCCCGACCGATGTTCGCCTGCCGTGGGGCGGTGCGCGCGATTCGGGATTTGGGCGCGAGCACGGTGACGCGGCGATCGAAAACTTCACCGAGCCCAAGGCGGTGTGGATCAACACCGGCCGGTAAACACGCGCCTGTTGGTAAATGCGTTCCGGTTGGTAAGATGCGTTCCGGTTGATAAATGCGTTCCCGTTGATCATGCGTTCCGGTTGGCTTGGCGCGGGCCGCTGAGATATAAGTGGCTCCCGTCACTTGCCATCCGGGATGCTCAGTTGCGACGGCGTACTTTCTTGCACATGGCCGGAGCGGCTTCTCTCTCCGGCTCGGGACTCGCGGCCTGGCCGAGCGCCGCCGCGGCGCCCGAATCGCCCGGGAATCTGCCGGCCCTTGCGGCGCAGATGGCGGGCGGCCATCTCACTTCGCAGAGCCTGACTCGCCGCTACCTGCATCGCATCGAAGCGTTGGACCGCCGGGGACCCTGCCTTCGCGCGGTGATCGAGATCAATCCGCATGCGCTCGAAATCGCCGCGGCGCTCGACCGTGAGCGCGCGGTGCACGGTGTTCGCGGCCCGTTGCACGGCATGCCGATTCTCATCAAGGACAACATCGAGACCGCGGACCACATGATGACCACCGCGGGGTCCCTCGCACTCGAGTGCTGGTATGCGCCCGAGGATGCTGCGCTGGTTGCGCGCTTGCGGGCCGCCGGCGCGGTCATTCTCGGCAAGACCAATCTGAGCGAGTGGGCGAACTTCCGCTCGACGCACTCGAGCAGCGGCTGGAGCGCGCGCGGGGGCCAGACGTGCAACCCCTACGCGCTCGATCGCACGCCGTCCGGGTCGAGCTCCGGATCGGCCGTCGCGGTGGCGGCGGGGCTCGCCGCGGCGGCGATCGGATCGGAGACCGACGGGTCGATCGTGAGTCCCGCCTCGATCAACGGCATCGTGGGGTTCAAGCCGACGGTCGGGCTCGTGAGCCGCCGCGGCATCGTGCCCATTTCGCACAGCCAGGACACGGCCGGTCCCCTGGCGAGATGCGTCGGCGACGCGGCGATGCTGCTCGCAGCGATGTCCGGGCCGGACCCGGCCGATGCGGCGAGCGCTGCGGCGGGCAATCGCTTCCTCGCCGATTACCGCCCGTACCTGAATCCCGACGGACTTCGCGGCGCGAGGCTCGGCATCGCGCGCAAGTTCTTCGCCGAGAACGAACCGATGAACGCGTTCCTCGATGCGTGCGTCGCCACGCTTGCCCGAGCGGGCGCGATCATCGTCGACCCGGCGGATCTGCCCCGGCACGGCGACTGGGAGGCACCGGAGCTCGAGGTGCTGCTCTACGAGTTCAAGACCGACTTGAACGCCTACCTCGCTCGTCTGCCGGCGAGTTTCCCGGTTCGATCGCTGGAAGCCTTGATCCGTTTCAACGAAGCAAAGGCGCCTCGCGAGCTCGAGTTCTTCGGCCAGGAGCTGTTGCGGCGATCGCAGGCCAAGGGGGAATTGAGCGAGGAGGCCTACCGCAAGGCGCGCGAGACCTGTCTCGCCGCGACGCGCGCCGAGGGCATCGATGCGGTCGTCGCCGAGCACCGGCTCGATGCGATGGTCACGCTCACCTCGGGCCCCGCCTGGCTGATCGATGAGGTGAACGGCGATTCCGACACCGGCGGATGCTCCTCGCCCGCGGCCATCGCCGGTTATCCGCACATCACGGTTCCCGCGGGACTGCATCGAGGACTGCCGATCGGTCTGTCGTTCTTCGGTCCCGCGTTCAGCGAGGCGACGCTCGTTCGGCTGGCGTCGGGCTTCGAGCATACGGCGTCGCCGCGGCCGGTCCCGGCTTTTCGCGCGAGCGTGTGAATGCCGCGCCTATTCGAGATCCGGCCTATTCGAGATCCGGATAGGGGCCCTTGCCCCCCTCGGCGATGAAGCGATCGATGCGCGCGGTGAGCACGGGCAGCGGCACCGAGCCGAGCTCGAGCACGGCATCGTGAAAGGCACGAATGTTGAAGCGCTCCCCCAGCGCTTTCTCGGCTTTGCGGCGCCCCTCCAGAATGGCATTCTCTCCGAGATAGTACGAGAGCGCCTGCGCGGGCCAGGCGATGTAGCGGTCGACCTCCGTCTGAATCTCGTGTTCCGGAAGCGCCGTATATTCGCGTAGGTAATCGATGGCGCGGTCCCGGCTCCACCCCTGCGTGTGGATGCCGGTATCGATCACCAGGCGCGCGGCGCGCCAGATCTGGTAGTTGAGCATCCCGAAGCGATCGTAGGGAGTCTCGTACATGCCCATTTCCTGGCCCAGCCATTCGCAATACAGCGCCCAGCCCTCGCCGTAAGCGGACAGATAGGTGTGCTGGCGAAATTCGGGCTGCTGCTTGTGCTCGAGCGCCAACGGGATCTGGAAGGCGTGCCCGGGCGCGGATTCGTGCAGCGTGAGCGCGGTGAGATTGTAGAGCGGGCGGCTCGGCAGGTTGTAGGTATTCAGGAGGAACAATCCCGGCCCGCCGCGGCCGGCCGTATAGAACGGCGCGATATCGTCCGGCACCGGCTTGATGGCAAAACGGGCACGCGGCAAGAGACCGAAGTATTGCGAGGCCTTGCCGTCGAACTTCTTGGCGATCCACGCTGCGCGCATCAGGAGATCTTGAGCGGAATAAGCCTGGAACTGGGCGTCGGCCCGCAGGAAGACCAGAAATGCGGGAAAGTCGCCCTTGAATCCGGTCTGGTTCATGATGTCGACCATTTCGCCGTGCAGCCGGGCGACCTCGGAGTCGCCGAGCGCGTGGATGGCGGCCGGATCCATGTCGAGAGTCGTGTACTCGCGCACCTTCGCGCGGTAGTACTCCTTGCCGTCGGGAAGGTCGTAGGCGGCGAGCGTGGTGCGCGTGCCGGGCAGGTACTCGTCGCGCATGAACGCGAGCAACTCCCGGTACGCGGGCTGCACCGAGTCGCGAATCACGGCGACCGCCTCCGTTCTGAGCGACTCGGCGTCGGCGATTCCCGGCATGTCCTTGAACGGCGTATAGAAGAGGGTCTTTTCCGGAGCCGCCTCGGTGACGGCGGTGATCGAGGCATCACGTCCCTTCATGGTCACCTGCGGCGGTGTGAATCCGCGTTTCAAGCCGCGCCGCATCTCATCCATCTGTTCCCGGAAGTAGCGCGGGATGTCGCGCATCTGCGCGATCCAGTTGCGGTAATCCTGGACGGTGCGGAACGGACGGCGCGCCGTGTAGCCGAGGTCCGTCCAGAACGTCGTATCGGAGTTCGCGGGCATCTCATAGTCGCGAAATTTCTGGTTCGCGAGCAGCGTCTCGATCTGCGGCCGGTAGACATCGTAGTTGAGGCGCTCCGGCGCCGAGAGCTCGTCGCGCGGGATGGAGTCGAGCTTCGCGAGCGTTTCCTGCCACATCCGCAGACGCATTTGCTGCGTGTCGGGATCGACCTTGGGCAGATGATCCTGAACGGGCTTCTGAGAGTCCTCGTCATCGGGAAACTGTTCCTGCCGCCATTTCCACTCGGCGGTGTAGATGGCCGCCAACCGCGCATCCGCCGTTTCTTTCTTCGAGTTGCAGGATGCGAGAGTCACGAACGAGACGGCCAACGCGGCCGTGGCGGCGAGGCGGAGAGCGGGCGGAAGCATGCGCGATTTTCCATGGGTGAAGGCGGCGGCTTGGATCCGCTATTTAACCCTCTCCCGATCGAATCGCAACGGGTATCCGCGGTGCGGCGGGCTCGCGCATTGCCCGTGCACCGGCGAGCGTATACGATCTACGATCTGAGCGGCAACCTTCGAGCGAGACACCCATGTCCACCGCACTACCCTGTGATTGGAGCGGCGTGTACCCCGCCGCCACGACTCAATTCGACTCCGATCTGGAAGTGGATCTGCCGGCGACGCAGCGGGTGCAGAAGGCGCTCCTGCAGGACGGCGTACACGGCCTGGTGCTGATGGGTACCGTGGGCGAGGGCAACTCGCTCAGCGCCGCGGAGAAGCGCACCGTGCTCAAGGGGGCCGTCGAAGTGGCCGAGGGCAGAGCGCCCGTGATCGCGGGCGTGTCGGAGCTCACCACCGCGGCGGCCATCGCCTTCGCCCGGGACGCCGAGCACCTCGGCGCCGCAGGGCTCATGCTTCTGCCCGCCATGGTGTACGTGCCGACGCCGGCGGAGCTGGAATACCATTTTCGAACCGTCGCGGCGGCGACGGGACTTCCCATCATGCTCTACAACAATCCGCCCTCGTATCGGGTCAACATCGACATCGGAACGCTGTCGCGCCTCGCGGAAGTCCCCAATATCGTGGCGCTGAAGGAATCTTCGCCCGATCCGCGGCGCTTCACCGACCTCTTCAATGCCTTCGGCGATCGATACGTGCTGTTCGCCGGTCTCGACGATGTGGTGTTCGAGGCCCTGACGCTCGGCGCGAGGGGCTGGGTATCGGGCCTCACCAACGCGTTCCCCCAGGAGTCGATCGACCTGTACGGCGCGCTCATGGAGGGCGATCTCGCCCGCGCCCGCGCGATCTATCGATGGTTCATGCCGCTCCTGCATCTGGATGCGGAACACGATCTGGTGCAGTCCATCAAGCTTGCCGAGCAGCTGCTCGGCCGGGGTACGGAGCGCGTGCGCCCGCCGAGGTTGCCGCTCGCGGGCGAGCGGCGCGCCGAGGTGATTGCCATGGTCGAGCGGGCCCGCAATACGCGCGAGCATGTCGGCCGCCGCGGATAGATGAGGACGGCTCTGCGCGTCATCGATTCCCATACGGGGGGCGAGCCCACCCGGCTCGTGATCGACGGCGGCCCCGACTTGGGTTCGGGTCCGCTCGCCGAACGTCGCGAGCGGTTTCGCGACTGCTTCGATCGGTATCGTTCCGCGATCGTGAACGAGCCGCGCGGGTCGGACGCGCTCGTCGGAGCGCTGCTCGTGGAGGCGCACCGCTCCGATTGCGATTTCGGCGTGATCTTCTTCAACAACGTTGGATTTCTCGGCATGTGCGGTCACGGAACGATCGGCGTGATCGAATCGTTGCGTTTCAGCGGCCGCCTCGCGGCCGGATCCGTCAGGATCGACACGCCGGTCGGCCCCGTGCAGGCGCATCTCGGGGAGGACGGCGCCGTCAGCCTCGACAACGTCGCGAGCTACCGTGCGGCACGAGGACTCGACGTGGAGGTTCCCGGAGCGGGGCGGATCACGGGGGATGTCGCCTGGGGCGGGAACTGGTTCTTTCTGGTCTCCGACCATGGAGGAATCATCGATCTCGCACACGTCGAGCCGCTGACCGAATTCAGCCGGCGGGTGCGCGCCGCCGTCAATGCCGGCGGCCATCCGGAGGTGGACCACGTGGAGCTCTTTGGTCCCGCGAGCTCCCCCGGAGCGCACAGCAGGAATTTCGTGCTGTGCCCCGGCAACGCGTATGACCGTTCCCCCTGCGGAACCGGTACGAGCGCGAAACTCGCCTGCCTCGCGGCCGACGGCAAGCTCGAGGAAGGCGGCGAGTGGGTTCAGGAGAGCCTGATCGGGAGTACGTTCTCGGGCCGCTACCGCTGGAGCGATCGGAGCCGGGGGGAGATCGTTCCCACCATCGCCGGCCGGGCGCACGTCACCGGCGAAGGCTCCCTTCACATCGATCCGAACGATCCCTTCGGTTGGGGAATCAACGGAGTGTCACGGACGACGCAACCCGGCGGCGGCGGTTGCGTAACGAGGGCAAGCAGAGTCGCCAGCTGCAAGTGATACTCGCTCACGCCGCGCTCGCTTTCACGCATTTCTACACGGATAGACCAGAAACAAAGCTTGCTCGGCCAGACAGGTCCGCACGCTGGTCCACGCGCACATCGCTTCGACGCATGCGGATCTTGCGCGCGTGGTGGCCGGGAGCTAACGCCCGCCCGCGCGATCACGCGGTCCCAGATTCCCGCGTACGCCGTCCCACCATCCGTGCGCGACGGCGCCGATCTTGCCGAGCTTGCGATCCTCATAGAGGGCGATGCGCTTGCAGGTGCGCACCCGGCGCCCGAAGCTCTTGAACGCCCAAGTCCCCCAGCGGAACCCGCCGTACTCCTTGAGCATCACGGTGTCGTTGCGCGCCATGTAGTAGCGCCTGTCGGCCGAGTGATTACTGGTCCATTTGCCGATGCCTAGGATCGCATGATGCGTCGAGGCTCCGATCGCATGCGACATCAGGGGCTTTCGCGTCTTGACCACCCGGTAGCCCTGGGCTCTCGCCCGGAAGCAGTACTCGCTGTCCACATAGTCGATGAAGAACTCCTCGCGGAACGGCCCGATGCGATCGAGGGTCGCGAGACGCAGCAGGGAGCCGGAGGTGATCACGGACTCGACGTCTTCCCAGGGCGTCTCGAGGGAAGCGCCCTGGCTTGGCGGCCCGCCGCCCGCGGCGGCGCCAACCGGCAGCTCGGAGGGTTCGGTGCCCGGCTTGTTCACGTCGCGAAAGCCGGCGCCGAGCACCGCCAGTCGAGCAGGCTCGGGGAACGATGCGTGGACGGCGATCAACTCGTCCACCATGCTCGTATCGAGCACACTATCTTGATCGAGCAGCAGCACCCACTCGTAACCGAGTGAACGCGCCCGCTCGATTCCGATATTGAGCGCGCGGGCGACGCCGAGGTTCTTGCGATTCACCTCGAGCGAGATTCTCGAGTCTGCGGACAACTCTTGCAGCATCCGAAGGGCTGCCTCGCCCGAGCCGTTGTCCACGATCATGAGCGCGCCGACCTGAGCCAGTATTCGGCTTACTCTGTCGGGTAAATCGGGGTCCGGATG
>DASYAC010000244.1:0-23130 GCA_036501585.1 Steroidobacteraceae bacterium
AGCGAATAAAGGGACTTTCCAATGAGCAAGCTCGTTGCGCTGATAACGATTATGATGTCACTCGGCGGCTGCGCCACCACCGTGACGAGTTATGTGCCCTCCGAGGGCCAAACCGTCGCCTACGAACAAGGAGTGGGGACGATCACAGCCCGAACGGCCGACGCCACCGTCATGATGTACCCGACATTTCGGTATCAGTCGCCCTCCGAGATTCCGACGTTCACATTGATGGTTCAGAACACCACAAACCATGACATCGATTTCAATCCGGAGACCTTGAGCGCGAGTGTGGATAGCCAGCAGTGCCACGTGTACAGCTTGGAGGAGCGCGTGTCAGAAATTCGCAGGGCTGCGAGGCGCAAACAGATCGCACTCGCAATCGCCGGCGGTCTCGCAGCCGCGGGTGCCGGCTACGCGGCGTCTCATCAAACCGCCACGTACACGAACGTCGGCTATGTCGGTAATCGAAGCTTCTACTCCTCGGGCACCGTCAGCGTTTACGATCCAGCGGCCGGGATATTCGCTGGAGCCGCTGTGGGTGCTGCCACGGGCGTCGGCATTCACCAAATCGCCAAGGCTGCCGGCTACGAAGAGCAAGCGGCGCAGGGCATTTTCCAGCGCACCACGATTCATCCAGGGGCTACGGTGGTGGGACAGATCGAATTGAAAACTCCCTCCAACCGATTCGCTGCTGTGAACATCAACGTGCCGGTCGATGGTGCAGCTAGTGAGGTGCAATTCCTCAAGAAGGACACACCGTAGGAGGCGCCCAAATATCAATAGCGGGGCTTTTGATTTAGCGCCTCGAATCTCGACGCGTGGTATCTTGCGCCACGATTTCGTAGCTGGCGAATTTGCAGTTCCCCTCCCTGAATTCCCTATCCACCGCCCGCCAGCTTGCTTTCATCTTATACCCTATGTAGACTTGCTACTATGGGTAAGAAAGACACTGGTGTCCGGATGTCGCTGCAGACGCTGCGGGTGTTGGAAGTCTTCTTGGAAAACCCGACGGAGCAGCTGGCGGGCTCGGATGTGCACCGGCGCTGCGGTATCGCGTCGGGAACCTTGTATCCGATCCTTCTGCGACTGGAATCTGCGGGTTGGTTCGTCAGCCGGTGGGAATCCATCGATCCCTCGAGCGCCGGGCGGCCGCGCCGTCGGCTCTATCGGCTGACTTCAACGGGCCTGAGACGCGCCAGTGAAGTGTTCGCAAGCTTCAATCGAGGAGTACTCGCATGAGCCGGCGTAACGAGCGATCGACGCAACCCGATCCAAACGGCGTGGCCCACTGGTTGATTCTTCGCGCGGCTCGTCGAGCGCCGGAATCCTTGGCCTCGAGGCTCGAAGAGGAGTGGCTCGCGGATCTGGCGTCTCGATCCTCCGCACTGTCGCGACTGCGCTTTGCGGTGGGCTGCTGTTGGGCGACCCTGGTGATCGTCAGTGATTACCCGCGAAATCGAGTTCCGGCGGCGAGCTCTGCGGCGGCAGCGAGGGGATTGATCACACTCGCTGACCGAAAGTTCGGCTACTTCTCCCTTCGCTCCGGAACGTTATTCTTGGTCGCGGGCCTTCATGCCGCGCTGTTCTACGGACTGATCACTACCCTCTCGCACACTCGCTCATCGGCGACACCGCCGGATTTACAGAATCAAGTGGTAAAACCCGTGCCACCGGAGAAGCTGCCGCCGCCGCTGCTGTCCGGGATGACAATGCTCACTGTGCCGAAACTGGTAGTTGAGCCTCCACCGATGATACATGTCGATAACGATGCGCCAACGCAAGTCCCCGACACACTTCCGGAGCCCTACACGCCGCCACTACCCCCTCAAGCGCAGCCTCATGTGGTCGAGCAAGTCGCCGGGGGTCCCGGCGCCGGATTCCCCGACACGGCTGATTTCTATCCGTCACAATCGATTCGCGCGGAAGAAGAGGGAGTATCCACCGTACGAGTCTGCGTCGATCCCAAAGGCAAACTCACCTCCGATCCGACGACCGTGAGGAGCAGTGGAAGCGCGCGACTCGACGAAGGTGCACTCAAGTTGGCGCGAGCCGGGTCAGGACACTATCGTGCAACCACCGAGGACGGTCAGCCGGTGAGCTCCTGCTATCCGCTGGGGATTCGGTTTCAGCTGAAGAAATGATGGGCCGCCCCATCGACCTGGGGCAGCGCGGCCCGCGCGCACCTTAGCGCGACCCGCCTTACAGCGTGACCCGAAGCGCCCGCTGCACGCCGGTGGTGTTCACCTCGTAGTCCCCGTTGGCGATCCGCACGAGATCCCGGCCTTCGTTCTTCGCGATGTAAAGCGCCGCATCCGCCCGGGCGATGAGGTCCTCGAGCGAGCGGATCGATTCGTCATAGAAAGCGAGACCCGCGCTCAGCGAGACCTTCAGGCCGCTGCCGGTCGGCGGCAACCCAATGGCGAACATCCGCGTGCGCAGCCGCTCGAGGCTTGCATGCGCCACCTCGATCGGCGTGTTCGGCATCACCAGCAGGAACTCCTCGCCGCCCCAACGCCCGAGAATGTCGGTGTTGCGCAACGCCTCGCGGCTGGCCTGCGCGAACTCCTTGAGCACGTGGTCGCCCGCGCCGTGACCGCAGCGGTCGTTGATGGACTTGAAATGATCCATGTCGATCACGGCGATGGTCACGGGCTCTCCCGCGGCTCGGGCGGACCCGAGCGCGGCCTCGGCCAGCTCCGCGGTGCGCCGGCGGTTCGGCAGACCGGTGAGCGGATCCTGGTTCGCGAGCACGACCAGCTGCGCCCGGTATCTGCGATTCGCGAGCAGAAAGTACACGAGCAGTACGATGACTGCGGCGCCGAGCACGGCGAGCACGGCATTCCAACGGAGCTCCTCGCTCTGCTGTTTGGTTTTTTCACGCGAGGATTCGAGCTCGCGCTTCAGCGAGGTGTTGCGCTCGACCTCGCGGTCGGTCGCGAAGCGGGCCCGCAGCGCCCCCGCCTGCTTCATCCGGGCGGCATCGTTCGCCGCGGTGTAGCGGTTGAGATATTCCTGCAGGTCGTTGTAAGCCTGCCGGTATTTATGTAAAGCCTGGTTGGCCCGCGCCCGCCACTCGTAGATCGCGGCGACCTGGCGCGGCGGCAGATCCTCGCCTCCGTGATCGAGGATGCCGTCGAGGGTGGCGAGCGCCGCCGCCGGCCGGCCGAGCCCGAGGTCGATGCGCGCCTGGAGCAACCGGGTCTCCTTGACCGACAACAGGGCATGGCCGAACAGCCGCAGGGCGTTGTCGCATTGACGTTGCGCCATCTGGAGCTCGCCGAGCTCGATATGCGATTCGCACATCGCCATGTCGGCGTACGCGATGGCCTGAGAATCGCCCAGCGAAACGCTCAGGGCGCGGGCCTTGGTGAATTCGGAGATCGCCTCCCGATGATCTCCCATCCGCTTCAAGATCTGTCCGCGCATGAAGCGCGACAGCGACAGGCTGGTCGGCGCCTCGTGGGCGCTATCCCAGTCGATCTTCTCCTGATTGAGGCTGAGCGCCTCGCTGTAATCGCCCATGGAGCGCATGACCAGAGAGAGATTCTCCGCGGAGGCGATGTGCACTTCGGGGATCGTGTTCCCCTCGCTCGCGCGGTACGCCTGCGTGAGAGTCGCAACGGCGAGGTCTTCCCGGTCCGACCGATGCTCCAGAAGGCCGCGGCCGATGAGCAGGCAAAGATCCGCCGCCGAGTTCGGCGGCTGCAACGATCGTTCCTCCTCCACGGTCTTCAAGCCCGCGGCAAGCCCGGCGCTGTCGTACACACTGCCCAGATAGGCGAGCAGAAGCTCCACGTGTACCTGACTGCGCGGGTCGGTCGCGAGCGCCAGACCCTTCTCGGCGCTGGCGCGCGCCTCGGCGTCGAGCTCGAGCATGCCTTGTGCGTCGGCGATGACGCCGTACAGGGACGCGATACGCGATACGGTAGCCGCCGCTTCACCGCCGGGGGCCGTGCCGGCGCGCGCGGCCGCCTGCACGGTGATCAGCATCTGTTGTGAGTCCCGAAGCGCGGTGTTCGCGTTCTTGTCCACCTGCTCCCGCAGCCGGTGAATCTCGGGGTCCCGATCGGCCAGGCAATAGCCGAACGCCGATAAGGGCAGGCAGACCGCAGCCGCGTACAGCCAGGGCCACCACCCAAGTCTCGAGGATTTCGAGGTGCGCGGGCCGGGCCGCTTGGAGGAGTGCATGGAGGACCCCAAACTACGTCGTCCGCGCCCCCGGGGCGACCCCGGATGTCACGTTTTTTACCTCACCTTTTGTATACATTCCAGATCGGCTCGGGGTTTTCCTCAAGCGCCCCGGCAACCAGCGGGTTTGTGACGCACGTCCTAGTGGCAAGTTACAGGCACCTGGCGCATATTTGGAGACAACAACAACGGCGCTGCCCGGAAGGGAACATCGCATGGCCTCATCTTTCTTGAATCGCGAAAGCACCATCGCGCCGGCGGGATACAACCGGTTCCTGGTCCCCCCGGCCGCGCTGGCCGTTCATCTCTCCATCGGTCAGGTCTATGCGTTCTCGACGTTCAACCTGCCGCTCACGAAAATCCTGGGCGTCACGCACACGGTGCCGGGGGATTGGAACCTGAAGGAAATCGGCTGGATTTTCTCCATCGCCATCGCCATCCTCGGTGTGGCCGCGGCCGTATTCGGACGCTGGGTCGAGCGCGTCGGTCCGCGCAAGTCCATGTTCGTCGGCGCCCTGTGCTTCGGCGGCGGGTTCATCGTGTCCGCGATCGGCATTCACTATCACGCCCTCTGGCTCCTCTATCTCGGGTACGGCGTGATCGGCGGCTGCGGGCTCGGGATCTGCTACATCTCCCCGGTCTCCACCCTGATCAAGTGGTTTCCCGACCGACCCGGCATGGCGACCGGCATGGCCATCATGGGCTTCGGCGGCGGTGCGCTGATCGCCGCTCCCTTGTCGGTCATCTTGATGAGTCACTTCAAGACCGCCGTCTCGAACGGCGTGCTCGAGACCTTCGTCACCATGGGCGTGATCTACTTCATGTTCACGATGATCGGGGTGTATTCGGTGCGGCTCCCCGCGGAGGGCTGGAAGCCCGAAGGATGGACGCCGCCGCTGAAACCCCCGGCGTTGGTGACCCAGGCGCAGGTCGCGGTCGACGCGGCCTGGCGCACGCCGCAATTCTGGCTGCTGTGGGTCGTGCTGTGCATGAACGTCACCGCCGGCATCGGCGTATTGAGCCAGGCCTCGCCGATGATTCAGGAAATCTTCACCGGCCGGGTGACGCCGCAAATGGCTGCCGGCTTCGTCGGCCTGCTGAGCTTGTTCAACATGCTCGGCCGGTTCTTCTGGGCCAGCGCATCGGACTACATCGGCCGGCGCAACACCTACTTCGTGTTCTTCGCGCTCGGCATCCTCTTGTACTCCACCGTGCCCTCGATCGGCTCCGCCGGTTCGATCCCGCTGTTCGTCGCGGCGTTCGTGATCATCCTGTCCATGTACGGCGGCGGCTTCGCCACCGTTCCGGCGTATCTGCGCGACGTATTCGGCACCATGCACGTAGGCGCCATCCACGGACGCCTGTTGACCGCGTGGTCCGCCGCGGGCGTGCTCGGGCCCGTGTTGATCAATTACATCCGCCAATACCAGATTGACCGCGGCATCCCCAAGGCGCAGGCCTATTCGGTCACCATGTACATCATGTGCGCTTTGCTGCTGATCGGGTTGATTTGTAATTTTTGCATGCGCGCTGTGGACGAGAAATACCACTACCGCGCGCCGGGAAAAAACACCTGAAGGACCGCACCATGAAGGCACGAGGGATTATTCTGTGGCTGGCAGTGGGCATTCCCCTACTGTGGGGCGTGATGAGGACCCTGCAGAATGCCATGAAGCTTTTTTAGACCATCAAAAATCCAGGAGAAAGGTCCATGAATTTGAGCATGAGTCTGAGTCTGGCGCCCATCGTCGCCCTCATTGCGGGCCTCCTCATCCTGATCGTTCCGCGGCTTCTCAACTACATCGTCGCCATCTATCTGATCGTCACCGGTCTTTTGGGACTGTTCCCGCATCTGAGGTAGCTCACCGGGCGCGCCGACGTAGCCCACCGAGCGCACTGACGTAGCCCACCGGGTGCGCGCCCCGCCAGGTCACCGCCGGCGCGGAATCAGAGGAGCCGCGCCAGCACCGCGCCGTTGGGGCTCCCGAGACCGGTGCAGGCATCCCATCCGGACGCTGCGGCGAAGTCACCGTTGTTGCCCTGAGTGACGTCGCGGCAGGCTTGTGCGTCGGGATAGAGCCCGGGGTTGACGAAGCCTGCGGCCTTGCCGGCCGAGGCGTTGATTCGCGCGATCAGCGCCGCCCATAACGGCGCCACGGCGCTGGTGCCGCCGATGACGGTATTGGTCCCGTCGACGCGCACCTCATAGCCCGTCTCGGGATCCGCGTCGCCGGCCACGTCGGGGACGCCGCGCATGGTCAGGGCGACCGCCTCGCCGTCCGTCATGAGCGCACTCAAACCTTTTTGCCAGGCGGGCAAGGCGAAGAAACTGCTGATTCCGCCGCCCGTCGCTCCGCCGCTCGCACCGTCGTTCCACACGCTCTCGCTCGCGATCTGGGTCTGATTCGCCTGAAGGCTCGTGCCCCCGCAAGCGAGCACATGCGGACTCGACGCGGGAAAGTCCACATGATCTCCCCCGCCGCTCAGGCCGTCCGAGGAGCCGCCGTCGCCGGCGGCAACGCACACCGTGATGCCCATGGCGGCCGCCGCCTGGAAGGCCTCATCCATGGCGGTCATCGCCTGCGAGGTCCAGGTCGACTCCGCGCCGCCCCAGCTGATCGACAGCACGGCCGGATCGTTGGTGGTGTCGTGAATGGCGCTGGTGATCGCATCGAGAAAGCCGGCATCGGTATTGGGTGCGAAGTAAACCGCGATTCGCGCCCCCGGCGCGATGGAGCCCACGACCTCGATATCCAGCATGACCTCGCCGTCGGGCCCGTCGGCGTCGCCCGTTGGGCTGTTGGCCGCGTGATCCACCGACACCGCAACGACCGTCGGCGCAGTCACGTTCAGGCCGCCGAAATAGGTGTTGAGATCCGCGGGCCGATATCCGCCGCCGAGCTCGATCAGTGCCACGCACTGGCCGGCGCCCGTGCCGGAAGGATATCCGTAGAGCGCCGCCACTTGAGGCGGCGTGAAGGATACCGGAGCCACCGCACGCCGAAATATGTTCCCCGTCGGCCGGCGCGTGCGGAAATGCGTTCGAGCCTGGGGCCGATTGTCGAGTCCGAGAATCGCATCGACGACGCCGTCCCATTCGGCCGGCAGGTAGATGCCGCCCGTCCGGCCCCGATAGGTGCCGCCGGCGTGCGACATGTGGTGCAGCTGGATGCCGAACGCGGCCGTGAACTGCGCGACGGTCCCGGACAGGATGACCGTGCGGCGCGCCGCATGCTCCTGAACCACGGATAAGCCCTGAGCCTCGGCGAACGAACGGATCCGCGCGATATCCGCCGGATCCGCGCCATGCTCGCGCGCGAACTCCTGCCTGGTCAAATGGCCGGCGCGCTTGCCCGCGGCGAGACTTGCCAGACGCGTTTGCATCGCCTGCTGGCCCCGGCGGCGCACGAGCACGCTCACCTCGAGACGCTCCGATGGATTGGCCGGCTCCAGTACTCGTGAGCCCGGAACGGCCGCCCGCTCGCTGCCCTTCAAGAGGATTTTCGCCATCTGTCGACCTCCGGGTGAAGTTTCTCGTAGTCTACGACGGCCCCCGAGCGGCTGCCGCTGTCGCTCCCGGCAAACAGTCGTAGGAATCGTGAGACGGGGAAAATCGGCGCCGGTGCTATTCGCGCGTGGTGCGGCGGCTCGACGTGCGCCTGCCGGCGGCGCCGGGGGCGGCCCCGGCCAGACGATCCATCTCACCGCGCAACTGCGCCGCGGCTCCGGTGGATATCGCCCCGAGTCTCGCCTCGATGGCGGCGAGATCCGGCTTGGGTCCACGCACATGCGACTCGAGCGCCCGTCGCATGACCTTGAGATGGTCGGGCGTGGTACCGCAGCAGCCGCCGATGATCCGCGCGCCGGCATCGAGCGCCAGGCCGGCGTACACGCCCATGAGCTCCGGCGTGCCGTTGTAGCGGATGGCGCCGTCGACGTACTGCGGAATGCCGCAGTTCGCCTTGGCGACCAGCACGGCGGCCGAATCCGACGCGGCCGCGAGATTGACGATGGACGCGACGAGCTCCGACGGACTCACGCCGCAATTGCTGCCGCACGCCGCGAGATGATGCTTGCGGTGGAGTCCCGCGAGCTCCGAGGGCGTGATTCCCATCATCGTGCGCCCGTTGGTGTCGAAGCTCAACGTCGCGACCACCGGCAGCCCGGCGGTTCGCGCTCCCGCGACCGCGGCCTCGGTCTCCTCGACCGAGGCCATGGTCTCGATCCAGAGGAGATCCGCGCCGCCGCGTGCCAGCGCCGCCGCCTGCTCTGCGAACGCCTCGCGCGCATCGTCCAGGCTCAAGAGGCCGAGCGGCTCCAGGATCTCTCCCGTAGGCCCGATGCTGCCGGCGACGAGCACCGGGCGGCCGGCGCGGTCCGCTTCGGCCCGGGCGATGGCGGCCGCCTTTTCGTTGAGCTCTCCCACCCGGCCGGCGGCCTGGTGCAGTTTCAAGCGATAACGGGTACCGCCGAAGCTATTGGTCAGAATGATGTCGGCGCCGGCATCGACGAAGGCGCGCTCCAGCTCGGCGATGCGCTCGGGGAGCGTGCTATTCCAGAGCTCCGGCGCATCGCCCGATTGCAAACCGCGATTGAACAGATTGCTGCCTGTCGCACCGTCCGCGAGCAGCCAGGGCCTTTCGGCCAGTAGGGAGGTCAATCGATCCGTCATGGCGATGCTCAGGCGAAAGGGTGCTTGAGAAAAATGGTCTGGTTGCGGTCCGGCCCGGTCGAAATGATGTCGATCGGCACATCGAGAAGCCCCTGGAGACGCTCGAGATAGCGGCGTGCATTCCCGGGCAGCTCCTCATAACGGGTCTTGCCGATGGTGCTCTCCTTCCAGCCCGGCAGCTCCTCGTACACGGCCTCGCAGTTGCCGAACTGATCGCAGAGCAACGGCGGCGTGGTGATGAGGGTGCCGTCGATCCTGTAGCCCACACAAACCCGGATGGTGTCGAGCCCGTCCAGTACGTCGAGCTTGGTCACGCAAAGCGAGGAGCAGCTCGAGTTGACGATGGATCGGCGCAAGGCGACGGCGTCGAACCAGCCGCAGCGGCGCTGCCGTCCCGTGACCGAGCCGAACTCGTGCCCCACCTTCGACAGATGCTCGCCGTACTCGTCGAACAATTCGGTCGGAAACGGGCCGCCTCCGACCCGGGTGGTGTACGCCTTGACGATGCCGAGCACCTCGTGAAAGCGCCGCGGCCCGAGTCCCGTGCCGGCCGCGGCGCCGCCTGCGCTGGTGGTCGAGGAGGTGACGTACGGGTAGGTGCCGAGATCCACGTCGAGCATCGCGCCCTGCGCACCCTCGAACAGCACGTTCGCGCCCTCGATGCTCAGCGAATCCAAAATGCCGGTCACGTCCGCCACCAGGGGTTTCAGGCGTTCGCCGAGCGCGAGATTCGACTCGAGCTCGCTCTGAAAATCCGTCGGCGGCGTTTGAAAGTAGCGCTGCAGGATGAAGTTGTGGTAGTCGAGCACCTCGCCGAGCTTCGAGGCGAAGCGCTCGCGATGAAACAAATCGGACACGCGCAGCGCGCGCCGCGCCACCTTGTCTTCGTAGGCCGGGCCGATTCCGCGTCCGGTGGTGCCGATGGCGTTCGCGCCCTGGGCTTTCTCGCGTGCGCGGTCGAGCGCCACGTGCGAGGACAGGATCAGCGGACACGCGGGGCTCACGCGCAGGCGCTCGAACACCGGCACTCCCTGCTCGATGAGCATTTGCGCTTCCTTGAACAGCGCCTCGAGCGACAGCACCACGCCGTTGCCGATCAGGCACTGCACGCCGGCGTGCAGGATCCCGGACGGGATCAGCGAAAGCACGGTCTTCTTGCCGGCGATCACCAGGGTGTGTCCGGCGTTGTGCCCGCCCTGGAAACGGGCGACGGCGCGCACCTTGTCGGTGAGCAGATCGACGACCTTGCCCTTGCCCTCGTCGCCCCATTGCAAGCCGATCACGACCAGATTCTTAGCCATTGCGTGCCATCCATAAAAGGGCGAGCCCCACGATCATGCTGATCAATCCGCCCCACCTGAGCTGTGCGGGCTCGGTTTGCGACAGTTTCGCCATGAGCCGCTTGGCGGCGCCGGGATTCAGGAACGGCAAAATGCCCTCGAGCACGAGGTACAGGGCGAAGGCACCGCCCAGATAGCGCGCCAATTCGGCCCAAGCCATCCCCATATCCATTCAGCGCTGCGGTTGCGTTTGAGGTTTATTGAAGTACTTGAAGTACGCGTTGTCGGGCGGGATCACCAGCAGATCGCCCGGCGTGCCCACCGAATCCCGATAGGTCTGCATGCTCCGGTAGAAGCTGTAGAACTCCGGATTCTTGGAGTAGGAATTCGCATAGACCTCGCTCGCCGAGGCATCGCCCTGGCCGCGGGTCTCGCTCGCCTGGCGGGACGCATCGGCGAGAATCTCCGTGGTCTCCTTGTTCGCCTCTCCCCGGATGCGATCCGAGGCCTCGACTCCCTCGGCTCGCAGCTTCGCCGCCTGCGCCTTGAAGGTGGACCGCATGCGATCGAACACCGAATCCTGCACCTGCTGCGGGAGATCGATCTTGGTGATGCGCACGTCCACGAGCTCGATGCCCAGCTGGTCCGCGAAGGGCCGGGCCGTCTTCATCATCGCGTCGGTGAACTCGGCGCGCCCGGCGGTCACCACTTGCTGCAGGGTGCGCTGCGTGACCACCGTCTTGATGCTGTCCCGGATGGTCTCGCGCAAGCGGGCATTCGCCACGTCCTCGCTACCGCCCGTGGTCTCGTAATACAGCCGCAGATTGACGATGCGCCACTTGACGTAAAAATCGATGTTGAGCTGTTCCTGCTCCCGGGTGAGGAAGTGCTCGGCCTGATACACGTCCGTCAGAATGCGTCCGTCGAATTTGGTGACTTCGTTGACCAGCGGGATCTTGACGTGAAGGCCCGGCTTGAAGTCGGACTCGACGATCTCGCCGCCGGTCGACTTGATGGCGAGCTCACCCTCGCTCACGGTGAACAGGCTCGCCCGGGCGAGCAGGATGATCACCACCAGCGACAGCATGACGTACAAGAGTTTCGTTTGCATCAGCGCACCCCCCGCGCGCGCGCAGGGTCCTCGGGCGGGGTCACTTGGACTTCCGGCAGCCGCGAGGCTGGGACGGTCCCGCCGTCGCTCGAGCCCGCGTTGGGCTGCGTGCCGGGGGGCAGGAGTTTGTCGATCGGCAGATACAGCATGTTCCCGGTGCCCTTGGTATCGACAATGACCTTGCGGGCGTTCTTGTACACCTGGGCCATGGTATCGAGGTACATCCGTTCGCGGGTCACCGCCGGGGCGTGATCGTATTGGGCCAGGACCTCATTGAATCGAGCGGTTTCGCCCTGAGCGAGCGCGAGCACCTGCTGCCGGTACCCCTCGGCCTCCAGGAGCAGCTTCGCTGCCTCGCCGCGGGCGCGCGGAACCACGTCATTGCGGTAAGTCTCCGCATCCTGCTGATAGCGCTGGCGATCCTTGTCGGCTTTGATCGCATCGCGCTGCGAGTCCTGCACGGCCTCCGGGACCACGACCTCCTCCAGCCTCACGCCGATGATGTGAACGCCCATGTCGTAGCCGTCGATCGTGTGCTGGAGCGTCGACATGGCATGGTCGGTGATGCTCACATCGAAGGCGAGTGCCTTGTCGAGGGAGGCCTGTCCCACCGCCTCGCGCAACGCGCTCTCGCTCACCTGCCGCACCGTATCCTCGACTCCCTTGACCTTGAACAGGTACTTGCGCGGATCCGGCTGGGTGTATTGAACCGCGGAGCGCACCTCGACCAGATTCGTGTCGGCGGTGAGCATCTGCGCATCGTCCTGGACGCTGTTGGGTTGCGACACATTGACGATGACCTTGCGCTCGATGGGCCAGGGCATGTGCCAGTTGTAGCCCGGCCCCACCGTCTTGACATAAGCGCCGAACCGAAGCACCACGGCACGCTCCTGGGCATCGACCCGATAGGCGCCGCTCGACAGCCAGACCGCGCCGATGAGCACCGCGACCGCACCCAATCCCTTGGAGAAGCTCGGCGTGCTCTGACCTCCGCCCCCACCCCCGCTGCCGCCGCGCCCGAAAAGGGCCGCGAGACGCCGCTGCAAGTTGCGCAGAACGTCATCCAGATCGTTCTGCGAATTTTGAGGGCGATTCCAGGGATTGCGTTTCTCGCCGCCGGGGTCGTTCCAAGCCATGCGTATACTCAGGTTTTGTTTCGGACGGGAGCGTCTATTGATAGGAGGCCGGGCATTTTAACAGCCGACCGGAACCTCACAAGGTCGGCTAGGCCACGCGCTGCTCGTGCGGTTCGAGCACTTCCACGAGATCCACGCCCCGGCTGCCCAAAATCCTGGCCATTTCGGAGGAATCGAGCTCCACCTCGAGCTCCCAGCTGCCGTCGTCGCATTGGCGCTCGGCACGCACGGCATTGCGTCGATACAGATCGGAGCGCACCGCCGCGGCCGGCATGTCCAGGTGCAGGGTGCGACGGATCTGGTTCGGCCGAACCGCCCGGACGATCGCCTGGCGCAATTCGTCGATTCCCGCCCCGGTCACCGAAGACACCCAGACCTGGGCCGGCAGACCGTCGGGCCCGGCGATCGTCCGCGGGGCTTCGGCCGCCGCGGCGTCGAGTAAATCGATCTTGTTGAAGACCGTGAGCTCGCGAATCTCGCCGGCGCCGATGCCTGAGAGCACCTCGCGCACCTGCGCGATGCGTTCGCTGCGCAAGGGATCGCTCGCGTCCACGACGTGCAGCAGAAGGTGCGCATCGCGCGCTTCCTGCAGGGTCGAGCGGAATGCCGCGATGAGCTCGTGGGGCAATTGACGCACGAATCCGACGGTATCGGCGAGCACGACCTCGCCGAGCCCCGACAGCTTCACACGCCTGACGGTGGGATCGAGCGTCGCGAAGAGCTGGTCCGCGACGTAGGTGTCGCTCCCGGTCAGGCGATTGAAGAGCGTCGATTTGCCGGCATTGGTGTATCCGACCAGTGCCACCGTGGGAACCGGCACTTCGCGCCGTATGTGACGGCCGGTATCGCGCTGGCGCCCGAGCTTATCGAGCCTCGCGCGAAGCGTTCGAATGCGCTTGGCGATCAAGCGCCGGTCGGTCTCGAGCTGCGTCTCGCCGGGGCCTCGCAGACCGATGCCGCCTTTCTGGCGCTCGAGGTGGGTCCAACCACGCACCAGGCGGGTCGCCAGGTGCGATAGCTGCGCGAGCTCCACCTGCAGCTTGCCCTCGAAACTCCGCGCGCGTTGGGCAAAGATATCTAGAATCAGTCCATTACGGTCTAAAACTCGACATCCCGTAAGCTTCTCGAGGTTGCGCTCCTGGCTCGGGCTCAACTCCTGATCGACCAGCACCACCTCGGCGCCCAGCTCCGCCGCGCGGCCGCGAATCTCTTCCGCCTTGCCGGTACCGACGAAGTACTTGGGATCGGGACGCGGGCGGGTCGCAAGCACCACTCCCACCGGGATGGCACCGGCCGAGGCGGCCAGCGCCTTGAATTCGGCGGCATCGTGGGGATCGACCGGATGTCCTACCCCCACACCGACCAATAGCGCCCGCTCGCCACCCCGGGGGCGTTCAAACAATGGACGACCGCCTGCCGCGAATCATTCGACGATGGCCGGTTCCGTAACCTCGCCGTCCTCGCCCGTCGGGAGCCGCACATTGCGCGCCGGAACGACGGTGGATATGGCGTGTTTGTAGACCATCTGACTCACGCTGTTTCTCAGCAGAACGACGAACTGATCGAAGGAATCGATCTGTCCTTGTAGCTTGATGCCGTTCACCAGATAAATGGATACGGGCACGCGTTCTTTACGCAGAGCGTTCAAAAAGGGGTCCTGCAGAGACTGGCCACGGGCCATGGGAGAGCTCCTTGTTTTTAGTGTCGTTAACATTGCCTCGTCACTTCCCTGCGCCAGGCAAATTCCAGTTAAATCCTAGCACAGCGGGGCCCCGGTGGCGTTAAACGTATGACCATCCTGCAAATCCGCACTCGGACAGTGCGCTTATAACCATCGATGCGACCTGCGGATGCATGGAGTCGAGCCAAGTCGCCGTGTGACGCCGCCGGAGCCACGTCAACTGTCGCTTGGCAAGTTGCCGCGTTGCCGCAACCGCTTTTTCTTGAGCCTCATCCAAACCGCATCGTCCTGCTAGGAACATCCATGCCTGACGATATCCGACCGCGCGCATCGACGGATGTTCCGCTGTCAGGTCGGATCTTTCGTACAAGGCCCGCACCTCGGCGAGAAACCCCGAGGCCATCATGGCCTCGAAGCGCGCGGCGATTCGCCGATGCAGGTCGCTGCGATCGCGCGGTGCCACCGCGATCTCCCGCACCTCGACACCCTCGAATACGTTCCCACGGTTTTGTTGCAATCGAGTGATGGGGGTGCCGGTGGCCCGATACACCTCCAAGGCGCGCTGAATGCGCTGAGGATCGTTCACATGGATGCGGGCCGCCGCTTGCGGGTCCACCCGCGCGAGCTCTTCGTGCAGGCTCGCCCAACCCGACGCGGCCGCCTGCCCATCGATTTGCTCCCGAATGCGGGCATCCGCCTCCGGCAATGCCGCGAGCCCCGCCGTGAGCGCATGGTAGTAGAGCATCGTGCCCCCGACCAGGAGCGGCTGGCGCCCCTTCGCCCAGATCTGCCGCATCGCCTCGGCCGCATCGCGCAGGAAATCCCCGGCCGAGTAGCTCATCGCCGGATCGCGGATGTCGATCAGGTGGTGCGGAATCCTCTTGCGGATCGCAAGGTCCGGCTTCGCGGTGCCGATGTCCATGCCGCGATAGACCTGCGCGGAATCAACGCTCACGATCTCGAACGGGAATTGCCCGGCCAGCTCGAGCGCGATGTCGGACTTGCCCGCGCCGGTCGGGCCCATGAGCAACAGCGCGCATCGGCGGGTGCCGCCCATCAGCGCCCGCGCATGAACAATCGATCGAGATCCTCGAGCGACAGCCGCACCCAGGTCGGACGGCCGTGATTGCACTGATCCGCCCGCGGTGTGCGCTCCATCTCGCGCAGCAGCGCGTTCATCTCCGGCACGGTGAGCATGCGCTGAGCGCGCACCGCCGCGTGGCACGCCATGGTGCCGAGCAGGTGATTGATCGACTCTTGGACCCGGCGCGAGTGACCCGTTTCCAGCAGATCCGACAGCACATCGCGCACGACGCCGGCGGGGTCGCGCCCCGAGAGCAGACTCGGAATGCCGCGCAGCGCCAGTTGATCGGGCGCGAGCCGGGAAACGTCGAACCCCAAGGCCGCGAATTCGGCTCGATGCAGCTCCGCGGCTTCGGCCTGGGCCGGCGTCACGGTCAAGATCTCCGGCACCAGGAGCTGCTGCTGCGCCGTCTCGCCGGACAGAAGTTTTTTCATGCTCTCGTACGTGACGCGCTCGTGAGCGGCATGCATGTCGACCAGCACCATGCCGTCCGAGGTCTGCGCCAGGATATACACCCCATGGAGCTGCGCCACCGCGAAGCCGAGCGGTCTCGGCGCCTCGTCGTCCGCGACGGCAGCGTTGTCAGCGCCCCGGACGGCATCCTTCTCGGCGCCCCCGACGGCGTCGCTCTCGGCTGCCCCGCCGGCATGGGGCTCAGCGCCCGCACGGGCAGGCTCCAGGAATCGGCGGTAGGCATCGATCGCTCCGCGGCTGGCAGGCCGGTCGGGTAGAACGAAACGCCCCTGGCTCGGCGGCACGGTCCCCGAGGCCCGCGCGGCGCCGGTCAGCCAGGCCGCCGGCGCACTGCCCGAAGACTCCGCCGTCGGCCGCGTTTGCGCGAGCGCCTGCTCGAGCGTGCGAAACAGGAACTCGTGCACGCTGCGCGATTCGCGAAAACGCACCTCGAGCTTCTGAGGATGCGCGTTCACGTCCACGAGCGTCGGATCCATGTCCACGTACAGCACGTAGGCGCAAAAACGGCCGTTGAACAGGACGTCCCGATAGGCGAAGCGCGCCGCGCCCGCAACCAGCTTGTCGCGCACGAAGCGGCCGTTGAGAAAGGCGAACTGCAGATCGGACTGACTGCGGGAGAAGGTCGGCAGCGCGATCCACCCCGACAGACTCAGCGTCTCCAGGTCATGGCGCAACTCGATCACGTGCGCCGCGAACTCCTCGCCGCAGACCTTCGCGACCCGCGCGAGCCGCTCTGCGGGCGAGTGCGCCGGCGGCAGCGTCCAGACGGCCTTGCCGTTGTGGGTAAGCGAGAAGCCGACCGAAAAACGCGACAGGGCGAGCCGCTCCAGCATGCGCAGAATGTGCTGATACTCGGTCGTCTCCGCGCGCAGGAATTTGCGGCGCGCCGGCACGTTGAAGAAGAGATCCCTCACTTCGATGCTGGTGCCCGGAGGGTGCGAGGCGGGCGACGGAGTGCCGGTCACGCCCTCGCGGGCGTCCACGTTCCATGCATGCTCGGCCTCCTTCGAGCGGGTGGTCAGCGTCAGCCGGGATACCGAGGCGATGCTCGGCAATGCCTCGCCGCGAAATCCGAGAGTCGCCACACGCTCGAGATCCGACAGGGAGGTGATCTTGCTGGTCGCATGGCGCGAGAGCGCAATCGCGATCTCCCGCGGCGAAATGCCGATGCCGTCATCGCGCACGCGAATCAGGCCGCACCCGCCCCGCTCGAGCTCGACCTCGATGCGCCGGGCGCCCGCGTCCAGGGAATTCTCCACCAGCTCCTTGACCACGGAAGCCGGCCGCTCGATCACCTCGCCGGCAGCGATCTGGTTGATGAGCTCATCGGCCAGGACTTGAATGGACAGGGGGCACCTCGTGAACAGGGCATTTTCGCACAGCGCGGCAAAAGATGAGGGATCGACGCGCTAGAGGGTCGGTGCGGTTGTCGAGGTGTCGCGTTCTGTCGTGGCGAGCTCGGCCCGCGGCTCGTGCTGCACCATCTGCGCAATGCGAGTGCCGGCCGGGGGATCCGAGTAGAAATATTCGCGCAATCCCTGACCGATCGCGGCGGCGAGCTTCGCCTGATGAGCGACGCTGCGCAGGCGAAGCTCCTCGGCGGGATTGGAGATGTAGGCCGTCTCGATCAGCATGGAAGGAATATCGGGCGACTTCAGGACCATGAAGCCCGCCTGCTGAACCAGCGGCTTTCTCACCTCGCCCACGAGATTCAGCTGCCGCAGCACGTGCTCCGCGGCGGTATGGCTCGCCGTCAGGGATGCCGTCTGCGACAGATCGAGGAGCACGGAGGCGAGCATGTCGCCCTTGTTCTCGAGCGATACGCCGCCAATGAGATCCGCCGCGTTCTGGCGCTCCGCAAGCCAGCGCGCCGCCTCGGTGGTGGCGCCGTGCTGGGAGAGGATGTACACCGAGGAGCCGTCGACGCTCCGGTCGCGAATCGAATCCGCGTGGATGGACACGAACAGATCCGCCTGGCGCACGCGGGCGCGCCGCATACGGTCGCGCAGCGGCACGAAATAATCGCCGTCGCGTGTCAACATGGCCTTCATGCCGGCCTCGGAATCGATCCGCCGCTCGAGCGCGCGGGCGATGGCGAGCGTCACGTCCTTCTCGCGCGTACCGTTCTTGCCGATGGCACCGGGATCTTCACCGCCGTGGCCTGCGTCGATCGCGATGAGAAGATCGCGCGCCACGCGATGCGCATGCTCCACCTTGATGGGCGCTTCGACCGCGGGCTGTTCAGGCGGCTGACCGTACGCGGACGCTGGGGCGTCCCGCGCCGGAGCCATTGAGCCGTCCGACGCCGGAGCGTGGGCATCTCGCACCTCCGCGCCGCGCACCGATGCCTCCATGCCGCGCATCGGTGCCTCCGCCCCGCGTGCCGGCAGCTCGCCGCCCCGACCGGCGAGCTCCACCACGAGCCGATATCCGGAGCGGCCGCTCGCGGAGCTCACGCTCTTCGGCCGCAGCGAGCGCGACAAATCGAGCACGATGCGCTCGCCGGCTGCGTTGTGCGCCATGCGGACCTGCCTCACCACGCCGGTTCCCACCGGCGCCCGCCGCGCATTCGGCGCGAGCCGCGCGCCGGTCAAGTCGATGACGATGCGATCGGGATTGGTGAGCGTCATGACGCTGTGGGCGGTCCGCGCCGAGAGGTCCAGCACCAGGCGTGTTCCCTCCGGACTCGCCGAGAGCCTGACGGCGCGGATCTCGACGGCTCCGGCGGGACCCACCAGCAGGGTCGCGACAAGCAATGCCACGAGACCGGAGCACGGAAATCTCATGGGCGGTAAATTACCCTATGATCAACTAGTTTTTCAAGTCAAATTAGATAGATAGGGTACTAATCTGGTGTCATTCCGGAGGTTGCCTAGCCAGCTCTCGCCGAGAGCTCCGCTCGCGTGGAGCCGTGCCGCGCGACCGTCGGCGGAGTCAGCGAAGCTCAACGCCAGGTCAATGTCCGGCGGCGGCAGCGCCGTTGCCCCTTTGCTCGGCCATTCGACCAGCAGCAGACACCCTGCATCGAGATAGTCGCGCAGCCCGAGCTCCTCCACGTCCTCCGGTCCGTTGAGCCGATAGAGATCCACATGCACGCAGGTGAGCTCGGCGAGCTGATAGGTCTCGACCAGGGTGAAGGTGGGGCTACGAATCAAGCCTGTGACACCCAGGGTGCGCAGGAGGCTCCGCACACAGGTGGTCTTGCCGGCTCCCAGATCACCCTCCAGATGCAGACTCGCCGACCCCGTGGACGCCCCCGGGAAGGTACGGGCGAGCGCGGCACCGAGCACCTCGGTCGCCTCGGCGTCGGGGAGCGCGAAATCGATCGGGGATGCTTGGCGCTGCGGCATGGGCCTCGGGTTCGACGATGCGGGGCGCGCGGTCTCGCGGCGCCGGTTGGCCATTATAGGGGGCGACGGCGTAGCCTTTGCGCGTGAGCGCCACGACCGTGACGAGTTCCTTCGACGCATCCGCCCTGCTCGCGGATGTCCGCGCGTGGGCGGCCGAGCTGGGCTTCGCCCGGATCGGCGTCGCGAGCATCGATCTGTCGGCCGACGAAAGCCGCTTCCTCGAGTGGCTGCGCGAAGGTTTCCAGGGCGAGATGGCGTACATGTCCCGGCACGGCGTCAAGCGCTCCCGGCCCGCGGAACTCGTGCCCGGCACGGTGAGCTGCCTCTCGGTGCGCATGGACTACTGGCCGAGCCAGGCCGCCGATGCGCGGGAGGTGCTCGCCGACCCGAGCGCCGCCTACATCTCGCGCTATGCCCTGGGCCGCGATTACCACAAACTCATGCGCCGCCGGCTGCAGCAACTCTGCGACCGAATCGCCGCGGCGATCGGACCTTTCGGCTATCGGGCCTTTGTCGACAGCGCCCCGGTGCTCGAGAAGGCGCTCGCGAGAAACGCGGGATTGGGCTGGATCGGCAAACACACGAATCTGATCGAGCGGAACTCCGGATCCTATTTCTTTCTGGGCGAGATCTATCTGAACCTCGAGCTGCCCGCGGATGCCGCGAGCACGGCTCACTGCGGCACGTGCAGCGCCTGCATCCCGGCCTGCCCCACCGGCGCCATCGTCGCGCCCTACCGGCTGGACGCGCGGCGCTGCATTTCCTATCTCACCATTGAGCTCGAGGGCCCCATCCCGATCGAGCTCCGGCGCGCCATGGGCAATCGAATTTACGGGTGCGACGATTGCCAGCTCGTCTGCCCGTGGAACAAATTCGCGCGACCGGCGGCCGAGAAGGATTTTCAGGTGCGGCACGGACTCGACCGCACCGCGCTGGCCGCGTTGTTCGCCTGGAGCGAGCCGGAATTTCTGGAAAAGACCCACGGCAGCGCCATTCGCCGGATCGGCTACGAGCGATGGCTGCGCAATATCGCGGTGGCGCTCGGCAATGCGGCGAGCTCGGCCGGAGTGATCGAGGCCCTCCGCTCCCGTGAGCACGACGCATCCGCTCTGGTGCGCGAGCACGTGCGCTGGGCGCTCGCCGAGCACGCCGGGAGGGACCGCGAGACCGCGGCGGGTCGTTAGGAGGCAGGCAGGAGGCTCGAGCCCGGATTGAAGAAATGGCGCCCGCGCCGCTTCTTGCTGATCTCCGCCAGGAGCAGCCGGTAGTCGGCGTCGTTGTTCACCGGATCGATCGCCGCGGAATTGACGATGAGGAGCGGCGCGGCATCGTAGCTGTGGAAGAAGCGCGCATACGCCTGGGTGAGTTTCTCGAGATAGCTGCGCTCGATATGCTGCTCATACCGGATGCCGCGCTTCGAAATGCGGTCCATCAACACGTCGACCGGCGCCTGCAGATACACCACCAAGTCCGGCTTCGGCGCATCCACCACCACCCGCTCGTAGACCCGCTCGTAGAGCGCGTACTCCGCATCGTCGAGCGTCACGCGCGCGAACAGCCGATCCTTCTCGAGCAGATAGTCCGCGATGCGCACCTCGCCGAACAAATCCTGCTGCCGAACCTCTTCGAGCTGGCGTGCCCGCTGGAACAGGAAGAAGAGCTGGGCCTGAAACGCGGCCGCGCGCGGGTTCTTGTAGAAGCGCTCGAGGAAGGGATTCTGGTCCGCCTGTTCCAGCACGAGCTGACCGCCCAAGGACTGCGCCAGAAGCCGCGACAGGCTGGTCTTGCCCACGCCTATCGGCCCCTCGACGACGATGAATCGATGCGCGTTCTCGGTCACTGACGATGCCCTGCTCACTCCAAAAGGGAAATTCCGTCCCCGCCCACCGCAAGCTTGAGGTCCAGGACACGGCCATGTCCCGGAATGTCGAGGGTGGGGGCGATATCGCCGAGAGGATACAGGACGAAGTTACGCATCGACACTCCGGGATGGGGCAACCTCAGCCCCGGCTCATCGACGGGGGTCCCGACCATCCACACGAGATCCAGATCGATCACCCGCGGCCCCCAGCGCTCCGCGCGAATCCGTCCCATGCGCCGCTCGATCGCGAGCAGCGCGTCGAGCATGTCGTGGGGCGACCGTCGAGTCAGGAGTCCGGCCGCCGCATTGACGAACTCCGGTTGATCCTGCGGACCCATGGGGCGGGTTCGATAAAGCCGCGAGCGCGCCACGAGATGCGTCTGCGGGAGCGCTTCGAGATGCGTGCAGGCCTCGGCCACCCGCTCGCCGGGATGATCGAGGTTGCTGCCGATCGCCACATAGGCGGGACGCCAGGATGCTCTCACGGCGGCGTCTCGATCCCGTTGGAGATGCGGTACCGCACCTAGCTGCGCGATGCCCCGCCCCGCCGCCGCCGTCGGCGCCTGCGGCCCGACGAGGCGGCACCGCCCTCCGCCGCCGACACCGGTTCCTGCGGGCGGGCCTGGACCAGCGCCACCCGCTCCTCCTGCGGCAGTACTTGAATCCGAGTCCACCACTCCGCCAGCTCTTTGTCGGCGACACCCACTTCCGCCCGCAACAGGAGGAAATCGTAGGCCGCGCGAAAGCGCGGATGCTGCAGGATGCTCAACGCCTTGACGCCGCTACGGCGATTGAACCGCGGCTGCAGCATCAGGAGCTCGCGCATCGGCACGGCGAAGCGCCGCGGGATCGACACCCGAGCCTGCTGCGCCTTCAACACCGCGTCGCAGGCCTGCATGAGCAGCGCAAGGTCGGGCGCCGGACCTGCTGCCCGCTCGTTCAGCTCCCGGAGCACCGCGCTCCACAGCAAGATCGCGAAGAGGAAGGTGGGCGTCACCGGCTTGTCGGCGACGACACGTGCGTCGGTGTTTATGAGCCCCCGCTCGAGCATCTCCCGAGCATAGGCGTAAGGCGGCAGCTCGAAGGCCTCGGCCGACAGCGGGAATAGATGCTCGAACAAACGGTATTTCTGCAGGAGCTCGAACGACTTCGCACCGTACCCCGACAAGAAGAGCTTCAGCACTTCATCGAACAGCCGGGCCGCCGGCACCCCGTCGAGCAGGTGCCCGAACCGGCGAATCGGCGCCTCCGTGTCGGCCTCGATGCTGAAGCCGAGCTTGGCCGCGAAGCGCACGGCCCGGAGCATGCGCACCGGATCCTCGCGGTAGCGGGTCTCCGGATCGCCGATGAGCTTCAGGCGCCGGGCCTTCACATCGCTCACGCCGTCGACGAAATCCCAGATCGAGAGATCCGCGATGTTGTAGTAGAGACCGTTGACGGCGAAGTCGCGCCGCCAAACGTCCTCTTCGATGGAGCCGTAGCTGTTGTCGCGGAGAATGCGGCCGGTGGTGTCGAAGGCGCGATGTTCCGAGTCTTCGACCGGTTGCGTGAATTCGGGCCGCGCGGGCTCGACGTCTGCATCCGGTTCGTCGACCCCTTCAGCGGCGCCGTTGGCGCCATCCTCGGCGCCGCCCTCCGCGGCATCGTCGGCGGCCTCGTCCGGGACATCCTCGCGCTCCGGCGCCGCAGCCGCCCGGAAGGTCGCCACTTCGATGATCTCGCTGCCGAAATGCACGTGCGCGAGACGAAAGCGGCGCCCGATGAGCCGGCAATTGCGAAACAGCCGCCGCACCTCCTCCGGCAACGCGTCCGTCGCCACATCGAAATCCTTGGGCCTGAGGCCAAGGAGCAGATCGCGCACCGCGCCGCCCACCAGAAATGCCTGATATCCCGCCTCTTTGAGCCGGTAAAGCACCTTCAGGGCATTGGGCGAAATCGAGGCCCGAGATATCGAATGCTCGGGGCGGGGAATGACCGAATGAGGGAATTGAGTCGAGGGTGAGTTCAAAAAAGCCGGTTCCGCTTGAGTCAAAAAAATTGGCCCGTATACTACCAGCCCTCTCGGGTTCAGGCGCCCGAGATCCAAGCCAAGCTCCCTTCGTCTAGAGGCCTAGGACACGGCCCTCTCAAGGCTGTAACACCGGTTCGAATCCGGTAGGG
Source organism: Steroidobacteraceae bacterium (assembly GCA_036501585.1). Taxonomy (GTDB): domain Bacteria; phylum Pseudomonadota; class Gammaproteobacteria; order Steroidobacterales; family Steroidobacteraceae; genus Bog-1198. Next base: position 22,998 of record DASYAC010000244.1, read on the forward strand.
AGCGCCAATAATTCAATAACTTACGTTACATCAGCCCGATCTACCGATCGCTGCGGTCTACTTCGGTCTAATTTGAGATCCCCGCCGCAAAGGTCACACGGCAGCCGCGAGCATACGAAACCGCGTGCCGGAA
>DASYAC010000245.1:0-25180 GCA_036501585.1 Steroidobacteraceae bacterium
CTTGACATGAACGCTGCCTCGACGTGACCGCTGCCTCGTGATCGCTACCAGCCAACCTTGTGCGGCAGATCATCGTCGATCGAGTAATAATCGCCCTTGTCGCCGACGAAGATATGCTCCGTCAGCTTGATGCCGGTCGGCCCATCGAGCGTTCCGGCGGTGATGGCAGTCCTGCCTTCTCCTTCGGGTCGCCAGAATAGATTGCTGCCGCAGACGCGGCAGAAGCCGCGCTCGGCGGCCGCCGAGGATCGATACCAGGCAAGCGTCCCGGACGAGGTCAGCGTGAGGTCATCGGAGGCCGCACTGGTCATGGCGGCATGATGGCCGCTGGTGCGGCGGCACTGGGTGCAATGACATGCGATCGCATCACGCAGGGTGCCGCGAATCCTGTAACGCACGCCCTCGCAGAGACACCCTCCCGAGTGCGTGACCTCCCCTGCCGGCGATGTCGTATCCTGCGCTATCATGCACGCTCCTCGAGTAGTTGCGCGATTCACGGTCCCATGATTATAACGTGGGCAGGCTCAATCCTTGGAGGTTCCCATGAAACTCAGCGCACGCAATGTCCTCTCCGCCAAGATCAAGTCCGTGACCGCCGGAGTCGTCGACAGCGAGGTCATCATGGAGCTTGCTCCCGGAATCGAAGTGGTCGCCATCATTACCAAACACTCTGCCGAGAAGCTCGCGTTGTCGCCAGGATCCAAGGCGTACGCCATCATCAAGGCGTCGAACGTGATGATCGGCGTCGATTGACGACGGTCGGCCTGTCAACGCAATCGCCATATCCGCGTTATCTCTTGCAGGAGCGCTCGAGACTCTGTACATAGCTCGAGTGCGAAGCATCCATGACTCACGGGACACCGAGATCCGCCCGCGCGCCGGCGGTCCTCTGCTGGGGCGCGGCCGCCCTGGCGCTTCTTTCATCCCTCACCCTCGCCGATTCGACCCGAGCCATGGCAGAACCCACTGAGTGGCACTCGACCGAGATTCACGGTCATCGGATGTCTTACGCCACGCGCGGCAGCGGTCCGACGCTGGTGTTCCTGCACGGCGGCGGTGACTCCGGCGAGCACTCCTTCGTGCGTCAGCTCGACGTCTTTTCCGAACGCCACCACATCGTGGCGCCCGACCAGGTCGGCCAGGGACGCACGCCCGACGTGCCCGGTCCCTTGAGCTACACGGCGATGATGCAGGACACGGCGGTTCTGCTCGAGCAGCTCAAGCTGAAACACGTCGACGTCGTGGGTTTCAGCGACGGCGGAATTCTCGCGCTGATGCTCGCGATTCGTCATCCCGAGCTGGTGCGGCGGCTGGTGATCAGCGGCGTGAATATTTCTCCGGAGGGCCTGGTCACCGAGAATCTGGAGGGGCTGCGCGCGGACGATACGCCGACGCCGAAGACCATCGACGAAAAGCTGGCTCACCTCTGGGCAACCTCGCCGACGGAGGATGAGCTGAGCCTCGCGTTGCTCGCGAAGATCAAGCAGCCGGTCCTGTTGGTATCGGGCGACCATGACGTGATTACGCTCGAGCATACCTTGCAGATTTTCCACGCACTGCCGAATTCGGAGCTGTGCGTATTGCCGGGAACGGATCACGGCACCTTCTCGAGCCGGCCGGAATGGCTGAACCCGATCATCGGGGCGTTCCTGGCACGGCCGCAGGAGGCGGTCGCGACGGTGCGCTGAGGCCGCCTGGGCAGCAGAGGCCACTGCGCGCATTCCCGCGCGGCCGCGCGCGCTCCCGGCCGGCCGCTACAATCCCTCCGCAGCCTGATACCTCTGGTCATAGACTTTGAACCCGGCGCGCCGATACACAGGCAGCGCCGCCGGATGGTCCCAGGTATCGGTGTGCAGCCAGATTCTGGTGGCCCCCGACGCCCACTCGCGGCCGAGGGCGGTGCACAGGAGCCAGAGCCCCAATCCGCGGCCCTGGGCCTCGGGCACCAGGCCGAAATGCTTGAGCTCGATCTCGGGAAACGACTGCCGCTCGAACTCGCAAAATCCCAGCGCCGCGCCGCCACCGGACGTACCGGCGGCCTCGCCTGCCCGCAGGACATAGGTGTTGAGCGAGCCGCCCGCAACAAGCGACTCGAGCTCGCTGATCGGCATATCGAGCCGCGTGTCCCATCGCAGCGGCTCGCCGACCCGCCGGTACAACTCCAGATAGTCGCCGCCGGTCATCGTTTCCAGGCGAATGCTTTCCCGGCCCGCTCGGGGCGCGGCGAGAGCGGGCGCCTCGCGGAGCTCGAGGTAGGTAACCCAAAGACGTTCCGGAAGCGCCATCGAGATGTCCCTACGGCTTTCTCTCCACGACCTTCTTCGCCAGCTCGGCGAGCGCCGCCAGATCCATGTCCTCTGCCGGGACGTCGATCACATCCTCGGACGGCGGCTTGACGGGCGACGCAGGTCTCGCCGCGCCCGGCTGCGCCGAAGAAGCCCGCAAGGAAGACGCGCCCACAGAATGCGTGCTCGGCGCGCTCGCCGTCGGTGTCGCCCTGGGCGGCGGCGGCCTCGCCGCCTTCAACCCGGGCACCGGACGAGCCACGCCCGCACCGCCCGCCTCGCCCGCGCCGCGCAACGCCGTCACGGTGGGCGGCCGCACCCACTCCGTCACCTGATCCATCCATCGCTGATAGCGCTCGTAGGTCCACATGCCCTCATCGCCGCCCGACTGGAGCACGGTGCCGAGCTGACTGAAGTTTCCTCCCCGAATCGTCCCCTTGGCGCCCGATGTCGGCAGCAGCAATTCGCATCGCGGCACGTGCAGCCGATACGTTCCCAGGAACTCCAGGCGCTGACAGCACACCGCAACCAGGCAATCCGCGAGCTGCGCGCGCACGCTCGGCTGAATGTCCGACGGAAACGACATGCACAATCGCGAGAGTGCCTCCGCGCAATTCGCCGAATGCATGGTCGCGAGCACGAGATGTCCGGTCTCGGCGGCGTTCAAGGTGAGGCGCATCACTTCGGGCGTGCGCATCTCGCTGATGACCAGCACGTCCGGATTCTCGCGCAACGCATCGACGATCCCCTGCTCGAAGCTCGGCGAATGGGTCGGGATCTCGCGTTGCCGGATGAACGACTGTCGATTGGCGAACAGGTACTCGATCGGACTTTCGAGGGTGATGATGTTTCGCGCCCGGCTGGCGTTGATCTCCTCGAGCAGCGCCGCGAGCGTGGTCGATTTCCCGGACCCCGTCGGTCCCGAAATGATGATCAGACCGCTCGCGGGCTCGATGAGCTTTCGCAAATCCCTGTGCAGGTTGCAGCTGCGCAGATCCTTGACGCTCGGCGCCAACAGCCGGATGGCGAGCCCCAGTCCGCGGACGGTCTGGAAGAAGTTGGCCCGCAAGCGGACGCCGCCCACCGATTCCGCGAGATCGGCGGAGCCGCGCTCGACGAAATCCGGCCAGCGCTCGGCGCCCAAAAGGTCGCGGGCCACTTGCATGAGCGTGGCGCCGGAGACGACGCCGCCCACCGTCTGCAAATCGCCGCGGATCCGCGCGACGATCGGGGTATCCGCCTCGAGGTGCAAATCGCTGGCGCCCAGCGTATAGGCTTGTTCGATCCACTCTTCGAATTGCATGGCGTTCTCTGTGAGGCTGGCGTTCCTTGTAAGGCCGGCGTTCCTCCCGAGGCTAGCGTCCCTTGCGCTTCGCCTCGAACTCATCGCCCGGCAGCCAGCTCACCGTCTGCGGCGCGGTCAGCGCCTGCCAGCCCAGTGCGAAGCCGAACTTGGAGAGCTCTGAATTGCTGGAGAAATCCATGTCCGGCGAGTACTCGTCGCTCGGCTGATGGTAACGATGGGCGGTGTAGTCGTCGCGCTTCGCCTTGCCCCACTCCGGCGGATGCCCGCGGAACTTGGTCGAGGTATTGATGGAGAACGCGGGCACGCCCACGCGCGCCATGCTGAAGTGATCCGAGCGGTAGTAATGGCCGGCACCCGGCTCTGCATCCGGCTGGATTTCGTAGCCGAACGCCTGCGCCGTCTTCTGTACGACCGGATAGAAGGTCGTGCGGTCCGCGCCGGTCACGTTTACCCCTTCCGGAACGCCGAGCGGCTCGATCGCATCGTAGTTCAGGTCGAGCGCGACCTGCGAAGGCGGAATGGGTAAATGCCTGCCGAGGTATTCGGACCCGAGGAGCCCTTTTTCCTCCGCCGTGACCGACGCGAATAGGACCGGATGCGGAAGTCGCGCCGCGGACCTCGAGAAAGCGCGCGCCAGCTCCAGCAACATGCCGCAGCCCGTCCCGTTGTCGACGAAGCCGTTGTAGATCTTGTCGCCGGGGAGCTTCGGATTGAGCCCTAAGTGATCGTAATGCGCGGTGTACATCACGGCCTGGGTGGGGGGGCCGGGATCGGTGCCCGGGAGCATGGCGACCACGTTGTAGGAAACGAACTTGCGCACATGGCTCTCGATATGAGCCTTGAACCTCACCGGCAGTTCCCGCGCCTTGAACTTGCGCGTTCCGGCGAGCGCCGCCATGTCGTCGAGCTTGAGGCCGGAATCGGCAAATATCCGCCGCGCCACGTCCCACTGAATCCAGGCGGCGGCCTCGAGCTTCGGATCCCTGTCGTTGGCGAGGTACACCTGCTCGTTGCTCCACGAGCTCTGCACCACGTTCCAGCCGTAGCTGGCGAGGTCGGTGCGATGGATGATGAGCGCGCCGATGGCGCCTTTGCGGGCCGCCTCCTCGAACTTATAAGTCCACCGTCCGTAGTACGTCATGGTCTCGCCGGCGAAGAATTTGGGGTCCGTCGACGGAGGCTCGTTGACGATGACCAGGATCACCTTGCCCCTCACGTCCACGCCCTTGAAATCGTTCCATCGATATTCCGGTGCATCGATGCCGTAGCCCGCGAACACGATGGGTGCGTCGATGTCGACGGAGTCGGTTTGGGTCTGATTGCCCACCACGTAGTCCGTGCCCCGGGTCAGATCGTCAGGCGAGCCGCGCGCGGGAACCAAGGAGGCCGTCGTTCCATCCTGGGTCTGTACCCCGGTGAAATCGACGCGCTGCAGGTAGCCGCCGTCGTCGCCCGCGGGCTTCAGACCATAGAGCGCGAATTGCGTGGCGATGTAGTGGGCGGCGATATCGCCGCCGCGCGTGCCGGTGCCGCGCCCTTCCAGGAGATCGTCCGCCAGGAACTGGATGTGAGCGCGGATGCGGTCCGGGCTGATTCCCTCCATTGCCGCCGCGACCTGCGGCGGAAACCCCAGTTGAGCCGCCGGGTCGGGTGCCGCCCACGAGGCGGACGCCATTCCGCACGACATTCCAACGGCGGCCACGATCCATCGCGCTAATCTCATGTGATCTCTCCGAACCGAAGGGAACGGAGACGATACAGCAGCCTGGGGCCGCCGCAAATTAAACCGCTACCCCGTCCCCCCCACCGTCAGCGCATCGACACGCAGCGTGGGCTGTCCGACTCCCACGGGTACCGATTGGCCTTCCTTGCCGCAGGTCCCGACCCCGCCGTCGAGCCGCATGTCGTTGCCCACCATGCTCACCCGGGTGAGCACGTCGGGACCGTTGCCGATCAGAGTGGCGCCCTTCACCGGCGCTCCGATCTTTCCGTTCTCGATGAGGTAGGCCTCGCTCGCCGAGAAGACGAATTTGCCCGAGGTGATGTCAACCTGGCCGCCGCCGAAGTTCACGGCGTACAGACCCTTCTTGACCGATGCGATGATTTCCTCGGGCGGACGCGAGCCGGCGCGCATGTAGGTGTTGGTCATCCGCGGCAGCGTCATATGGGCGAACGACTCCCGCCGGCCGTTGCCGGTGGCCGCCATCCCCATCAACCGGGCGTTGAGCTTGTCCTGGATATACCCTCGGAGCACGCCGTTCTCGATCAGTACCGTGCACTGCGTCGGAGTGCCCTCGTCGTCGACGTTCAACGAGCCGCGCCGGCGGTCGAGCGTGCCGTCGTCCACGACCGTGATCTCATCCGCGGCGACCTTTTGACCGATGCGGTTGCTGAAGGCCGAGGTGCCTTTGCGGTTGAAATCGCCCTCGAGTCCATGGCCGATGGCTTCGTGCAGCAGGATGCCGGGCCACCCCGAGCCCAGTACCACCGTCATGGAGCCGGCGGGCGCCGCCACGGCCTCCAGGTTGACCAGCGCCTGGCGCACGGCTTCGCGACCGTATTCGAGCGGCACATCGCCGCGGAGCAGTTCATCGAGCCCGAAGCGCCCGCCGCCGCCGCTGTAACCCTGTTCGCGGCGGCCGTTTTGTTCCACGATGACCGATACGTTCACCCGTACCAGGGGACGCACGTCCGCGGTGAGCGTGCCGTCGCTGGATGCGATCAGCACCACTTCGTGCGCCGCGGCGAGAGAGGCCATCACCTGTTTGACCCGGGGATCGATGCCTCGCGTGTCGCGGTCGATGCGCATCAGCCACTCGACTTTGTCCTCGTCGCGCACAGCCTCGAGCGGATCGATCGGCAGATACAGCCGATGGGTGAGGGGCCGCTGCCAGGCCCGGATGGCGTTGGAGCCGCCGCTTCTCGCGATGGCGCGTGCGGCGTCCGATGCTTCGACCAGTGCCGGCAGCATCACCTCGTCGGTATAGGCGAACCCGGTTTTCTCGCCGCTGATGGCGCGCACACCGACACCTTGCTCGATGCTGTGCGACCCTTCCTTGACGATACCGTCCTCGAGGGACCAGGATTCCTCCCGGGAGAGTTGAAAGTACAGATCGGCATAGTCGATGCCGCGGCTCATCACCGTGCCGAGCACGGACGAGAGCCGGTTCTCGTCGAGGCCGGACGGGGCGAGAATCATGCGCTCGGCCACGTCGAACATCGGGGCCGCGCTCATGCCAGGACCGCCTCGTCGGCATGCACGCCGAGCCTGCGGTTCTCGAGCGCCGGAAAGCGCACCCGCGTCTCCTCCTGCCTCGCCAGATCGAATTCAGCCGTAATCACGCCTTCCCCCTTGGTCAGGCGCGTGAGCACCTGGCCCCAGTAGTCGACGATCAATGTGTCGCCGTAAGTTTCCCGCCCGCTGGTATGCGTGCCGCTTTGCGCGGGCGCCACCACATAGCACAGATTTTCGATGGCGCGCGCCCGCAGCAGGGTTTCCCAGTGCGCGCGGCCGGTGGGCACGGTGAACGCCGCCGGCGCCGCCAGCCATTGGGCGCCCCGCGCGACCAATTCGCGATAGAGCTCGGGGAAGCGCATGTCATAGCACACGGACATTCCGAGCCGCCCCGCCGGGGTATCCGCCAGCACGATCGCATCGCCCGGCATCACGTGCCGCGATTCCAGGTACTGCTCGCTGCGCCCCGGAATGGAGACATCGAACAAGTGAATCTTGTCGTAGCGGGCCACGCGCTTGCCGTCGGCGTCGATCAGGAGCGACGTATTGCGCACGTGATTCGCATCGTCGCCCTTGATCACCGTGCTGCCGCCGAGGATCCACAGCCCGAGCTCGCGCGCCGTGTCGCTCAAGAACCTCTGGACCGGGCCGTCGCCGTCGGCCTCCGCCACCCGAAGCTTGTCGGCGTCGCGCAGACCGATGAACGAGAAGTTCTCGGGCAAACAGGCGATTTCGGCGCCCAGCTCCTTCGCTTCGCGCAGAAGCTTGCCGGCTGCGGCGAGATTGTCCTCTACGACGTGGCCCGAGGTCATTTGAATGGCGGCTACCGTACTCATCTGGCTACTGCGTCTCCTTGGCCGCCTCACCGGGTGTCCCCTTGGTCGTCCCTTGGGGAGGCGTCTCCGCGGTCGCCGAGGGGGCGTCCGCGCTCTTGATCCGTTCGACCGTCGGGTTGTCCCAACTGCCGGTAATTCGATAATACCCCCGCACCAGTCCCTTCAGCGGTTGTTTGAACACTTGCGTGAACAGGAACACGGCACCTCCCACCACCGGGCCGGCGGCGAAGGCGGCCAGGGGCAGCGTGCTGCTCACGTTTCCCGTCACCACTGCAGTTTGGTCGTAATCGTGGTTTTTCAAGCCGACCCGGCCGATCAAGCCGATTTCCGCCGCCGGCCCCTTCACCAGAACGTTATCCGTATAGGCACTGCCGTCGTGCAGATCGAAATCGCCGTGTGCCGTGTCGAAGGCAAAGCCCTTGTCGGTGAGGTCGCTGAAGTCCAGGGCCAGGCGGCGCGGCAATTCGGCCAGGCTGGCCAGCCCGAGAACGCGGCCCGCACCCGGCTTCAACCCGACGATCTGGCCCTTGTCGAGCGCCACTTGCACATGACCCTTCGCCGACGCCAGCGTATCCCCGCTCGGGGCCCCCGGGCAGGTCAAGTCGAACTCCACATGCCCGGATTTGGCCTGGAGAACGGCGGCGAATCCCAGCGCCTTCAGGGTATCGCCGACATCGGTGCTCGTGATCGTGCCTTGCAAGTGGCGCATTCCGCCCTCCCCGCCGTGCCATTCCCCCGTGGCGTTGGCGCTCCACGTCGCATCGGTCACGGTCAATTGCTTCAGGCCGACGCCATCGTCCAGTTTCTGAAGCGTCGCCCGCACGTCGCCGAATTGCCGGTCGTCCCAGATCAGCTCTCCGGCATGGAATTCGATCGGGGGGATGGCCCTCGGATCAACAGTCTCATCGGCCGCGGCGGCTTGATCCGCGTCGCCCGGCCGAGGGGCGTCGGAAGACTCATCGGCGGCGTCGGTGAACTTCAGGCGCTGAAACTCGAGATTCCACGGCGCGGAAGGTTCCTGCGCCCCCGGCAATTGGATGGACCCGACGACGTTCGGGCCGCCGGTCTCTATGCGCCAGCCGCCGCTGGCCTGCGAGATCGCGACCGAGACGTCGCTGAACCACAGTCCCATATAGTCGATCTTGCTGACCTCGAATGTCGCGCCGCGAAAATAAGCCGTCAAGGGCTTGGAGTGCTTCACCATGACATCGCCGCCGCCGGGAGCACCGCCGAAAAGATTGAGCCACCCGGCAAGGTCCAGCTCCCCGATGTTGCCTCCCACATTCACCGTCTGGGCGTCGCTGAATGCCGGGTCGCCTTCGCCGAAGGTGACGGCCGCGCGGCCGAGCGTCGGCCCGTTCGAGCCCGAGCCGAACATGACGGCACCGCGCAGCACCGACCCCAGATTCACGCGAAGCTCCTCGGCACCGCTTGCCGGCCACTGGATCGCGACCGTCGTCGGCATCGCCGTTGCGGCGGCTTTCGTCAGCGGGGCCGGGAGCTTCAGCTCGAGGCCCATGAGGCTCGAGCTGAAGTTCAAGGTCCGCTCGCGTGCCGGATCGGGGGTCATGCGCAGCACCGCGCGATAGTCCGTCTGTCCGCCGATGGAGATGCTCGAAGGCAGCGACATCGCGGCGCGCAACGCGTCTCCCGTCGCCGTGCCGCGAAAATCCAGATGGGTGCGGGTGGACTGGCGGTTGCGGGGCGCTCGCGCCGTCATCTGCACCGGACCGCCCAGTGCCCGGCCTCGAATATCCGCATGCACCACCTGGGCCCCGTCGATGTCGGCGTTGCCGGTCAACCCCGTCGCGGCCAGCGTCCAGCCCACCCGATTCAGCGACGTTCCGTCCAGATCGACATGGACCAGCACTCGCCGCTTATCGAAGTCTGCGAGGGGAAAGAACAGATCGACGGCGGTTTTCAGCGGCCCTTTCGCCTCGACGCTCGAGAAGGCATTCTCCGCCATGGCATCGAGCGGCGTTGCGGCCAGGTAATGCACGGCGGCCGAGGCGTCTCCATGCGCGGCCGCATGGATTTCGAGCTCGCTGTTCTTGAAGTCCACGAACCGCGCCTGCGCCGAATCCACCTTGAGCTCCCCAACGTCGGCGCTCGAGACCTTCACAGACATGCCTTGATTGCGAAACTCCGCCTGCGCGGCGAGGTTCTCGACCTTCGGCCAGCCCTCGCGGTAATCCAAGGTCATGTGGTCGACGCGAAAGCGGATCAGAAACAGGCCGCCGCCGTCGCGAAACGGGAATCGCCGCACCGGACCCTCGAAAATGGCATCGCCGTGCGAGACGCGTCCCGAGAGGAAGGCACGGTTGAGCCATTGCAAGGCATCCGGCGGCAAGGTCTCGTGCGGAAAGTAGAGGTGTGCGTCGCCCGCGTTGGCGTTGTCGATGGTGTCCGCCATCGTCAGGACGGCGGAGCTGCCGTCGCTCGGCTGATGCCAGGCGATCTTGCCGTGCACCGTCGCATCGGGAGTATGCAGCTCGAGATCGGAGGTCGCCAGGAGGAGTCCCTGCGCGTCGCGCCGCCAGTACAGCGAGGTCTTGAGGAGCTTCAGATCGATGGGTTGCGGAAACTCATTGGGCCAGTTGAAGACTCCGGCGTCGGTGTCCAGGATCACATGACCCGCCAGTTCGCTTCCGGAGAGCGCGCCCGACAAACCGCGAAGCCCGGGAGAGTGTCCGACCGGCGCGAACCCGACCCCGCGGAATTTGGCGCGCGCATCGAACCGCCACGGATCGCCGGCGGACGGCCGCTGCAGCGCCAGGCGCATATCCATCCATTCGCCGGTGGGCGAAAGCTCGCGCAGCCGGTCGCGGATCTCCTTCTGCGGCATCAGCCCGACCAGCGGCAGGAGCGCCTCCGCACGCAGATAGTTGGCCTTCGCCTCGAGCTCCAGCATGCCCGAGTCGCTTTCCTGCCAGCTCACGTCGAACTCCGAATTCGGATCGCGGCGGCCGCCGCGCTGTGCGCGTACCCGCCGGCCGAGCAAGATCCAACGATTGTCCGAGTGAGTGAGAGACAAGTCGGCGCTGACCTCGTCCAGCCGGGTATTCGCGCCGTCGGAAAGCTTGGTCACCACGCCCTGCGCGCCGAATTCGAGCTCGGCGTGTTCGAGTGTCGCGCCGTGTCCGCGCGCCGCGGTTTGGAACTCGCCCGTCCCCGCATCGAGCCGCTCCAGATATTCCGGCAGGAGCAGGCGCCAGCCGGGAAACGAGACGCCGTCGGCGTTCGCGGAGGCGCCCCATTGGAGCGCGTCCAGCCGGCCGGATCCCTTCAGGCTTCCCGTGAAACTCAGCTGGCCGCCGAGGATCGGAGGCAGGCGCGCCGAAAGACTCGCCGCGAGCAAGCCGGAAACACGCGATAGATCCAGGTCGACCGCCTGCAGCTCGAGTTGCGGCAGTTCCGGGCTCCAGTGCCGCAGGCTGACCGAGCCCCCGTGTATGATCAGCCTGCCCGCGGGCAAGTCGTTGACTGACGATGCGTGAGAGCGCTCCCCGCCGAGCACGATCTCGGAAGCCAGCGCGAACTTGGCGGGGCCCAGCCGATCGATGACGATGTCCGGCGAGTCGAGCTCGACGCGCAATGCGAAGAACCTGCCGTTTTGCAGCAACTGCCAGACATCGACGCCCACGCGCGCCCCCGCCGCGCGGGCGAGCACGCGCGAGCCGTCGCGAGAGCGCAGCTCCGGTCGGCTCAGGTACAGTTCGGGACCGTACCATCGAAACGCCGGCGAAACCGCGCCGAAAGCGATGTGGTATCCGGTCTGACGGTAGACCCAGTCCTTGATCTGCGCCTGATACTGGGGGGCGCGATCGAGCGCAATTTTCACTCCCAGCAGCAGCAATCCGATCAGTATTGCGAGCCCCGCCGCCGTGAACAGCAATACTTTGCCGACCTTGCGCGGGTTCATTACATCAACACGACGTCATATTGATCGACGCCGTACAGAGCCTCCGTTTGCAGCCGGATGGGCACACCGGTGATGAGCTCCAATTCCCCGAGTGCGGAGGATTCTTCATCGAGCAGCCGCTCGATCACGTCCTGGTGCGCCAGGACCATCAGCTGGCGACATTCGAATTGACGCGCTTGACGGACGATCTCACGAAACACCTCGTAGCAGACGGTCTCGGCCGTTTTGACGAACCCCCGCCCTTCGCAGGTCGGACAAGGCTGGCACAACATATGTTCCAGGCTCTCGCGGGTTCTTTTTCGAGTCATCTCGACCAATCCCAGGGGAGACACGGATGATATGTTGGTCTTGACGTGGTCCTCGCCGAGCGCCCTTTCCAGGGCTTGAAGCGTCTGACGACGGTGCTCCGGCTCCTCCATGTCGATGAAGTCGATGATGATGATGCCGCCCAGGTTCCGCAGCCGGAGCTGCCGCGCGATCGTCACGGCCGCCTCCAGATTGGTGCGGAAAATCGTCTCTTCCAGGTTCCGGTGGCCGACGAACGCACCGGTGTTCACGTCGATCGTGGTCATGGACTCGGTCTGATCGATGATCACGTATCCGCCGGATTTCAGCGATACCTTCCGGTCGAGCGCTTTCTGAATTTCCTCCTCGACGTGATGGAGCTCGAAAATCGGCCGCTTCTCGGTGTAAAGCTCGATCCGCCCGAGCATCTCCGGCACGAAGGAGGCGGCGAACTCCCGCATCTCCCGATGCGCGCTCGGCTGATCGATGAGCACCCGGTCCACGTCGTGCCGCAGCATGTCGCGCAGCACCTTGAGATGCAGCGGCAGATCGGCGTGCACCAGATTTCCGGGGCCGGTGCGCAGCCCCTTCTGACGGACGAATTCCCAGAGCTTGCGCAGATACACCATGTCGGCCCTCAAGGCCTCCACCGGCGCATCCTCGGCGGCCGTGCGCACGATGAACCCCGCGTTCTCCTGCGCTTCGAGGCCGGCCTGGACCGCGCTTCGCAACCGCTCGCGCTCGCTCTCGTGCTCGATCCGGGCAGAGACGCCGACGCCGCGCCCCTGCGGCATGTAGACGAGAAACCTCGAGGGCAGGGTGATGTACGTGGTGAGGCGCGCGCCCTTGGTGCCGAGCGGATCCTTGACGACCTGTACCAGGATTTCATGGCCTTCGGTCACCAGGGCGCGGATGTTCTCGGTGCGCGGCGCTTCGATGCCCGTGTCCGCATGGCGCGGGTCGAAAATATCCGAGGCATGCAGGAAGGCGGTGCGCTCCATGCCGATCTCGATGAAGGCCGCCTGCATTCCCGGCAGCACGCGCGACACCCGGCCCTTGTAGATGTTGCTGATGAGGCCGCGGCGGCTCGAGCGCTCGAGATACACCTCCTGCAGCACGCCGTTCTCGACGATCGCCGCGCGCGCCTCGTGCGTGTTGGCGTTGATCATGATCTCGGCACTCATCGGGCACCGCTCACAGGTCACTGCTCACAGGTCACCGCTCATCGGTACCGCCGGCCGGCGGAGGTCCACCGCGGCACACCGGCCGCCTCCAGGAGACCGGCCGTCTCGAACAGCGGCAATCCCATCACGCCGGAGAAACTGCCGAGCAATTGCGCGACGAAAACGGCTCCGAGGCCTTGAATGGCATAGCCGCCCGCTTTGTCGCTGGGTTCGCCGGTGTCCCAGTAGGCGGCGGCCTCGGCGGCGGTGATCTCGCGAAACGTGACTTCGCTCCGGCTCAGGCGGCAGGAGGTCCGTCCGCCGGCCGCCAGCGCGATGGAGGTCAGCACCTCGTGGGTGCGGCCCGACAGCAGTCGCAACATGCGCACCGCATCGTCGCGATCCCTGGGCTTTCCCAGAATCTCGCTGCCGATGACCACTACCGTGTCCGCCGCGAGCACGGGCCGCCCCGAAGCGACGGCAGCTGCGCTCAGGACTCCCGCGTCAGCCTTGGCGGCCGCCAGTCTCGACACGTACCCAAGGGGCTCTTCTCCTTGCGTGATGGACTCGTCCACGGTCACGCCAAGTACCTGAAAAGACACGCCTATTTGCCCAAGCAGCTGACGCCGCCGGGGTGACCCGGAGGCGAGATACACGAAGTCGACGCTCATTCCGGCAAGAATACCTTGGGCACGAGGGGGAAGGTGGCGGTGTTAAGCCCGATGATAGGGGTGGCCGGCCTTGAGGCTCATCGCACGATAGATCTGCTCGGCGACCACCACCCGGACCAAGGCATGGGGCAACGTGAGCGGCGACAACGACCAGCTGCGGTCGGCGCGCTCCAGGCATTCAGGCGCCAGACCGTCGGGACCGCCGATCAGGAGCGCCAGAGGCTTGCCATCCCGCAATCGCTCATCGAGCCAGCCGCTGAGCTTTTCGGTGCTCATGGAAGTGCCTTGGACCTCGAGCGCGACGACATAGTCCTTGGATGAGATCGCGGCCAGCATGCTGCGGCCTTCGCGCGCCACTGCACGCTCGGGATTCTCGCCGGCACGCCGGGTGGCGACTGGAATCTCTTCGAGCTCGAGCACCAGCGGCGCGCGCAGCCGTTTCTGATACTCTCGAAAGCCGGTATTGACCCATTCGGGCAGCCGGGTTCCCGCAGCGAGCAACCGGCACTTCATGCGCTCTGCACCGCCGTCGCGGCGCCGCTCAGGCACGGACGGCGCGCTTGGCCGTCATGTCCCACAGCTTCTCCAAACCGTAGAATTCGCGCACGCGGGGCAACATGACGTGCACGATGTACTCGTGCAGATCGATCAGCACCCAATCGGCGTCCTGCTGCCCTTCGATGCCATGCGGCCGAAAACCCGCTTCCTTGGCTTTTTCCACCACCCGCTGAGCCACCGAACGCACGTGGCGATCCGACGTCCCGCTGGCGATCACCATGTAATCGGCGATATCCGTGAGACCGCGCACGTCCAACACCTTCACCTCCAGCGCTTTCATGTCATCGAGCGCGTCGAGCACCACGCTCTTGAGCGAGCGTTTGGTCGCGGCGGGCTTGGCGGCACCGGCCTTGCCGATGTCCGCCCCGGCGATGCCGCCTTTGGTAGTACCGGGCTGGGCGGTGCCGGCCCTGGTGCGGGTGCCGGCCCTGGTGGGGGTGTCGGGCCTGGTAGGGGTGCCGGGCCTGGCAGTGCCGGCTTTCGCGGGGAGGCCTTTCGGCGCGCGCGTCACATGTTTCTTCAGCGAGGCTCTCGGTTTCTGGGGCTTTTTCTCGGTGGGCACTAGGGCGTCCGTGATTTGGCGTAGCAGCCGGTGTCGAGGATCAGTTTACGCACTGAATCGGGCATGAGGAAGCGCGGGTCGCGGCCCATGGCAATCAGCTGCCGCACCTCCGTGGAAGAAATCTCGAGCTGCGTCACGGCATGGATGTAAATGCAGCCGGCGCGCTGTTCGTGCAGATCGCCGATCCGGCCCGTGCCGCGGTCAACGAGCAGTTCGCCGAGCGGCCCCATGCCCGGCGCGCGCCAACCGGGGCGATGCGCGACGACCAGATGCGCGAGCTGCAGGAGCTCGCGCCATTGATGCCATTTCGGCAGACTCAGGAACGCGTCCATCCCGACGATGAGGCAAAGACTGCGGTCCGGATATTCGTGCCGCAACTCCGCGAGCGTCTCGACGGAATAGGAAGGACCCTCTTTGCGGACCTCGCGATCATCGACCACGAAACCCGCTTGATCGGCGGTCGCGAGCTCCACCATTTTGAGCCGCAGCTGCGCATCGGCCGTGGGCCGATCGCGATGCGGCGGATTGCCCGCGGGAAGAAAGCGAATCTCCTTGAGCCGAAGCGCCTGTTGCAGCTCGAACGCGGTGCGCAAGTGCGCGTAGTGGATCGGATCGAAGGTGCCGCCGAATATTCCCATCGGGTTCATACGGCTACCCTGCCTGAATCCCGGGTCGCTTGCAAAGCGCCGGCCATGCCCATGGTCAGGGCGATGATCGAGGACCACGGATCGCCGGGCATGATGCCCTTGATCGTGCGGTCGGTGCGGGCCGCCTCTTGCAGGAGCGCCGCAAGCGGCATTTTGCCCAGGCGCCTCAGCGCGCGCGGCGAGGGTTTTGCCGCCTGATTCCATGCGCCGCCGCCGCCGTAGGCGCCGGTGCGCTCCCGCTCGCGCGCCTGCCAGAGGCCGCGCAACTCGCGGACCAGCGCCCAGAGAATGAGTGCCGGCTCGGCCCCCTCACCGCGCAGTGCCGTAAGAACTCGAAGCGCGCGCGCCGCGTCGCCCGCGGCCGCGGCTTCGGCCAATTGGAACACGTCGTAGCGCGCGCTGTCCCCCACGGTCCGCATGACCAGCGATTCGCCGATGGCGCCGCCGTCCGCGAGCAAGGCGAGAATCTCGAGCTCCTGCTTCGCCGCGAGGAGATTCCCCTCGACGCGCTCGACGATGAGCCTTGCCGCGGGAGCTTCCAGCGTGAGGCCGAGAGCCGCCGCGCGCCGCTCGAGCCACGCGGGAAGGGACTCGGCCGGGACCGGCCACACTTGAATCCATGCGCCGTGTTTCTCCACGGCACGCACCCACGGCGCATCGCTCGTCTTGCGGTCGAGCTTGTCGGTAACGATCAGCGTCAGCGTGTCGGGCGGCGGCTCGGCCGCCATGTCGAGCAGCACTTGCGCCCCCTTGTCGGGTTTGCCGCTCGGCATGCGCAGCTCGAACAGACGGCGATCCGCGAACAGGGAGAGCGCTCGAGTCGAATGCCGCAGCTCGTCCCAGGAGAAGCCGCGCTCGATGAAGAACACCGATCGCTCCGCGTATCCCGCCGCTCTGGCTGCGGCGCGAATCGCGTCGGCACACTCGCCTACGCCCAGCGGTTCGTCGCCTGAAACGAGATAGACGTGCTCGAGGCGGCGCGCCAGCGTCGCCGGCAACTGATCGGGGCTCAGCCTCACGCCGCGCCCGCGAGGCGGCTGCGGACCGCCTCATATTCCCCGGCCATTCGATCCACCAGCGCCCGCACCGTCAGCACCTCACGGATGCCGCTCACGCTCTGGCCGGCGCTCCAGATATCCCTCCACGCCTTCAGTTCCGAGCTCCCTTCGGTTCCGAAATTCATCTTGGTCTTGTCCGCCTCCGGCAGCTTGTCGGGGTCCAGGCCGGTCTTGACGACGCTGCCGCGCAGGTAGTTGCCGAGCACGCCGCTGAAGAGCGACGTGTACACGATGTCCTCGGCCCGGCTCTCGATCAGCATCGCCTTGTAGGCCTCGCTCGCGTTGGCTTCCTCCGTCGCGATGAACCGCGTGCCGAGGTACGCAAGGTCCGCGCCGAGAGCCTGCGCAGCCAGCACATCCGCGCCGGTGCTCATGGCTCCCGACAGAATGATCGTGCCCGGATAGACCTCGCGGATTTGCTTCACCAATGCGAAGGGACTCAAGACGCCCGCGTGGCCGCCCGCGCCGGCGCACACGGCGATGATTCCGTCCACGCCCTGCGCGGCCGCTTTCTCGGCATGGCGCAAATTGATGACATCGTGAAACACGACGCCGCCGTACGCATGCACTGCCTGCACGACCTCGGCCGGCGGCCGCAAACTGGTGATCACGATGGGAACCCGGTGCTCCACGCACAGCCTCACGTCATGCTCCAGACGGGTGTTGCTCGCGTGCACGATTTGATTGACGGCGAAGGGCGCGATCCTGGCCGTCGGATCCGCTCGCCGGCAGGCATCCAGGGTCTCGGTGATCTCGCTGAGCCAGTCGCCGAGTTGAGCGGCGGGGCGCGCGTTCAATGCAGGAAACGCACCGATGACGCCCGCCTTGCATTGAGCGAGCACGAGCTTGGGTGTCGATACGATGAACATGGGCGCGCCGATCATCGGCAGACGCAGGCAACCTTCCAAAATGCGGGGAATGGGCATCTTTTTTGATCCGGGAGCGCGGCCACAGTGCGCGCCCGTGGGATTATGGCGTACTCGGCCGTACCGCCGCACATGGAATTGCTATCGGCGGCGGCCGATGCTCGCCGGCGGAATCCTGATGTCGGCACCGCGGCCCGAGGCTGAGGGTTCGGCGGCGGCGCCTTCGCTGCCGCAGTTGTCGCAACCGCCGCAGGCCCCGGACGCCTTGGTGGACGCCGCACCGAGCCGTGCGGCGAGGCTGCGAAGCCCGAGCCAGGCGGGGGCCCGCAGTGCCCAGCCGGCGACGCTCGAGAGCATCCGCCGCTTGAGCGCCCGCGGCCCGAGCGCGAACAGCGCGTAGGCGGCGCTCGCCAGAAGGGCGGCGGCAACCAGGATGTCATCGAGCACGGGATTCACGGCGCGCTACCCGAGGTTCGACAGCGCCGTCGCGACGCGAAACGTGATGAAGGAGCCCACGTAGGCGAGCCCGAAGAGATACGCCGCCATGATGATGGGATAACGCCAGGAATTGGTCTCGCGCTTGACCGTCGCGAGCGTCGACAGACATTGAGGCGCGAACACGTACCAGGCGAGAAGCGACAACGCCGTCGGCAGGCTCCAGGACTGGCTGATCAGGGGCGTCAGCGCGCCGCTCACGTCGCCGCCGCTGGCCGACAAGGCGTACACCGTCCCGAGCGCACCGACCGCCACTTCCCTCGCCGCGAGGCCGGGCACCAGGGCGATCGAGATCTGCCAATTGAAGCCGATGGGCCTGAAGAGCACGGCGAGCCACGATCCCAGATGTCCCGCAAGGCTGTATTGAATGGCCGGGCCCGTCGCGCCGGGCGGAGGCGCCGGAAACGAGCTCAGCGCCCAGAGGATCACCATGAGCGATAGAATGATCGTGCCCACGCGGCTCAAGAAGATTTCCACCCGCTGCCACAAACCGATGGCAAGGTTGCGTAAATTCGGCCAGTGATATGCGGGGAGCTCGAGCATCAGCGCCTGGAAGCGGGCTGCAGCGCCCGCGCGCTTCAAGACGTACGCCACGCCCATGGCGCCGGCGACGCCCACGAGATACAGAACGAACAGCACCACACCCTGCAGCTGCAGTCCGCCGGGCAGCGTGCGTCGCGGAATGAATGCCCCGATGATCAGCGCATACACCGGCAAACGCGCGGAGCACGTCATCAACGGCGCGATCATGATGGTCGCCAGCCGATCGCGCGGATTCTGGATGGTACGCGTCGCCATGATCCCGGGTATGGCGCAGGCGAAACTGGAAAGCAGGGGGATGAAGGCGCGGCCGGACAATCCGACGCTTCCCATGAGACGGTCCAGCAGGAACGCAGCGCGCGGCAGATAACCCGAGTCCTCGAGCAGCAGGATGAAAAAGAACAAGATGATGATCTGCGGCAGAAACACGAACACGCTGCCCGCGCCCGCCAGTACGCCGTCCACCAGCAGCCCCTTGAGAAGGCTGTCCGGCATTGCCGCCCTGAGCGAACCCGCAAGGGCGTCGACGCCTCCCTTGATCGCATCCATCGGCCACTGCGCCCACGCGAACACGGCTTGAAAGACCAGGAAGAGAGTCGCGGCGAGAATCAGCGGACCCACCACCGGATGCAGCACGACGGCATCCAGCTTGTCGCTGAGGGTCACCCCGTCGATACGATCGCCGCCGACGCCCCGCAGAATCCGCCGCACCTCTGCCTGGTCCCGTTCGATGTCGGCGGCCGTCGGGGTGCGCCATTCGAAGGTGCCGTCGGTCCGCGCCGGAATCGCCGCCGAATCGAGCATTTCGATCAGCGGCTTCGCCCCCGAGGCCTTCACGCCCACCGTCTCGACGACAGGTACGCCGAGCTCGCGCGCGAGCCGTTCGGCGTCGATGGCGATGCCCTTGCGGCGGGCAATATCCGTCATGTTGAGCGCGACCACCATCGGCAGTCCCAGGCGCCTCAAGCTCAGCACCAAACGGAGATTCTGCCGAAGATTGGTGGCATCGGTGACGCAGACCACGAAATCGGGCGCGCTCTCCCCGGCGCGCCGCCCGAGAAGCACGTCGGCCGTCACCTGCTCGTCCGGCGTCAGCGGATCGAGACTGTAGGCGCCGGGAAGATCGAGAATACGAACGCGGGCGCCCGATGGCGTGAGGAGCGCGCCCTCCTTGCGCTCGACGGTGACTCCGGCGTAGTTGGCGACCTTCTGTCGGCTGCCCGTCAGAACGTTGAACAGCGCGGTCTTGCCGCAGTTGGGGTTACCCACCAGCGCAACCAGGGGAATCGGATGCGCACCGGACAACGCTTCCATGCCGCTATGCCGCCGGCGTCTGCTCCGGGCAAACGCGGATACAGGCGGCCTCGAACAGCCGCAGCGCGAAGGTACCCGTGCCGACCCGCACCGCAATCGGCTCGCGCGCCAGCAGTCCGCGTGCGACCACACGAACCGCCTCGCCGGGCAGGAAGCCGAGCTCGGCCAGCCGCCGTCCCAGCTCCTTGGGCGCCGCCCCGTCGGCGGGAGCGACCGACACGACGCGCGCCGTCGCGCCGGTCTTCAATTCCGTCAGTGTTATCTCGCCGTGGGCATCGCTCGCGCGAGCCCGGCCCCGTGTTCGCTCCGCGTCCTGCGCACGTTGCTTGGTCCCGGCCGGCTGGTACTTCAGGTACATGAGGTAAGTGTATATGAGAATCGTTCCTATTTCTATTCGCCGCCGGCGCAGGCAGCACCGCCCGGCCCGGCGCGCGCCGGAAGACCGGTATGCGCCGTTCGATGAGATACAAGATATTGATAATAAAGATAAAATAGCCAACTTTACGGAGACCGACCGCGCCTGCTCGATTCCGGGCAGCCGGACGCGTTCTGATACTCTTGGAGTCCCAGATGTTCAGAGGCATTTGACATGCCCACGCTTTTTGAAAAAATCATTGCGGGAGAGCTTCCCGCGGACATCGTTTACCGGGATTCACGCGTGGTCGCGTTCGCGGACATCCGCCCTGCCGCCCCGGTACATCTGTTGATCGTCCCCTTGAAGCCCATTCCGACGACGGACGACATCGAGGACGATGACGAGTCCCTGATTGGCCACATGGTCATCGTCGCCCGCGATCTGGCCCGTCAGCGGGGGATCGCGAAAAGCGGCTACCGGCTCATCGTCAATTGCAATCCGGACAGCGGCCAGGAGGTATACCACCTGCACGTGCATCTGCTGGGCGGAAAGCCGCTCGGCCCGTTGGTACAGCGCACCTGATCGAAACGCACACCTGATCGAAACGCAGAGGAATAGGCCATGATGAAGAAGAAGGGGTCATGATGAAAAAAAAGGCGACGTCGCGAACCTCGAAGAGTTCTGCGCCGACGAAAGCGGCGATGAAGTCCTCGCCTCGATCCAAGCCGCGCGCCTCGAGAAGCGCCGCCAAGCTCGCGACCCGCGCCGCGTCGGCTTCGCGCAGCGCCGTAAGGACCGCCACCCCCGCTGCTGCGCCTCGACGCGAACTCTACCCGGCGATCGAACCGTTCAAGCAGGGGTATCTGCGCGTATCGGACGTTCATGAGATCTATTACGAGGAATGCGGCAACCCCGCCGGCAAACCCGCCATTTTTCTGCATGGCGGACCCGGCGCGGGATCCGACAAGCGAGCCCGCCAGTTCTTCGATCCACTCCACTACCGCATCGTCGTGTTCGACCAACGGGGCTGCGGGCGCAGCCGTCCGAGCGCCAGCCTGATCGAGAACACCACCTGGCATCTGGTCGCCGACATCGAGCGGTTGCGCAAACATCTGGGCATCGAGCGCTGGCTGGTGTTCGGCGGTTCCTGGGGCAGCACCCTGGCGCTCGCGTACGCCGAAGCGCATCCCGAGCGGGTCACCGAGCTCGTGCTCCGCGGCATCTTCATGCTGCGATATAACGAGATTCGCTGGTTCTACCAGCATGGCGCCTCGGAGATCTTCCCCGACTGCTGGGAAGCCTATCGCGATGCAATTCCGCCGGGCGAGCGCGACGACTTCCTGCGCGCATATCATCAACGCCTCACCGGCAACGATCAGCGGGCCGCACTGGCTGCGGCTCGCGCGTGGTCGGTGTGGGAAGCCTCCACGAGCTTTCTGCACAGCAATCTCGACAACATCCGCCGCTGGGGCGAAGATCAATTCGCGCTCGCCGTGGCCCGTATCGAGTGCCATTACTTCGTGAATCGGGGCTTCCTGCGCAGCGAATCGCAGCTCGTCGACGACGTGCCGCGGATCCGGCACATCCCGGCCACCATCGTTCAGGGGCGCTACGACGTGGTCTGCCCGGCGACGAGTGCCTGGGATCTTCACCGGGCCTGGCCCGAAGCCGACTTCCGCATCGTCCCCGACGCCGGCCATTCCGCCTTCGAGCCCGGCAATATCCATGAGCTGGTGACCGCCACGGATCGATATCGCAGCCGGTGAGTCTTCCGCGAGTCCTCATGCGCCCGCTGCTCGACGGAGGCACCGTCTATGTGCCAGAGTTCGGGACTGCCGACGCGGATGGCCGATGGATCATCGAAGGCCACGGCGTCGATCCGGATATCGTGGTGGAGGAGGATCCCGTGGAGGTCTTGCATGGCCATGATCCGCAGCTCGAACGGGGCGTTGCCGAGCTGATGAAACTGCTGCCGGCGCAACCGTCCGGATTGCCCTCGCGGCCGCCGGCCCCCGTGAAGAGTCACTGACCATGTCCGAACTGGCGACGCTCTGCCTCGCCCGCTGCGAGGACGCCGAGGAGATCGCGGAAATGTCACGCGACTCCATCGAGGGTGGGCTCACCTGGTCATGGACGCCGACGCGCGTGCGGCGGTCCATCCTGAGCCGCGACTCGAGCGTCGTCGTCGCCCGGCGCGACGGCCGCGTCGCGGCATTTGCCATCATGTATTTCGCGGACGACGTCGCCCATCTGAATTTGCTGGCGGTGGCCGCCGGGCATCGGCGCCAGGGCATCGGCCGGCGGTTGATGCAATGGCTCTCGCGGACCGCTGTCGAGGCGGGCGTGTTCCGCGTCGATTTGGAATTACGGGCGAACAACAGGGTGGCGCGCTCGTTCTACGAGTGCCTCGGTTTCGAGGCGCTGAACGTCGTTCAAGGCTACTACCAGGGCGTCGAACCCGCGCTTCGCATGACCAAGCGTCTGGGCAAGCAGGAAGCGCCTGGGTAGTGGTGGGAGCCCCAGTGAGCGCCGCGGTTAGGGCCAGTAGTCGTCGCGAATTCGGATCGACACACCGCGAGGTCTCTCTCGTCGGTCAAGGTTCATGGCGAGCCGAGGAGGCTTCCGCTCGCGATGCGATCGGCGCCATGCGCCGCGGCCTCGATCTCGGTATGACCCATATCGATACCGCGGAGATGTACGGCTCGGGTGCCGCCGAGCGAATCATCGCCAAGGCCATCGGCGGCCGCCGCGACGACGTGTTCCTGGTATCCAAGGTTTTGCCGAGCCACGCCTCGAGGCGCGGTACCATCGCGGCCTGCGAGAAATCTCTCGCACGCCTCGGCACGGACCGCCTCGACTGCTATCTGCTGCATTGGCGTGGCAGCTATCCGCTCGAGGAAACCGTCGCCGCCTTCGAATCCCTCGCGGCCAGCGGCAAGATTCTCTCCTGGGGCGTCAGCAACTTCGATGTGGACGATTTGGAGGAGCTCGCGGCGATTGCGGGCGCCGCCCGCCCCGCCTGCAACCAGGTGCTTTATCATCTGGAGGAGCGCGCCATCGAGCACGGCGTCCTGCCGTGGTGCATCGAGCGCGGGATTGCGGTGGTTGCCTACACCCCGTTCGGCCAATCCCCTGCGACCTTCGATCCAAAGCGCGCCTCGGGCCGCGTGTTGAGTCAGATCGCTGCGGCTCACGCAGCGACCTCGAGACAGGTGGCGCTCGCGTTTCTGTTGCGCCACCCGAACGCCTTCGTCATCCCCAAGGCTGCAAGCATCAATCACGTCGAGGAGAACGCCGGCGCCGCGGCGCTCGCGCTGACGGGGCCTGAGATCGCAGCAATCGAAGCAGCGTTCCCGGCCGGCAAACCCCGCCGGTTGCCGATGATCTGACCCGGCATCCGGCAGCGGCCGGCTGCTGCGGTGCGTCTATCCCGCCCCAGCGCGTCTATCCCGCCCCAGCACGTCTATCCCGCCCGGTCGGGCCACCGTTTATCGGTCGAATCTTACGCAGCGAGTCAACTCCCGGTAATTGCGGAGCGTAGCCGCGGCGCCGGATGATGTTTCTCCAGCACCGGATTCGCGCTCGCCTTGGGCTCCGTATGCACCCCTTGGCTCCCTATGCAAAAGCGACTGAAATTCTTTTTGAATCTCGCGCTCGTGGGCTTCACGGTGGGCCGAACCTATTCGGCATTTCAAAGGCGGGTGGCGAAGTCGAGACGCCAAGAAGGCAGGAACAGACGATGGAGTTGATGCACCGGAACAAACACCCTCCCCCCTCGCTCCCCGGCTTGATCTCTCACATTCAAACCGTCACGGAGCGGGAGAAAGCCGTGCTCGCGCGCGAATTGCACGACGAGCTCGGGGGCATGCTGGTCGCGGCTTCCATGGACCTCGCCTGGCTGGAGCAGCACATCACAGCACCCGAGGGCGATATTCGGTTCACGGCGCCTGAGGGCGACATTCGGCGGCACCTGCGCCGTCTGAAGGATACGCTGGGGGACGCCGTCGATATCAAGCGAAAAATCATCGAGGAGCTGCGTCCGACGCTTCTCGACAACGTAGGTCTGTTCGCCGCGCTCCGCTGGCTGGTCGGCAACACCTGTGCGCGCGCTTCGATCGCGTTCGACATTCAATTCCCGGACAAGGAACCCGACTTCACCCCCGACGCATCGATCGCATTGTTCCGGATCGCCCAGGAAGCGCTCGCGATCATCATGGAGTCGAAGTGGGTCCGCTCTGTGACGCTGAGCCTCAACGGCACCGTGCATGTCGTGACCCTGTCGATCGCCGGCATCGGACCGGCGCCGAACCCGGCCGAGCTTCCGATCCCCGAGACCTATGAGCTCGCGACCATACGGCATCGGACCTCGACGCTCGGCGGCGGCGTGACCTTCTCACCGGCATCGGGAGAGGTGCGCCTGTCCGCGTGGATTCCGCGCGAGAACAGCCTGGTGTCCTGAACGTCGAGCGCGCCTCGAATCCGTTCGTATGTCGATAGCGCCGCGCTCTTTCGGGGATTTCGCGAAGTTGGAGCCCGCCGTGAATATTGTCGGTCATAACCTTCACGTTATCCTTTGTTTGCAGGTTATAACAGATACAGACCGGATCGCGCGCCGACGAGGTACCCCTCGCCCCGGATGTCCGCTAAGCTCTCCTCGATTACCGCGATTTTCGAAGGGAGAACTGCCTTGCCAAGAATCGACCGGGTCTGCGGCGCCTCCGTGCGCGCGGGCTGCCTCTTCTGTTGCTTAGTGTCGGCGATCTCGACGCCGCTCGCTGTCCGCGCCGCGCCCGACTCGCCGCCCTCTCCCCTCGCATCGAGCTCATCCACCGGGTTGGGCGCCATCGACGAGGCGCGCCTCGCGGCCGCCGATCGGGAGCCGCAGAACTGGTTCACCGGCGGACGCGACCAAGGCGGCACCTATTACTCGCCGTTGGCGACCATCACCGCCGCGAACGTCGGCAAGCTGGGCTTCGCCTGGTCCTACGATCTCGGCGCTCCGCAGCGCGGACAGGAATCGACGCCGACCGTCGTCGACGGTGTCATGTACACCTCGGGAACCTGGGGCTACGTCTACGCGCT
>DASYAC010000246.1:0-5897 GCA_036501585.1 Steroidobacteraceae bacterium
CACCGGGCCGAAGATCTCCTCCTGAGCGATGCGCATGCGGTTGTCCACGTCCGCGAACACCGTGGCCTGGACGAAATTACCCTTCCTCAGGTCGCCGGTGAGCGCCGGAGCATCCGCGCCGCCGCACATCAGGGCGGCCCCCTCCTTCGGTCCGAGCTCGATATATCTTTGCACCTTGGCCAGATGATCACGGCTGATCATGGGACCGATGACGGTCTTCTCATCCAAGGGATCGCCGATGGAGAGGCGCCGCGCCCGCTCGGTGAACTTCCGGACGAAATCCGCATAGATCGTCCGCTGCACCAGGATGCGGGATCCCGCCGTGCATCGTTCGCCGTTGTTGGAGAAAATCATGAAAATCGCCGCGTCGAGGGCACGCGACAGATCCGCATCGTCGAATACCACGAACGGGCTCTTGCCGCCCAATTCCATCGAGAATTTCTTGAGGCCCGCTGCTTTGACGATGCGATTGCCGGTGACCGTCGAGCCCGTGAAGGAGATCGCACGCACGTCCGGATGGCAGCACAGCGGCTCGCCCGCCTCGGCCCCGTAGCCGTGCAGGACATTCAGGACGCCCGCGGGAATTCCTGCCTCGAGCGCCAGCTCCCCCAGCCTCGCCGCCGTCAACGGGGACAGCTCGCTCATTTTGAGGACGGCGGTATTTCCGAAGGCGAGCGCAGGAGCCACCTTCCAGGTCGAGGTCATGAACGGTACGTTCCAGGGTGAAATGAGAGCGCACACGCCCACCGGATGGAAGAGCGTGTAATTGAGATGGCTGGGCGTCGGATAGGTATGCCCATCGACCCGGACGCACATCTCCGCAAAGTAGTGAAAGTTGTCCGCCGAGCGCGGGACGAGCTGCTTCGCGGTCTGCGCAATCACCTGCCCCGTGTCCCGGGTCTCGGTTTTCGAGAGATCTGGAACGTGCGCGGCAATCAAGTCTCCCAGCTTGCGCAGCAATCGCGCCCGCTCGGGTGCGGGCGTACCGGCCCATGTCGGAAACGCGGCCTTCGCCGCACGCACGGCGGCGTCGACCTCCTTGATGCCGCCCCGTGCGACCTCCGCGAGCACCTCCTGCGTCGCCGGATTGATGCTCTCGAAATATTCGCTGCCGGCCACCGCGGCACCGTCGATCAAATGTTGAACGCGCACGCCTCGCGACCCCCTCAGTGTTTGCGCCCGGAATCGGCGACGATCTTGTTCTCGAGGCGACCCAGGCCGTCGATCTCGCAGACGACCTCATCGCCCGGCATCACGTTCGAGACACCCTCCGGGGTTCCGGTCAGAATGACATCGCCCGAGTGCAAGGTCATGAACGAGCTCAAGTACTCTATCAGCACCGGCACGTCGAAGATCAGGTCCCTGGTATTGCCGTGCTGCGTCAACCGGCCGTTCACATAGGTTCGCAGATTCAGGTTTTTCGGATCGATGACATCCGCGGCATCGACGAACCAGGGACCCAGGACCGTGGCGCCGTCGCGATTCTTGGCGCGCATGTTGGGACGATACCAATTCTCGAGATAGTCGCGAACCGCGTAGTCATTGGCAATACAGTAGCCTGCAACGTGCTGCATGGCCGCGGCGCGGGTCACGCGCTGTGCCGTGCGGCCGATGATCACCGCGAGCTCGCATTCATAATGCATGTACTTGACCTCGGCCGGCCGGCGGGTGGCCCCTCGGTGGCCGAGCAGCGCGCCGGGACCTTTGAGAAAGACCAGCGGCTCCTGCTGCGAACCAAAGGCCAGCTCCTTGGCGTGATCGGCATAGTTCAAGCCGAGTGCGATCACGGTACCCGCCTCGAACGGAGGGAGCCATACGACCTCCTCCTCCGAGAGCACCCGTCCATCCTCGAGCTGCAGCATCGGAGCGTCGATGCGCTCGCTGCCGCTCGATAGGCGCGGGAGCGGTGTTGCCTGATGAATCGCACCGGCGTAGGCCACCCTCGCGTACTTCACGTGGCCTCCGGCAGGAATCGATTGGTGAGCGTACCGAGCCCATCGCTCTCGATGGCGACCGTTTGACCGGCACGGACACGCGGAGCCGGCGCCGCCGCCCCCACGGCGAGCACATCCCCAGGCGCGAGCGTCATGAATTCCGTCACATCGGCGAGCAAACGGGCTGTGGAACGAACGAGCTCCGTCGTGCTCGCGGTTTGCACCAGCAGGCCGTCGACGTAGGTCCGAATCACGAGCGCGTCCGGATCGCCGGCGGCCGCGCGCGCCGTGACGCGCGGCCCGAGCGGACAGAATCCGTCGCGCGCCTTGTACCGCACTGCCGGGCGATAATAATCCGGGTGCGGGACGCTCACGTCGTTGACGATCAGAAATCCCGCGACGTGATCCAAGGCGTCCTCCTCGGCGAGACGGCAGGCGGTGCGCCCGAGAACGATTCCCAAACAGGCGCCCACCTCCAGCTCCGAAACCCCCGACGGTATCCGCACCGGGTCGCCGCCGGCCGCCAAGGTGTTGCGCGGCTTCAGATACAGCACCGGCGCACGCGGCGGCGCCTGGTAAGGGGGCGAGTCGAGCTGCCCGGCGAGTGCGGCGAGGGCCGTTCGATGGTTCAGCAAGGTATCGTACACCGTCCCGCTCAACCCAAAAGGCGGGACATCCATTGAAATCTTGCCGGGGGGGCAGCGCAACGCTATCTCTTTCCAGTAAATCTCACTAATATATTAGTGATCGTTCCACTAACGGCCGCGCGTGTCAAGAATGCCCCCGAAATTCAAACGCAGAAACCTGCCCTTGCTGATGCTCCGGGCACGCGAACGGGTCCTTGGCCACTTTCGCCCGCTGCTCAACGGCAACGGCGTCACCGAGCAGCAATGGCGCATCGTACGGGTGCTGTTCGAGTCGGAGCCCCTGGAGCCGCGCGAGATCGGGGACCTGTGCCGACTCTCGAGCCCGAGCCTTACCGGCGTACTGGCGCGCATGGAGGAGATCGATCTCGTGAGCTGCAAACGCCTGAAGCACGATAAGCGGCGGGTCGAGGTCTCACTGTCGCCGCGCGGCCGCGCGCTCGCGGCCCGCATGGCGCCCCGGATCGAGGAAATCTATACGAGCTTGGAGCGGCTATTGGGAGAGAACTTCTGTCGACAATTGTACGGCGCGCTCGACGAGATGATCGTGAAGCTGGAGGCCGTGGAAAACAGCGACGATGGGTGATCATCGCGCCCCCCGACGCGAGTAACCGCCCCCCACGCGAGCAGCCGCCTCTTTCGCCAATAAATCAGGTGAGTTCCCTACAATATTCCGGAGCCTGAAACGTCTTCAGTCCCATGGAACTGAAGGACAGCCCGATGATGTCCGAATACGACAGAGAAATCACCGCTACCGTTCTGCGTGAGCGCCCCAAGCTCGGGAACTTCATCCGCCGCCGCGTGCGGGATCCCAGAGACGCGGAGGACATTCTCCAGGACGTCTTCTATGAGTTCGTCGAGGCTTATCACCTTCCGGCGCCGATAGAGCACGCCGGCGCATGGCTTTTCCGGGTGGCCCGCAACCGCATCGTCGATCTCTTCCGCAAGAAGAGAGAGCAATCCCAGGACGGGATGGCGGACGCGCCGGGCGAGGACGGTGAGCAGCGGCTGGACTTATTGCTTCCGGCACCGGACGGCGGCGCCGAGGCCGCCTATGCGCGATCCGTCTTGCTGGCCGAGTTGCAGGCGGCGCTCGACGAGCTGCCCCCCGAGCAGCGCGAGGTCTTCGTGGCCCATGAGCTCGACGGCGTGAGCTTCAGGCAAATGGCCTGGGAGAGCAGCGTGTCGATCAATACCTTGCTGGCGCGCAAGCGCTACGCCGTGCTGCATCTGCGGAACCGCTTGCAGTCGGTTTACGACGAATTGGAAATGTGAGGAGCAAAACGATGAACTTCAAGGCAAGACATCTGGCAAAAGCCCTGCTGATTTTGGCCGCTGTCGCCGTGCTCGGCTTGGCGGTCATGGTGCTCTGGAATTGGGTGGCGCCCGCGCTGTTCGCCGGCGGCCGCACGATCGACTACCCGCACGCGGTCGGATTGCTCGCTCTTTGCCGCATTCTGTTCGGTGGGTTTCGCGGTCACGGGGGATGGCGCGGACGCCGCCACTGGGAGAAATGGGCGGCGATGACCCCGGAAGAGCGGGAGCGAATTCTGAAGGCCCGGTCGGCCTCCTGTGGACCCAGCCGGAACCCGGCATGAGACAGCTACGCCAGCGTCAGCAAGCGCACCCGCCCGTAGCTCTTCGCAAGGCTCGTGGTCCCCACATAAGAGCAGTGGACATTGCCGGCTCCCTCGAGAGTCAGCTGCGCCGCAAAGGGTTCGGTGACGAACACGCCCCCCGGGGGCGCCACCGGGACGATGCGGGCGGCGAAGGACAGCTGCGGCCCGAAGATGGACGGTGCTTCCTCGACCGGGTCGAACCCCTGATCGGCGGCGCCATAGTGAACGGCGATTCGGAAGGATAGTCGCCGCCCCGGCTCGAGCTCTTCGGCCAGCTGCGCCGTGGCCGCTTGCATCTCGAGTGCCGCGGACGCAGCGGCGCTCGCGGTGCGAAATACGGCATGCACGGCATCTCCCCAGGACTTGCGCAACACGATCGACGACGAATGCCGCCGCAGCACCTCGGCGGCGGTCTTCGGCAAAAGCTGAGTCCAGTACCGCCGCGTATCGGCCGCGTTCAGGGATGAATAGCTGACGGCATCCGCGAACAGGAACCCGTAGCGCGAGCGCTCCTCACCCCCCTGCGCTCGCGAGGCGATGGCGGCGCGGATGCCCTGGCGATCCGGATCGCGATGCGCGTGCCAGCGGCCGCCGGATTGCGCGAGCACGGTCCACGGAGCGCACAGCGCATCGGCGTGCCCGAGCGATAGTCCGAGCGCCGCCTCGGCGCAGATGCGATCGTGATCGTCGCCCTCATCCAGCAACAGGCTGGACCAGGTGTGCGAATCGCCGTGGCCGGAAGCATCCCGCGGCGATTGAACCATCGGCGATGGAGCATTCGGCTCATCGTCCGGCGCCCCCGGATAAATCACGTGCAGCTGTATCCCGCTTGCCGCCAGCGCTTGCCAGCCGCTCCGGCCGCCGCCGACGCAGTAAACGAGCCCCGGCCGATCGGAGCCGTCGAGGCCGGCGCCGATCTCGGGCTCTCGCGCCAGGCAATCGGAGGACAGCAAGAGCCCCACGGGCGGCCGGTACCAGCCGTCGACGACATCGCTCAGGTCCGGGCGTAGACCGCTCAGCCGCCGCATTTGCAGGAAAGTTCTCGACCGGGCCCAGGAGTTCTGGCGGCACAGGGGATTCGCGCGGACGACAGCGCGCTTCAAGAGCTCTCGATCGTCGAGCACCAGCGCCGCCTCCGCGAGAGTCGCCCAATGAAAGTATGCGGCTTCTTCCTGGTCCGGCACGTTGAGCTCCGTGATCCGCCCGGCCACCGAGCGCGCGAGACGTTCAGCCCGCGGGCCATCGCCCGCCAGCGTCCAGAGCAACGCCGCGTTCTGTCGGCTGTACGTGCCATCGGTCCGCGATGCCACCTCCTCATAGGTTTGCGCCGCCCGCCTCAGCACGGCCTCGGTACCCGCACGCCGGCTGAACGCCGCGTCCTTGAGCAATCGGGCCTCGAGGGCCAGGAAATCCTCGTCCGGGGCGGCACCCAGGGAGGTGGCATGAAACGCCTCGAGCGCCGCCTCCGTCGAGCCGCACGACGCGAGCGCAAGCACCGACAGGTGCGCAAGCGCCCGCGAATCGGGGAACCGCCGCAGCGCCTCCTGGGCGCGATCGAACGCCGCGACGAAGTTGCCCGTGCGCTGCAGGCGCCAGGCGGAGGCTAGTGCAACCCGCTCGTCTTCCGCAGAATCGATGGACACGGACCGGCTCCTTGGGCAACCCACAGGGTACAACGCCGGCCTGCTGCTCGCATCACC
>DASYAC010000247.1:0-7123 GCA_036501585.1 Steroidobacteraceae bacterium
GATTATGCCGAGGGCGTGGCCGCGTTCACCGGGAAGCGGGCGCCGGTATTCAAGGGCCGTTGAGCATGCGCCTTTGCCCATGAGCGATGCCAGCCGCGCGGCGCCGCATTCAACGCAACAAGGATTGACATGAACGAGGCATTCATCTGCGACGCGATCCGTACCCCCATCGGCCGCTACGGCGGCGCCCTGTCGTCGGTGCGCCCGGACGATCTGGCGGCGGTCGTGCTGCGCGAGCTCATGAGGCGAAACCCGGCGCTCGATCCGCGGGCGGTGGACGACGTCATTCTCGGCTGCGCCAATCAAGCCGGCGAAGACAATCGAAATGTCGCCCGCATGAGCGCGCTCCTCGCCGGCCTCCCGGCGGACGTGCCGGGCGCCACGCTCAATCGCCTGTGCGGCTCCGGGCTCGATGCGGTCGCCTCGGCCTCGCGCATGATCGCGGCCGGCGAGGCGGAGGTCGTGCTGGCCGGCGGCGTCGAGAGCATGAGCCGCGCGCCTTACGTGATGTCGAAGGGCGCAACTCCGTTCTCGCGCGATGTGCAGATGTTCGATACCACCATCGGCTGGCGCTTCGTGAATCCGCTCCTGAAGAAGCAGTACGGCGTGGATTCCATGCCCGAGACCGGTGAGAACGTCGCCGAGGATTTTCACATCTCGCGCGGGGATCAGGATCGCTTCGCGCTGCGCAGCCAGCAACGGGCGCTCGCCGCCCAGGCGGCGGGACATTTCCGCGCCGAGATCGTCGGCGTCGAGATTCCCTCGAAACGCGGCGACGCCACGGTGGTGAGCGTGGACGAGCATCCGCGGGACACGACGTTCGAGGCATTGCAGAAGCTGCCGACGCCGTTCCGCGCCGGCGGTACCGTGACCGCCGGAAATGCATCGGGAGTCAACGACGGGGCCTGCGCGCTCGTGTTGGCGAGCGCCGGCGCGGCGAAGCGCTTCGGCCTCACGCCGCGTGCTCGAGTGGTGGGCACCGCGGTGGCGGGGGTCGCGCCGCGGATCATGGGCATCGGACCCGTAGGAGCGACTAGAAAGCTTCTCGGCCGCCTCGGCCTGGGGCTCGGCAAGATGGATGTCATCGAGCTCAACGAAGCGTTCGCCGCGCAGGCGCTTGCGGTGCTCCGAGAGCTGGAGATCGCGGATGACGCAGCGCATGTGAATGCGCAGGGCGGCGCCATCGCGCTCGGGCATCCCTTGGGCGCGAGCGGTGCGCGCCTCGTCACGACGGCGGTGAATCAGCTCGAGCGCAGCGACGGCCGATATGCGCTTTGCACCATGTGCATCGGCGTCGGCCAGGGAATCGCCATGGTGGTCGAGCGAGTCGCCGCCGAACGCTTCGCGGCGGGAACCTGACCGGCATGGACCTCGCGGACCGCGATTCGCATGCCGCCGGCCGCGCGGTGCGCACCGTGGGCGTGCTCGGTGCAGGCACCATGGGATCGGGTATTGCGATCAGCCTGGCGACGGCGGGATTGGACGTGGCGCTGGTCGACACCAACCCCGAGGCGCTCGCAGCCGGGATGGATCGCGTGCGCAGTACCTTGAGAGCGGCGGTCGAGAAGGGCCGGCTCGATGCCGATGCCGCCGCGGCCGCGGCCGCGCGGATCCGGACCAGCGACGGCATCGATGCGCTCGAGCCGGCGGATCTGGTGATCGAGGCGGTGTTCGAGAGCCTGGCGGTCAAACGCGAGGTGTTCGCCTCGCTCGGGAAGATCTGCCGCGCCGGAGCCGTGCTCGCGTCGAACACCTCGACCCTGGACATCGACGCCATTGCGGCGGCGTCCGGGAGGGCGTCCGATGTAGTGGGCATGCACTTCTTCAGCCCCGCCAACATCATGCGCCTGGTCGAGATCGTCCGCGGCCGCGAGACCTCACCCGATGTCATCGCCACGGCCCGGGCGGTGACCGGGCGCATGGGCAAGCTCGGCGTGGTGGTGGGGAATTGCTTCGGTTTCGTCGGCAATCGGATGCTCTATGCGTACGGCCGTGAGAATCAATTGCTGCTGCTCGAGGGAGCCGCTCCCGCGCAGGTCGATGCGGCCCTGGAGAAATTCGGCATGGCCATGGGCCCGAACGCCGTGGGCGACCTCGCAGGAATCGACGTGGGCTATCGGGTGCGGCGCGAACGCAAGGACCTGCCGGACGATCCGCGCTACTACCGGGTGGCGGATCTGTTGTTCGAGGCCGGACGGCTGGGCCAGAAGACGGGCCGCGGCGCCTATCTCTACCCGGGAGGCTCGCGCAAGCCGGTGCGTGACCCCGAGGTCGAGTCGATGATCGCCGCCGAATCCGCCCGTCTCGGTATCGAGCGGCGCGCCATCCCGGACGATGAGATCGTGCATCGGTGTCTGTTCGCGCTCATCAACGAGGGGGCGCTGATCCTCGAGCAGGAGATCGCGGCGAGTCCGGGGGACATCGACGCCATCTGGTGCAACGGCTACGGGTTTCCGCGGTCTCGGGGCGGCCCGATGTCCCATGCGGACACATTGGGCACCGCCGCCGTGCTCGAGGGCATCCGGGGCTTCGAACGCACGCTGGGTCCTCGGTACTGGACGCCGGCACCGCTTCTCCGCGAGCTCGCGGCCTCGGGCGGTACCTTCCATTCCTGGCAACTGCGCCGCGAGGCGGCGGAGGACGGTGGCGCATGAAACTCGAAAGCTATGTGTCGGGACGCTGGCACGCGGCCGACGGCCCGGGCGTCGTACTGCGAGATGCATCGACCGGGGAGTCGATCGCCGAGGCCTCCTCCGGCGGCATCGACTTCGGCGAGGTTCTGACGTATGCGCGAAGCCGCGGCGGCCCTGCACTTCGCCTGCTGACGTTTCACGAGCGTGCGGCGCTCCTCAAGGCGCTCGCCAAACGGCTCCTCGATTTCAAACCGGAACTCTACGAACTCTCGTACCGGACCGGCGCGACCAAGGACGACTCGTGGATCGACATCGACGGCGGGATCGGCACCGTGTTCGCGTTCGCGAGCAAGGGAGCGCGCGAGCTCCCGAACGGCAAGGTCTATCTCGACGGGGGCATCGAGCCGCTGTCGAAGTCGGGCGCGTTCATGGGACAGCACATCCATGTTCCGCGCGAGGGCGCGGCGGTGCACATCAACGCCTTCAATTTTCCGGTGTGGGGGATGCTGGAAAAGCTCGCCCCCGCGATCCTCGCGGGCGTGCCGGTCATCGTGAAGCCGGCGACGGCGACGGCCTATCTCACGGAACGCGTGGTGCGGCGGATCATCGAGTCGGGGCTGCTGCCGGAGGGCACCCTGCAACTCATATGCGGCAGCCTCGGCGATTTGTTCGATCATCTCACCTGTCAGGACTTCGTCTCCTTCACCGGCTCGGCGGAAACGGCGGCGAAGCTGCGCGTGCATCCGGCCGTGATCCGCCGGGCCGTGCCGTTCACCGCCGAGACGGATTCGCTCAATGCCAGCATTCTTGCGCCGGACGCGGCCCCCGGGAGCGCTGAGTTCGATTTGTTCGTCCGCGAAGTCACGCGCGAGCTGACCGTGAAGGCGGGACAGAAGTGCACGGCCATCCGAAGGGCGCTCGTTCCCGAGGCGTTCGCGGACGATGTGGCCGCGGCGCTCCGTGCCTCGCTCGGAAAGATCGTCCTAGGCGATCCGCGCGCCGAAGGCGTCGGCATGGGGCCGCTGGTGAGCCTCGCGCAGCGCGACGATGTGCTCGGGCGGGTCGCCGAGCTCGCGCGCGAGGCCGACATCGTGGCGGGCTCGCTGGAGTCCTTCGAGGTGAAGGGCGGCGATCGCCGCCGCGGCGCATTCCTCGCTCCGCTGCTGCTCCGCTGCCGGGATCCCCACGGCGCGCGAGCGGTGCATGAGGTCGAGGCCTTCGGGCCGGTCGCCACGCTGCTGCCGTACCGCGACTCGGCGGATGCTATCGCGCTCGCGAGGCGCGGCGGGGGAAGCCTGGTGGCGTCGGTGTTTTCCGCCGACGATGCCGCGGCGAGTCACCTCGTGCTCGGCCTCGCGCCCTACCACGGCCGGGTTCTGGTCGCGAACGCCCGTTGCGCGCGCGAATCGACCGGCCACGGATCGCCGCTCGCGCCCCTGGTTCACGGCGGACCGGGGCGCGCCGGCGGCGGCGAGGAGATGGGCGGCATCCGCGGCGTGCTGCATTACATGCAACGGACGGCGGTGCAGGGCACGCCCGACACGGTCACCGCTCTCGGCGGCCGCTGGGTGCGGGGCAGCCGCCTCAGAGATCCCGGGCGGCATCCCTTTCGCCTGGCATTCAACGAGCTTCGGCTGGGCGATACGTTCAATTCGGCCGAGCGCGAGGTGACCGTCGAGGACATCGAGCGTTTCGCGGCGCTGTCGGGAGACAGGTTCTACGCGCACATGAGCGAGA
This sequence comes from Steroidobacteraceae bacterium, assembly GCA_036501585.1. Classification (GTDB taxonomy): domain Bacteria; phylum Pseudomonadota; class Gammaproteobacteria; order Steroidobacterales; family Steroidobacteraceae; genus Bog-1198. Next base: position 4,371 of record DASYAC010000247.1, read on the forward strand.
GCGAGGCGGCCCGCAATCCACTCTTCGGGGGCCGCGTCGCACACGGATATTTCCTGATCTCCGCCGCCGCGGGTTTGTTCGTCGATCCGGACTACGGCCCGGTGCTCGGCAATTACGGCTTGAACGAGCTGCGCTTCGTCAAGCCGGTGAAGCCCGGGGAGCGGATCAAGGTGCGCCTCACCTGCGCCCAGAAGAGTCTCAGGGCCGAGAAAGGCTGGGGCGAGGTTGCGTGGGACACCGAGATCACCAACGGCGCCGGCGAGACGGTCGCCTCCTACGACGTCCTGACCATGGTGAGCGTCCATCCGGTGCCCGATCATGCCCATTGATACCGGGCGCTACGCGAAGGAGTTCGGGAGCCTGAAGTTTCTCGCTCCCGAGCCCGGCATCCTCGAGATCGTGATCGCGAACGAGAAGAAGCAGAACGCGGCCACTGAAGCCATGCACCGCGATCTCGCCACGGTGTGGCGCGCGGCCGACGCCGACGATGCCGTGCGCTCGATTCTGGTGCGCGGCGAGGGCGCGAATTTCTCCTCGGGCGGCGATTTCGGCATGATCGACCGCATGATCGCCGACGAGGCGACGCTGGTCCGGGTATGGAAGGAGGCGAGCGATCTCGTCTACAACCTGATCAATTGCTCCAAGCCCGTGGTGTCGGCGGTGCGCGGAAGCGCCGTGGGAGCGGGTCTCGCCGTGGCGCTCCTGGCGGATGTCTGCATCGCCGCGAACGAGGCGAAAATTCTCGACGGTCACACCCGTCTCGGAGTCGCGGCGGGCGATCATGCCGTGATCATCTGGCCGCTCCTCTGCGGACTCGCGAAGGCTCGCTACTACCTGCTCACCAACAAGCCGCTGTCGGGTCTCGAAGCGGAGCGCATCGGCCTCGTGGCGATCGCGGTTGCCGATGCGGAGGTGATCCCTGCGGCCCTCGAGACGGCGCGGATGCTCGCAGCCGGCAGCGCGACCGCGATGAGATGGACCAAGCATGCGCTCAACAATTGGCTGCGGCTCGCCGGCCCGAGCTTCGATACCTCGCTCGCGCTCGAATTTCTCGGGTTCAGGCTCGGCGACGTGCGCGAGGGTTTGGCGGCCGCTCGAGACAAACGACACGCCGATTTCAAGGGCCGCGGCCCATGAGCGGACACGGGGCGCCGGATGCGCTGTCGGTCGAGCCGGTACTCGGGCTCGCGCGGCGTGACATCGACGCCTTGCAGCTCGAACGGCTGCGCTCGAGCCTGCATCATGCGTATGCGAACAATCCGTGCTACCGGGCGAGCTTCGAGGCGCGGGGAGTTCGGCCCGAGGATCTGAAGTCCCTGGCCGACCTGGCGCGCTTCCCCTTCACGACCAAGGCGGATCTGCGCGGCGCTTATCCGTTCGGGTTCTTTGCCGTGCCGATGGATCGAGTGGCCCGGGTGCATGCCTCCTCGGGCACCACCGGCAAGCCCACGGTGGTGGGATACACGCGGCAGGACATCGACACCTGGAGCAATCTGGTGGCCCGGTCGATTCGGGCGGCGGGCGGCCGCCGCGGGATGCGGGTGCACGTCGCCTATGGCTACGGACTCTTCACGGGAGGACTCGGAGCTCACTATGGCGCCGAGGCGGCGGGCTGCACGGTGATCCCCGTGTCGGGCGGCCAGACCGAGCGGCAGGTTCAGCTCATCATGGACTTTCGTCCCGACATCATCATGATCACGCCGAGCTATATGCTCGCGCTGCTCGATGAATTCAGGCGGCAGGGCATCGATCCCAAGTCGAGCGGACTGTCCATCGGCATCTTCGGCGCCGAGCCATGGGGAGAGGGTATTCGGCAGGAAATCGAATCCCAGTTCGGCATCGATGCCTGCGACATCTACGGGCTGTCGGAAGTGATGGGGCCGGGCGTCGCTCAGGAATTCGGACGCACCAAGGAAGGCCCCACCATCTGGGAGGATCATTTCCTGCCGGAGGTCGTCGATCCTCGAAGCGGCGAGCCGGTCGGGCCGGGTGAGCCGGGGGAGCTCGTATTCACCTCGCTGACCAAGGAGGCCATGCCCATCGTCCGCTACCGCACGCGCGACCTGACGCGCCTGCTTCCGGGAAACGTCACCGCCATGCGCCGCTTCGCCAAGATCACGGGGCGGACCGACGACATGCTGATCATTCGCGGCGTCAACGTGTTCCCGTCGCAAGTCGAGGAGCTGATTCTGGATCGGCCGGGCCTCGCGCCGCATTACGAAATCGAGATCTCGAGGCCGCACCGGATGGATGAGATGGTGGTGCGGGTCGAGGCAAGGCCGGATCTGCCGGCCGAGGCGCATCGGGCGGAGGCGCTCGCGCTCGGTCAAATACTCAAGGCGATGGTCGGAATTTCCGCGGAGATTCGTGTGGTGGCGAGCGGCTCGCTGCAACGCTCGAACGGCAAGGCCGCGCGGGTCACTGATCGCCGGTAGTGCGCGGATCGCCGGTAGTGCGCGGATTGCCGGTACTGCGCGGCCCGTCGGTCGCGTGCGGCGGGGGATCGGCCGACGGCGTCGAGACCAGAGGCTGCGATGCGTTGGCCGCAGCGGGCGGACTCGAGAGCGGTGGTGCGCTCGAAGGCCGTGACGGGCTCGAAGGCGGTGACGGGCTCCAGGACGGCGATGCGCTCGAGGACGGCGATGCGCTCGAGGACGGTGGCGGGCTCGAGGGCGGTGATGCGCTCGAGGACGGTGGCGGGCTCGAGGGCGGTGGCGAGCTCGACGGCGGTGGCGAGCTCGAGGGCGGTGGCG
>DASYAC010000248.1:0-16650 GCA_036501585.1 Steroidobacteraceae bacterium
TTTATGCCATTCAAGAGTGGCGAGGGTCATCGCAGCGCCGCTTGATTTCCATTCACTGCCTTGCGTTTGTCAAACGCGCGGACCTACGCGGGACTCATGGCTATCGGGGTTGCGAAGGAAGGATGATGCAGGCATGGATCGATTACGCCGATGGGCTGCGGGCGGGCCTTCGCAGCGGATCGTCCGCTTGCGGGGTAACTTTTGGGGGTGGCCGCAAAAAAATTAGGTTTTACGACGAACAGCTCTCTTGGATTTTGGATGAGGGCTCAAGCCGTAGCGCATCCCGTCCACGAACAGGGAGACCATCCGCCGGGCGTGTTTGGGTCCCCGATCGAAGGCGTGCATGGATAAGCTCGCGACCGCGCCCAGTATGTCGTCGGCATCGACATCGGTGCGGACCTCACCGGCGGCTGCCGCGGACTCTAGAAGAGCCTGAAGGGCTGGTCGAAGTCGCTGCTCGAAATAAGCGCGCAAAGTGTCGAAAGCCGGGTCTCCCGAGTGCAGCGCCGGGGCGAGTCCGCGTTTGGCCGCGACGAAGTCCACGTAACGAAGCGTCCACCGTGCCAGCGCTTCGCCTGGCTCGTGCTCGACGGCCAACACCGGCGCCGCGTCTGCGCAAGCATCGATTTCGTGACGGAAGACGGCGGCGATGAGGTCCGAGCGCTGTGGAAAATGGCGGTACACGGTGCCGAGACCGACCCCCGCTTTGGCGGCGATTTCCCGCACCGGCGCATCCACTCCGGAAGTCGCGAACACCGCCATCGCCGCCTCCAGCAACGCATCCATGTTCCGCTGAGCATCGGCTCGCATGCGCCGATGCGCGCGGCCTCGAGCTTCGACATCATGACCACGATTATCCGGTTTAGTGCGCACCATGCCTCCATTTGACATACGGAACACCGTTCCGTATAAAGACGGAACATCGTTCCGATTTTGATCAGATTAGCCCGGCAAGGCGGCGCTGACAACCAGCAAAGTACACAGGAGAAAGAGCATGCACTACCGGGCACTCGGAAAAACGGGCATCAAGGTCAGCCCCTATTGTTTGGGCGCGATGATGTTCGGCGGCCTGGGCAATCCCGACCACGACGACTGCATCCGCATCATCCACAAAGCCCTGGATTTCGGCATCAACTTCATCGATACCGCCGATAGGTACAGCCGCGGCGAGTCGGAGGAGCTCGTCGGCAAGGCGCTGAAGGGCCGGCGCGACAACATCGTGGTGGCCACCAAGGTGCACGGCCCCATGGGCGAGGATCCGAACCAGCAGGGCAATTCACGACGCTGGATCATGCAGGCGGTGGATGCGTCGCTCCGCCGCCTGCAAACCGACCATATCGACCTCTATCAGATCCATCGGCCCTCGCCCGAGACCGACATCGAGGAGACCCTGTCCGCCCTCACCGATCTGCTGCGGGCCGGCAAGGTCCGGGCGATCGGATCGTCGACATTCCCGGCATCCGAGATCGTGGAAGCTCAGTGGGTTGCGGAACGTCGAGGCCTGGCGCGCTTTCGCACCGAGCAGCCGCCCTATTCGATCCTCAACCGCAGTACCGAACGCGAGGTGCTGCCGGTCTGCCGGACCTACGGGATGGGCGTGCTGGTGTGGAGCCCGCTGGCGAAAGGCATGCTCACAGGCCGCTACCGCAGGGGACAGCCGCTCCCCGATAGTTTGCGCGTCAAAGCGTTCCCCGAGCAGATGGCCGACGACCGCAACCTGGAGGCAGTCGAGCGGCTCATTCCCATTGCGGAGGCGGCAGGGATATCGCTGACGCACATGGCAATGGCCTTCGTGATGGCGCACCCCGGCGTCTCCTCGGCGATCCTCGGCCCGCGTACGATGCAGCAACTGGATGATCTGCTCGCCGGCGCCGACGTTGTCCTCAGCGACGAAATCCTGGACCGGATCGACGAGGTCGTTGCGCCCGGAGTCGATGCCGGACCGATGGGCGCGGTCTATGTGCCGCCGGCCGTGACCCAGGCAAGCCTGCGGCGCCGTCCGGTCGCTGAACGCGCCGCCGCTTGATCGGCGCGAACGCATCATAATTCTATTGCGGCAGCGGCGGAGCGTATCCGCAGGGAGTTTCGCCGCCTCGATGTGCTGATTCAAAACGCGGCCGTCTCGAACACGAACAAAAAAGCCGGCGGCAAGCTGCGTGAGCGGCTCGTAGGACGCCAGGCCGTCGAGCGTGCGCCCCTTCATGCTTCGATGCACGACGAAACGTGAATGCAACTCCCGGGGCTGCTTGAGCCGCAGGCCGCCCTCTGGCAAGGTTCCCCACCATGAACGACCTCTTTTGGCAACGCGCACGGCACTTTCTGGCGGCGATCGCCCTCGGCACCTCCATCGCCGTCTCTCCGGCCCTCGCCGCCCCGCCCCTCCCGAATTCGCCCCCCGCCCCGAAGCCGACGATTCGCGTGCTCACGGCGTGGATCCGTTGGCTGCCGGCCGGCCTGCCGGCGGCGGGATATCTCACGCTCACCAATACCGGGGACAGGGCCGTGGCGCTGGAAGCGGCCTCGAGCCCGTCTTACGGGAATGTATCGATTCATCGCAGCATCACTCGCGGAACCACCGAGGAGATGATGCCGGTCAAGGCCGTCACGCTCGAGCCGCACCAGACGCTGGAATTCCAGTCGACCGGCTATCACCTCATGCTCATGCAGCCGGCGGCGTCCGCCGATACGAGTGCCAAGATTCCGATCACGTTGCATTTCTCCGACGGCTCCGTCCTGACGGTGCCGTTCGAGGTCCGCAAGAACCCGGGCCCCGGCTCTGCTCCGTGAATCAGCGCCTCGTCACTTCTCTTGCGCGGAGACGTTGACCGCGGCGGCCGGCGCGCCCATCGGTTCGAGCGGCACGTGATAGCGTTCGAGGATGGCGCGGATTGCCGGCTGCTCGTGTTCGAGAATCGCGTCGATGCGATCCAGGAGCTCGCGATCGCCGCGCCGCACCCCCATGGAGATGTCGAACGACATCGGCCAGCGCGGATCGCCGGCCGGCGTCACCGCATCGAGCCGCAGTGGCACGTGCGAGCGGTGCGCGAAATAGCCGGCCAACGGTCCCCACACCAGCGCGACATCGACCTGCCGATTCTCGACCGCATCGACGATCGCCGCCGGGGGATTGGGCCGCCCGTAATCTCCGTAAACCATGTAGCCGCGGACGTTGCCGGTGATGCCGCGGCTCGCGATCGCATGTGCCGGCGGGGTATTCATGGCATCGTTGCCGATCATCTGCACGCCGATCGTGGCACGCCGCAAGCGCGGATCGTCGAGCGTCAGCTCCGAGAGGTGCGCATCCTCGCGAGTGACGAAGACATACGTGGAGCGGTAGTACGGGCGGGTGGTCGCGGCGCCATCGACACCGGTGGCGATGCCCGGCCACACGTCGCACTTGGAGGCGTTGAGCGTCTTGCGGATGTAGCCGCGGCGCTGCGGCCACCACAAGTAGCTGACTTCGGTGCCGAGGTGCTTGCCCACGAGATCGATGATCTTGTTCTCGAATCCCCGCCGCGCTCGATTGGAGAACGGCAGATCGTTGGGGTCCGAGCAAACAATGAGATGCGCTCGGCCGGCCGGGCGTCCCACGGACTCGGGAGCAGCCGTCGCGGATGTGCCCAAAGTGCCCAGGACGAGGCCGGCGCCCAAGGTCACCGCGGCAACGGCGACAGTGCTGCGTGCTGGGGCGGCCGTCAATTCGCGCCCATGGCGTTGACGGGACGTGGGTTCGTCGGACCCACCGTGTCCGCCGGAACCTCCGGCCCCGAGGGACCGACGATGGTGGACGTGTAGTCATTGGTGGTGCCGGGCGGCGGCGCCCAACCGGCGTCCTGGTCCGCCTCGGGCGGTACGGGCGCCGGCATCTGCGAAGGCGTGTTGCCCGTTTCCGCCGCGATCGTTTGCGGCAGCGACAGCGATCTCACGTACGCGGCCAACGCCCACAATTGCTGATCGGGGACCTTGCCGCCCCAGGCCGGCATGCCATTCGGGCGCCCGTCGACCAGCGTTTGATGGATTTGCTCGAGCCGACTGCCGTAGATCCACACATCATCCATGAGATCCGGGGCCATGCCGCCGCCGCCGTTCGAATGGCACCCGGAGCAGTTGTATTGCGAGAAGAGCCGCTTGCCGGTGTTGACTGCCTCGGCGTTGTTGTAATACGCGGCGGCGCGCGCATCGGTGGTGACGAGGCTATGACCGACGCCGGGATCGAGCGCCGAATCGATGACGCCGACCTCGGCCGGCTCGTTCGACGGCAGCGCGACATGCGAGCCGTTGTTGCAGCCGGCTGCGAGCGTGAGCGCGAGCCAGAGCGGCCATTTAGTGGGGAAGCGAGAACACATAGAGCGTCCCTCCAGCCGTCGTGTATTTCGGCAAATCGGACATCGCATTCACCATGCCGAGGGCGGCGGACCCATCGCGCGGGTCGACCGGTCCCGACACGACCGCTCCGGACCAGCCGCCGACGCCGGACAGCACCGCGATGTATTGGTGGCCGTCCGGCCCTTTGTAGCTGACCGGTTGACCGATGATTCCGCTGTCGACTTTGTAGCGCCACAGGAGTTCGCCGGTGCGGGCGTTCACCGCCTTGAACCAGCCGTCCATGGTTCCGTAAAAGACCACGTCGCCGGCGGTGGCGACGGTTCCGGACCAGACCGGAAAGTTTTCCTTGTCCGCCCAGACCGGTTTGCGCTGCACCGGGTCCCAAGCGGTCAATTCGCCTCGATTGCCGCCGGGGCCCGGTTTCATGTGCACCAGCGCGCCGACATACGGCGTGCCGGCAATGTAATTGACTTCTTCGCTCATCCAATCCATGCACAGGTTCTCGTGCGGAATGTAGATGAGCCCGGTCCGCGGACTGAAGCTGCTCGGATTCCAGTCCTTGGCGCCCGAGGCGGTCGGACAGATGTTGCGCACGGTCTCGCCGAGCTTGGTTTCCTTTTCAGGATTGAGGATCGGGCGGCCGGTTTGAAGATCGATGCCGCGGCTGGAATTGACGGGTCCGTAGGGATCGGCGGACAGCACCGTGCCCGTCCGGCGTTCGATCACGTACACGTAGCCGTCGCGGTCGATGTGCACGAGCACCTTCTGCATCTTGCCGGCAAACGGCATGTCGAGCAGGATTTGCTCGTTGACGCCGTCGTAGTCATGCTCGTCGTGCGGCGACATTTGATAGAACCAGCGGGCCGAACCGGTTGCCGGATCGCGCGCGAAAATTCCCGCGGTCCATTTGTTGTCGCCCGGCCGCTGCTCCTGGTTCCAGGGGCCGGGATTTCCCACCCCCTCATACAGCGTGTTGAGCTCCGCATCGAAGGTCACCCAACCCCAGGCGCCGCCACCGCCTATTTTCCAAGCCTCCGGCGGCCATGAGCTCACGCCGAGATCCTTTCCCTGCTCGGCGGCGTAGTGCGGCTTGAAGTCCGGCCCGATCAGCACTTCGGAATCAGGACCCGTGCTGTAACCGCGCCAGAGAAGTTTGCCGGTATTCTCGTCGAGCGCGGCGATCCAGCCGTGAACCCCCATCTCGCCGCCCGAGTCGCCGACGTAGACCCGGCCTTGAGCGACGGTCGGCGCCATGGTCATGGTCTCGCCCCGATTGATGTTGCCGAGCTGCGTGCGCCAGACCGGGCGCCCGGTTTTCACGTCGACGGCGATGGTCTGGCCGTCGAGCGTGTTGAAGATGTACTTGCCGGCGTCGACCGTGCCGCCGCGGTTCACCACGTCGCAACAGGCGATACCCTGGCTGGCGGGCGCCGGTTTTGGCGAGAAGGACCACTTCAGCGGCGCACCGGGTTTGGTCAGATCCAGGGCGTAGACGATGTTGGGATAGGCGGTCACGATGTACATGGTGTTGTCGGCCACGATGGGCGCGGCTTCCTGTCCCTTGTTCACGGCCAGGGAAAAGCTGAAGTCGGGCGTGAGAGTCTTCACGTTGGCCACGGTGATCTCGCTCAGGTTCGAGAAGCGAGTCGATGCGTAATTCTTGGAGGGCATCGTCCACTGGCCGTCGTCCGGAGGTGCATTTGCGCTGGACGCCGCGGTGTGGCCGGCCTGCGGCGTCGGCGCCGCCAGCGCATGGCCGATGTCCTCGCGCTTGAACACCTCATTTTCCGGCACGGGCGCGGGCACGGTTTGAGCGAAGACGGCAGCGGGAACGAGGCTCAGCGTCAACAGGGCGGCGGTTCTCATAGGTGTCATTCCAGCGGATGTCATTCCAACGTGTAGAGATAATCGACGATCGAGGAGACCTCGCTCGGTGACAGCCCCATGTCCGGCATCGCGTTGCCTGGCAACAGCTGCTGCGGGTGCTCGATCCATTGGCTCATCATGTTGGGCTCGTTGGCGAAGTAGCCGGCGATGATCTGCTGAGAGGCGATGTGCGCCAGAGAGGGGCCGACCCGACCGTTCGCCGATGGAACACCGGGCACGACATGGCAGGCCGCGCAGTGATCCGCGATCAGATCGCTGGCATGGTGCAGTCGATGCTGCTCCCCCAGACCGCCGCAAGCGGCAAGGAGCACCACTGGGAGCAGGATCGTCAGCCGGCGCATCGCGGTACTGCAACGAAGGCCACGGCGGTGATCGCCGCCGCCAGTGCGAACCCGGCGCCGAGCACCATGCCCCAAAGCGCGAGAAATCGGGTCCGTCCGGCGCCGACTTCCATCAAATGATGCGGGCCCCCGTGGGTCTCGTCCCGGGTACGCCTGAAGATACGCATCGACACCATGAATCCGGCGAGCGATATCGCGACGGCGACCGCAGTCAGCAGCACCATGGCCGGCCAGGTCCAGTGCAGATCGGAGGGTGGCGCGGAGAGCCGATAGCCGCTTCGAAAACAAGGTCCGCTCGCCAGGGCGTACCCGCAGGAGAGTTGGGCGAACCAGGCGAGCGGACCTGCAAGGAGTCCGAAGCAGCTTTCTTTCGCCGACACGCGATCGGCGTGCGGAGCGGGGTGTGTGCCGGCGCGCGCGTCGGGAGGCGTCATCGACCGAAACCGAGATGAGGCGTCACGTAATAGGTGACGAAAATGCAGACCGAGATCAGGTTGACGAAATGCCAGTACAGGGCGCCGGCGGCGAGCGCAATCCGGCGCCCGGCGCTGAAGTAGCGAAGGGCCGTCCACCAGAAGAGCGCCGCCAGTACCACAAGTCCCACGATCACATGCGCGATATGCAGTCCCGTGGTCACGAAGTAGAGCGACGCATAGCTCGAGTCGCCCAGACGGTACGGCTTCGAGCGCCATTCCAGACACTGCACGGTCATGAACACGAGGCCGAGAGCGAAGGCGACGCCGAGTCCGGCGAGGGCCTGGCCACGGCGGCCTTTGATGATCCCCCGCTCGGCCCCCCAGACGCCGACGCTCGAGATCAACAGCAGCACCATATTGGGCAACGCCAGTTTGAGACTCGGCGCCGGGTCGAGCAGCCACCCGGGAGGCGCCGTCGCCCCCGTGTAAAAATAGGCAAAAAGAAGATAGGCAAACAGCGCGGCCTCACTGACCACCAGCGTCCCGACGCCCCACCAGCCCACTCCGTGACGACCGGTGGGCCCCACGGGTAGGTTTTCCGGCCTGGACAGCACCACCTCAGACATGGGCCGGCTTCCGCTCACGCAGTTCCCTCGACGGCCAGAACCATGCCATCAGAGCGAGGGCGCAAACCACTGCACCCACGATGGCCACGGCCCAGACCCTGAGCAGCAGCCCGACGAACAGCACGGACAGGCCGACGGTCAGGCAGAACGGCGCGAAGCTATTCTCCGGCATCTCGAGCACCATATCCGGTTCGGCATCCAATCCCGACGTGGCGATGGTCTCCTTGCCGTTCGCGAGGAGCATGCCGCGATCGAGCGACGACAACCCGCCTTCGGTACCGAGCCGGCCTTCCCACAGCGGGTGGCGCGAAGCCACCGTCGGAATCACCGCAAAATTGTAGGGCGGCGGCGGGGAGGGTACGGACCACTCCAGCGTCGGCGCATCCCAGGGATTCTTGCCCGCGGCGGCGCCGCTCTTCAGGCTCTTCACCACGTTGATGAACAACATCAAGACTCCCGCGGCGAACACGAAGCTGCCGATGGAGGTAATGAGATTGAGCGTACCCCACCCGCCGTAGGCGGCGTAGGTATACACCCGGCGCGGCATGCCCAGGAGGCCCGTCAGATGCATCGGCAAGAAGGCGAGATTGAAGCCGATGAACATGGTCCAGAAGTTCCACCGTCCCAAGTTCTCGTCGAGCATCCGGCCGGTCATCTTGGGGAACCAGAAATACACGGCACCGACCACCGGAAATACGTTGATGCCGATGAGCACGTAGTGAATGTGCGCTACCACGAAATAGGTGTCGGTCAGCTGCCAGTCCACCGGCACGCTCGCCGTCATGAACCCCGACACGCCGCCGATCACGAACAGGAGAATCATCGAGGAGAAGTACAGGAACGCGGTGGTGATCACCGGCCGACCGAACCAGATGGTCGCGAGCCATGCAAATACCGCAACGGCGGATGGCAGGGTGATGATGATGGACGCGCCCGAGAAGAACGACAGGCCGAGGCCGGGCAAACCGGTCGCGAACATATGATGGACCCAGACGCCGAAGCCGAGCACCATGGTCGCCACCGTCGAGAGCGCCACCAAGGAGTAACCGACGAGCGGTCGGCGGCAGAATACCGGCAGGCCATCGGAGACCATGCCCATGGCGGGCAGCACGATGGCATAGACCCACGGATGACCGAAGATCCAGAATAGATGCTGCCAGAGCAGAGGCTGTCCGCCGCCCGCGGGGTCGAAGAAATGCGTCCCGAATTGGCGGTCCATCCACAACAGAAAGAACGCCAGACTCACGGCCGGCACCACCAGGAGATTGGCCACGCTCGCGGTCAGCGTCCCCCACACCATGATCGGCATTCGGTTGATGGACATTCCCGGCGCGCGCGTCCGAAACGCGGTGACGATGAAATTCGCCGCGCCGACCGTCGTGGAGATTCCCAGAAACACCATGCCGAGAGAATAGAAATCCTCGTTCATCCCGGGATTGAAGTCGCGCGAGGCATACGGCACGTAGTTGAACCAGCCATCGTTCGGCCCGTTGCCCGTGAGAAATCCGGCATAGAGAAACAGCCCGCTCGCCAGGTAGATCCAATAGCTCAAAGCGTTCAGACGTGGAAAGGCCATGTCTCGGCTGCCGAACAGGAGCGGCCACAAGTAATTGGAGAAGCCCGACAGGATCGGCGACGCATACAGGAAGATCATGGTCATGCCGTGCGTCGAGAAGAACTGGTTGTACTCGGCAGGCGTCAGCAGGGTCAGATTCGGGCCGGCAAGCTGCAGCCGGATGACCAGCGCCTCGATTCCGCCGAGGGCCAGGAAGGCGAACGCCGTCACGATATAACGGATGCCGATCTCTTTGTGATCCACCGTGGTGAAGAACCCCTGGATGCCGGGCGTCGTCTCCCACAAGCTCCCCAGACGCGCTTCGTGCTCGACGCTGTCGACATCGACGGCGGGCGTTCGTAATTCCGGCCGCATTGATTCCGGTTGCATCATGCGAGCGACCTGCGAGTCATTTCAACGTCTCGAGGTAGGCCAGCACGTCGGACAGCTGCTTGGCGGACAGCGCTTGATTGGGCATTAGGTTGCCCGGCTTGATGTTTTGCGGATTCTGAATCCAGCCAACGAGATTGCCCGGGTTGTTGAGCAGGGTGCCCGCCGCGATCTCGCGACGGCTCATGAGATGTGTGAGGTCCGGCGCGCTGATGGCGCCCGCCTCCGTGCCGAGCACCCGGTGACAGAGACCGCATCGGTACTCCACCAACCCCAGGCCACGGGTTGCCTCTGGAGTCGTCGGCGCCGCCGCGGATTGACGCTGCCCGGCCATCCATTGGTCGAACTCTGCCCGCGGCTCGGCCACTACCTCGAATTGCATGTGAGCATGCTGGTAGCCGCAGAACTCCGTGCACTGTCCGAGATATCGTCCGGATTTGTCGGCCTCGATCCAGCTCAAATTGACCTGACCGGGAATGGTATCGGTCTTTCCGGTGAGTTGGGGCACCCAGAAGCTGTGAATGACATCCCCGCCATGCAGCCGAACCAGCACGGGCACTCCTACTGGAATGTGAATCTCGTTCGCCGTCTCGAAGGTATCGGTGGGAGAGGATCCGTTGTACTGAATCTCCCACCACCATTGGCGGCCCGTGACATCGAGCACGAGGCCGGGCTGTGCGGGAGGTCCCGCCACCGCGGCGAGCGTCAGCATGGTCCACACCAGCGCGATCGCCAGCGGTACCGCCGATACGAGAAGACCGAGGCTGATCCAGCGAATGCCGTTACCGCCCCTCTCTACGGGCACGGCGCTCATCTCGACGCCGCGGTCCTGCGGCCGGGCGCGCCGCACGGCGACCCACAGCAGCACGCCGATCACGACGCAGACGATGATCGAGACGGTGAGCATGTACCAGGTGAGCGGCACCACTTTGGCCGCACGCATCCCTGCCGAGCTGAGATAGCTCAGCGGCCAAGTTGACGACCAGTAGTTCATGCAGGCCGCGCTCGCTCGACCGATTGCCACATGTAGGCGAGCGAGCGGACGGCAATCCACAAAAATACGGCAATTCCCGGCACCCACATGACGGTACCCCCCAACTGCTGGTCCTGCAGCGGCGTGAGTCCCCAAACCTGGGTGGTGGTCAGATGCCATTGAAACATCGGCCGGTCGGCGAGAGTCAGTACCGCGCCGAGCAGGCCCATCTGCATGAAGCTCATCGTACCTGCCGCCAGCACCTGCGCCGTTTGACGCGCCGGGTGATCGAGCAGCTCACGCCAGAGGACGATGCTGCTGCCGAATAGCGTGAGATGCATCGCCCAATACACCCACGTCGATCCGAACGTCGCCTCGTAGGGAACCGGCATGTGCCAGTACCACAGGGCCACGAAGAACACTCCGGAACTCGCCCATAGGCGCCAGGCATGATTCCACGCGGGCGCTCGCGGCAAGCCCCTGGCGATCAGCGGGGCCGCCAGCAAGATCAGCACCATGTGCTGTCCGATGCGCGCCGAAAACAGCGCCACCGACAACGCACAAAGCGGCGACAGGAACGCGCCGGCAGCGACCAACCAGCCGGCGAGCGCGAAACCCTGGCGGCGGCGTACATCCGAGCCGCTCCGACGATGCAGCAAGAACAACTGCAGCGCGCAGAGCGCCAATAGGGAGACGATGAGAACGGGATCGAGATTGAAACGTGAAATCAGCTCACCGGGCAATGGCGCCGACCCGCAATAGGGTATTTGTCGATCCATCGCTGCCTACCTCGATACGCTAGTGCCTCGCCGGGAATGCCGCCGCAGCCGCCTCGGCGACCTCCAGATCCTGATCCACCGTACCCCCGCTGACGCCGAGCGCACCCACGACTGCATCGCCCATCTTCAAGGGGACGCCGCCGCCGAAGATCACGACTTTCTCGTGGTTGGTGCTGTCGATCCCGAACAGCGGCTTGCCGGACTGCGCCATTTTGGCGAGCTTCTCGGTCGGCATGTCGAATGCACGCGCGGTCCAAGCCTTGTTGATGGCGATGTCGACGCTTCCGAGCCAAGCCCCGTCCATGCGCACGTGCGCGATGAGGCCGCCCCCGGCATCCACCACGGCAATGTTGTAAGGAATGCCGAGCTCGGCCGCCTTCTTTTCACCGGCAGTGATCAACCCGCGGGCGTCCGCGAGGGTCAAGGAAGTAACTTGGCGTGGCATGGACTCATCCTGATCGGGTGTTGTTCGGATTGGCGGACGCTCGGACGCTAGGCTTTTCGATTTGGATTTTCTGTCCGTAGGATCCGCAGCACCGCGTAGGCGCTGCCTTACGGCGGTGCCGTCCGCCTCGGCGATCAACCGCTCGGCGCCTGCGGCCTCTCGTGTTGCACGCTATCGCGCGCTGTTGGACACTACGCACAATTGGATTTGAAACTGCAAGACGCAACATGCCAGCGAACGATTCTTCCGAAGGTTTTTCCGCGTGCGGCGGCTTTATCCTCTGGATCGGCACAGCGCTGATGTCGGCCGCGATCGGGGGCTTGGCGAGCGCGATTGCGCCCCTCGGGTATCCGGCGGCGGTGCGGGATGCGCAGGTCGATGTCTATCATGGCGTGAAAGTCGCCGATCCGTATCGCTGGCTCGAGGACATCGATTCAGCCGACACTCGCGCATGGGTGTCGGCCGAGGATCGGATGAGCCGCGGCTTTCTCGATTCCATCTCGGGTCGCGCCAAGCTCGAGGCGCAGCTTCGGAAGGTATGGAATTTCGAGCGCTGGTCGCCGCCCGAGCGATATGGCCGCACCTGGCTGTATACCCACAATGACGGCCTGCAGAATCAATCGGTCGTGTTCGTGACTGAGGACCCGGGCGCTCCCGGGCGGATCCTCATCGACCCCAACAAGCTGTCGGCCGATGGGACGGTCGCCCTGCGCGAAACCGCCATGAGTGCCGACGGACGCCTGTTCGCTTACGCGCTCTCGGATGCGGGATCCGACTGGCAGGTTTGGCATGTGCGCGATGTGGCCACCGGAAAGGACCTTCCGGATACCCTGCAGTGGTCCAAATTCGGCGGCGCGAGCTGGCGCAAGGACGGCTCGGGCTTCTACTACACCGCTTACGATCCGCCGAAGTCCGGCAACCAACTCAAATCGGCCAACGAGTACCAGAAACTATTTTTCCATCGATTGGGTACGCCCCAGTCGGGCGACACCCTGGTCTATGTGCGCACCGACAACCCCGGGTGGATCATCGCGGCCACGGTCTCCGATGACGGCCGCTATCTGGTGATTCAATCATCCCTGGGAACGGACGAGCGCAATACGGTCGCCGTTCAGGACCTGACCAAACCGAACGCGCCGATGGTTCCGATCATTCCGGCGCCGACGGCAACCTTCGACTTCATCGGCAACGCCGGAAAGTCCCTCCTGTTGCGCACGGACGAGTCCGCTCCGCACTTTCGAATCGTCAGCGTGGATCTTCGCCATCCCGATCCCCCCGACCGGCGCACCGTCATCGCGGAGGGCGCCGACACCATCGAGTCTGCCACGCTGGCCGGAGGCAAGCTCATCGTCCAGCGATTGAAGGACGCGCATAGCGCCGTGGCTCGCTATACGGCGGAAGGCCGGCTGCTCGGCACCGTCGAGCTTCCCGGACTCGGAACCGCGGCCGGCTTCTTCGGCCATGGCGACGATGCCCGGGTCTATTACACCTACTCGAGCTACAGCACGCCGCCGTCGGTGTTTTCGCTCGAGCTCGCGAGCGGCACGACCACGCTCTGGCGTTCGCCGCAGCTCGAGGACTTCACCCCGTCGGAGTTCGAGACGCACCAGGTCTTTTACTCGAGCAAGGACGGCACGCGCGTTCCGATGTTCATCACGGCGCGCAAGGGAACCCCGCTCTCGGGCAATAACCCGACGATCTTGTACGGCTACGGGGGCTTCAACACACCGCTTACGCCGGGATTTTCGCCGATGATCGCCGCCTGGCTGCAGCTCGGCGGCGTCTATGCCGTGGCCAATCTGCGCGGCGGGGGCGAATACGGCCGTGCCTGGCACGAGGCCGGCATGAAGACTCACAAGCAGAACGTCTTCGACGACTTCATCGCCGCCGCGGAGTACCTGAGGACTTCGCATTGGACCAGCCCCGCGCGGCTCGCGCTCTCCGGCAGGTCGAACGGCGGACTGCTGATCGGCGCAGTCGAAGAGGAGCGTCCGGACATCGCCGCCGCCGCAGTTCCGCAGGTCGGAGTGATGGACATGCTGCGCTTCCGGCAATTCACGATCGGCAAGGCCTGGGAATCCGATTATGGCTCGGTCGACAATCCCGCGGAATTCAAGGCGCTTTACTCGTATTCTCCCTATCACAACGTCAAGAGCGGGGTAAACTATCCCGCGACGCTCATCATGACCAGCGATCACGATGACCGCGTGTTTCCGGCGCACAGCTTCAAGTTCGCGGCGGCCATGCAGCATGCGGATCCCCAAGGGAATCCCATCCTGCTGCGCGTTGAAACTCGCGCCGGACACGGCCAGGGGATTCCCACCGCGAAGCTCATCGGCGAGGTGGTCGATATCTACGCCTTCATCTTGCACGCCTTCGGTATGGACGGGGCTTCCGGTTGAGCTCCGAGGAAACATTTCCATGAACGACCCTGCACCGGGACGCCTTGCCGCAGCGATCGTCGTGGCAGCCCTCGTGAGCCTGTCCGGATGCGGTGGATCGGGCGGAGACGAATCCACCCGGGTGAACGGTTCCGTGCACATCCGTGCCGGAAACGCGGCGGACGTCGCCGAGACGGTGAATGGCAGTGTGGACATCGACCCTAGTGCGACCGTGACCGAAGCGAAGACCGTGAACGGCGGCATCCATCTCGGGGCTGGGGCGCAGGCGCGTTCGCTGACCACGGTCAACGGCGGCATCACGCTCGAGGCCGGCGCCCAGGTGACCGGCGCGGTTCAAACCGTCAACGGCAGCATGACCTTGCGCAACGGAGCGAGCGTCGGCGAATCTCTCGAGAACGTCAACGGCAAGATCGAGCTCGCCGCCGCTCACGTGGGCGGAGCCATCAAGACGATCTCCGGCAGCATCGATATCGAGGGCCAATCGCGGGTCGAGCACGGCATATGGGTGGAGAAGCCCTCGGGCCTCTCCATCCACCTCGGCAACGACGTGCCCCGCATCGTCATCGGGCCCGGAGCGAGCGTCGAGGGGGAACTCCGTTTCGACCGCCCGGTCCAGCTATTCGTCAGCGATCGTGCGACCATCGGCCAGGTCGTGGGTGCGACGGCGACCCTGTTCAGCGGCGACTCCCCGCCCGGATGAGCAACACCATGAGGATATCGTTTCATGCATGATCCCAACCTTCGATCGATTCGATTTGCGGCCGCCCTCCTCGCGCTGGGAGCCTGCGGCGTGGCTGCCGCGGCATCGGATCCCGCCCTGAAAGCCGCCGTCGCCGATCCGGGACGCAGCGCGAATTTCATCGCCCGCGACGCGGCTCGCCATCCTGTGGAGGAGCTGAGCTTTTTCGGCATCAAGCCCAACATGACCGTGGTCGAGCTGTGGCCCGGCGGGGGTTATTGGAGCGAAATCCTGGGACCCTACCTCGCCAAGAGTGGCACCTACTACGTCGCCCTCCAATCCACCGACGATAAGGAAGGCAAACAATCGGCCAGCCAGTGGCACTCGCGCATGGCCGCGGAGAAGGCTCGTCTCGGGACGATCCACGAGACGACGCTGGCCGCCGGCCACTTCGACATCGCCCCTCCCGGCTCGGCCGATCTCGTGCTGACGTTTCGTAATTTGCACAATTGGATGGACGGCGGGTACGCGCCCCAAGCCCTGGCCGCGTGCTTCACGGCGCTGAAGCCGGGCGGGGTTCTCGGTATCGAGGAGCATCGCGGCCGCACCGACAAGCCGCAGGATCCGAAGGCGGCCGACGGCTATGTCCGCGAGGATTACACGATTGCGCTCGCCAAGAAGGCGGGATTCGTGCTGGTCGCCAAATCGGAGATCAACGCCAACCCGAAGGATACGAAGGATTGGCCGGACGGCGTATGGACCCTGCCGCCCACGTTGTCGCAAGGGGACAAGGATCGAGCCAAGTACGTGGCCATCGGCGAGGCGGACAATTTCGTGCTCAAATTCCGCAAGCCCAAGTAGGGCCTCGAGATCGTCTAGATTTCCGGCCCCAGAACGATGGGCGATCCGTCGCTGAATCGCGAGAGTCGAAACGGCGACGGGTCGACCGAAGGCGTCTGACCGGTCGCGAGATCGGCGGCGAGCCGCCCCGCTCCGGGGCCGATTCCAAATCCATGTCCGGAGAAGCCCGCGGCGACGGTGAGCCCGGGCACCGTACCCGCGGGACCGATGTAGGGGATCACATCCGGCGTGGCGTCGATGTATCCGGCCCACTCCTGAACGACGGGGACGTCGAGAAATTGCGGGTAGATGCGCGCCATCGCTTCCCGCGCCTTGCGATTCATCGCTTTGTCGGGCGCGGGGTCCAGCACACGCGTGGTCTCGAACGGGCTCGGCCGGTCGAGCGCCCAACGCCTAGGCGCGCGGAGCTCGCGCCAGCTCTGCGCATTCAACCGCGGCCGGATGGCCGACCCCTCCTTGCGTACCGACGCCCAGAATTCGCCGAAGTAGCGCACGGAATCCGGTACCAGGGGAACCACGAGGCCGGAGCCTCGGGCAATCGTGTAACCCCCGTCCAACCGTTTGCGGTAGCCGACATCGTTCAAGTAGGTGCAGGTATCGGGACCACCGGCCAGGGGTGCGGTGCGTAATACCGAAGACAGGACTTTCAGCTGCGGCAGCCGAATGCCCAGGCTCGCGCAGAACAGACTCGTCCATGCGCCCCCCGCGAGGATGACGGTATCGCAGGCGATGCTGCCGCGCTCCGTGACCACCGCACCGATCCTGCCCGCGGATCGCTCGATCCCTCGTACCGCGCAGTGCGTGAGGATGACGGCACCCATGCGCTGCGCCGCGCGGGCGATCGCGGGCGCCGCCTTCTGGGGCTCCGCGCAACCATCCGAGGGCACGTGCAGACCGCAGCGGAAATCGCCTCTCGCGCCCGGCATCAGAGCGGCGAGCTCCGCTCCGCGTATCATCCGGGCACCGATCG
>DASYAC010000249.1:0-10539 GCA_036501585.1 Steroidobacteraceae bacterium
CGGATGCGGCCGACGCGCTGGCCGCGGCTGTCTGCCATGCGCTGCGGGGGCGCGTGCGCTCCTCTCTCACTCAGGCTGCGGTCAAGCTCGCGGCAAGCCGCGGATGATCGGCTTCCTCAAGGGACGGCTCGCGCTGAAGCAACCTCCCGCCTTGATGGTGGACGTGAACGGCGTGGGATACGAGCTCGAGGCGCCGATGTCCACCTTCTACGGGCTGCCTTCGATAGGGGAGCCGGTGGCGCTGTTCACCCATCTGGTCGTGAGGGAGGACGCGCACATCCTGTTCGGCTTCGGCACGGACGGCGAACGGCGCTTGTTCCGGGGTTTGCTCAAGATCTCCGGCGTCGGTCCGAAGATCGCCCTCGGAATTCTGTCGGGCGCGAGCGTCGAGGATTTCCTCGCCATCGTGGAGGCGGAGGATACCGCGATGCTGACCCGGATCCCCGGCATCGGCCGAAAGACCGCGGAACGCGTGATCATCGAGATGCGCGACAGCGTGCAGAAGCTCGCGGCTCCGGTGTCCGCGATGGATGGGTCGGCGCCCGCCAGCGCCTCCTCCTCGAGCCCGCAGGGCGAGGCGTTCGCGGCCCTGATCGCGCTCGGCTATAAACCGCCCGAGGCGACGCGTCTCCTGAAGGCCGCGGATGAGCCCGGACTTTCCACCACCGAAATGATCCGCCGCGCGCTCAGGTCGGCGGCGAAGGCCTAGGGCCGCGCATGGGCATCGAACCGGATCGAATCGTCGGCCCCGCCCCCGTTCGCGACGACGAAAACGTCGACCGTGCCGTGCGCCCGAAGAGCATCGCGGACTACGTGGGCCAGCCCAAAGTCAAGGAGCTCCTCGACATCTCGATCCAGGCGGCGCGCATGCGCGGCGAGGCCCTGGATCATGTGCTGATTTTCGGGCCGCCGGGACTCGGCAAAACGACGCTCGCCCACATCATCGCCAACGAGCTCAAGGTCAACCTGCGCCAGACCTCGGGTCCCGTGCTGGAGCGGCCCGGCGACCTGGCGGCCCTCTTGACGAATCTCGAGCCTCGGGACGTACTGTTCGTCGATGAGATTCATCGCTTGAGTCCGGTGGTGGAGGAGGTCCTGTACCCCGCCATGGAGGATTCGCAGCTCGATCTCATGATCGGAGAGGGGCCCGGCGCCCGCTCCATCAAGCTCGATCTGCCGCCCTTCACGCTGGTCGGAGCCACCACGCGCGCGGGACTGCTGACTTCGCCGCTCCGCGACCGCTTCGGCATCGTGCAGCGGCTGGAGTTCTACAACACCGAGGACTTGACCAAGATCGTGGTCCGCAGCGCCTCCATCCTGAAATTGAAGCTCCAGCCGGACGGTGCGGTGCGCATCGCCGAGCGCTCCCGAGGAACGCCGCGCATCGCCAACCGGCTGCTGCGGCGGGTACGGGATTTCGCCGAAGTTCGGGCGGACGGCACCATTTCCGGAACGGTGGCCTTGGCGGCGCTCGACATGCTGGAGGTCGACCCGCAGGGCTTCGACATGCTGGACCGTAAATTGCTGCTCACGGTGATCGAGAAATTCGAGGGCGGCCCGGTGGGCGCCGACAGCCTCGCGGCGGCCATGAGCGAGGAGCGCGGCACCATCGAGGATGTGATCGAGCCTTTCCTGATTCAACAGGGCTTCCTCATGCGCACCGCGCGCGGTCGCGTCGCCACGCGTTCGGCGTACCTGCACTTCGGCCTCAAGGTCCCGGCGGGCGAGCGCGATCCGAATCTGCCGCTTTTCCGGGACCCTGTCTGATGCCCCCGGGACCCCGTCTGATGCCCGTCACGTCCGCCACCTCCTTCGAGTTTCCGGTCACGATCTACTGGGAGGACACGGACGGGGGCGGGGTGGTGTATTACGCGAATTACCTGAAATTCATGGAACGGTGCCGCACCGAGTGGCTCCGGGCGTTGGCCGTGGATCAGGTGAGGCTGCGCGCCGAGCGCGGGCTGCAGTTCGTGGTGGTGAACGTCAACGTGGATTATCTCAGGCCGGCGGTGCTGCATGATGAAGTTATCGTCACCGCCGAGCTCGAGAAGCTCACCGGTGCGACAATCGTATTCAAGCAAACCATACGGCGCGGCGACGTGCTGCTCATCGACGCCACCGCCCGCGTCGCCTGTCTCGACGCGCGCACGATGAAGGCACGGCCCATCCCCAAGGATTTGTTCATGGAGTGGCGTAATGCCCAATGATCTGTCGGTCTGGACCATGGTGCTCGACGCGAGCCCGATCGTTCAGGCGGTGGTCGCGTTATTGCTGCTGGCCTCGCTCGTCTCCTGGGCGATCATCTTTCGCAAGCGCCAGGAAATCTCCCGTTCGCGCCGCGGCGCCGATCATTTCGAGACCCAGTTCTGGTCGGGCGGGGATCTCTCCACCCTCTACCGCAACATCGAGACCAAGGGCCGGGCGGGTACCGGCCTGCAGAGCATTTTCGAGTCGGGGTTCGGCGAGTTCAGCCGCCTGCGCCAGCTCGGCACCGCGGCCGACGTTCTACTCGAGGGAGCGCGGCGCTCGATGCGCGTGGCGCAAATGCGCGAGATGGACCGCCTCGAGCGCAATCTCGCGACGCTCGCCACCGTGGGCTCCACCAGCCCGTACGTGGGCCTGTTCGGCACCGTATGGGGCATCATGACCGCGTTCCACAATCTCGGGAACGTTCAGCAGGCGACGCTCGCGGCGGTGGCTCCCGGGATCGCCGAAGCCCTGATCACCACCGCCATCGGCCTGTTCGCGGCCATTCCCGCGGTGATCGCGTACAACCGCTTCGCCGACCAGGTGAGCCGCCTGGAACTTCGTTTCGATACGTTCGTCGAAGAGTTTTCGACCATCCTGCAGCGCCACGGATCGGCACGGGCGCAGAGCTGAGACTCCATGGCCGCACCGCTGCGACGCCGGAAATTGATGGGGGAGATCAACGTCGTTCCTTACATCGACGTGATGCTGGTGCTGCTCATCATTTTCATGATCACGGCGCCGCTCCTGAAGGAGGGCATCAAAGTGGACTTGCCGAGCGCCGGCGCGAAGCCCATCGATCCGGCGTTCCTGCAGAAACACGAGCCTCTGATCATCACCATCGATGCTCGCGGGCAGCTGTACATCAATTTCGGGCCGAATCCCGACAAGCCGGCCTCGGAGACCACCGTCAGCGCCCGCACGGCGGCCCTCCTGCGGCGCGACCGGGAGACTCCCGTGCTGGTGAAGGCCGACACCACGGTGCCCTATGGCGCGGTGGCGCATGCCATGGTGGTGCTGCAGCGGGCGGGCGCGGATAAGGTGGGCCTGTTGACCGATCCGGAGCGGCCGGCGCCGCGGGCGCAGGGAGAACCGCGGCAGTCCGGCGACGGAGCGCATTGATGGCCGGATTTCTGCGCGAGAACTCCAAGCCGGTATTTTTCTCGGTCCTGCTGCACGGGGGGATCATCGCCGCGCTGGTGCTCATGGCCGTGATGCCGTCCTCGCATCCGCCCGTGAACCTTGGGTCCGTGCCGGTGAATGCGACCGTCGTCGATTCGCGCGTGCTGCATGCGGCCCAGCAGGCCAAGGCGGATCGCGCGGCCGAGCAAGCGGCCGCGGCCCGCGCAGCCGCGGATGCGCAAGCCGCGGCTCAGCAGGCGGCCGCCAATGCCCAGGCCGCGCAGGAGGCGAAGGCTCTCGAGCAGCAGTCGAAAATGGCCGAGGAGGCCAAGGCTGCCGCGGCGGCGAAAGCTGCCGACGAGGCGAGGGCGTCCGAGAATGCCGCCAAGGCCGCCGAGCAGGAGAAAGCCGCGGCCGACGCCCAGGCCGCCGCGCGCGCGGCGGAGGAGGCCAGGAAAGCCGCGCAGGCCAAGCAGGCGGCGGAGGCCAAAGCCGCGGCGCAGGCCAAGGCCGCCGCGGACGCGAAAGCTGCGGCCAAAGCTCAAGCGGACGCGAAGGCTGCCGCCGACGCCAAGGCGGCCGCGGAGGAACTGCGCAAGGAGCTGGGAGAGGAGGAGCACGTCGACGCCGTCGAGGCGAGTCCCCTCAAGGATCGCTACGTGGCGAGCCTTCGCAACAGGATTCAAAACGCCTGGATCAAGCCGCCGTCGGCCAAAGTCGGCGTCGATTGTCTGGTCGAGGTGACGCAGGTGCCCGGAGGCGAGGTCACGAGCGCGAAAGTGACCCAGTGCAACGGGGACGCAGCGGTGCGCCAGTCGATCGCGAACGCGGTGTACCGCGCCTCGCCCTTGCCGGATCCGCCGGATCCGGCGCTGTTCCAACGCAACTTCGCATTCAGGTTCAAACCCGATGAATAAAACGCTCCTCGCCGTCGCCGCATCGCTCGCATGTTTGCTGATCTCACGGGGCAGCAGCGCGGAATTCGTCGTGGAGATAACCCGCGGCCAGGACAATGCCGTCCCGATCGCCGTCGTGCCGTTCCTGCCGGCGGACTCCGCGGATGGCTCGCTGGATGCGGCGACCGTCGTCGCGAGCGATCTCTCGCGGAGCGGGCGCTTCAAGACCATGGATCGCAAGGACATGGTGGAACAGCCGCATGCCGGCGCGGGCATCAGCTTCGATGACTGGCGGCGGCTCGGCAACGACTACATCCTGGTCGGCCAGATGCAGCCCCAGGGGACGGACCGCTACACCATCAATTTCGAGCTCTACAACGTCCTCACCCGCCAACGCCTGCTCGGCTACCAGATCAGCGCGAACCGCGCGGGCCTGCGGCTCGCGAGCCATCAAATCGCGGACATGGTGTTCGACAAGATCCTGGGGATCCGCGGCGCCTTTGCGACACGGATCGCCTACGTGGCCGTGCTCGGGGCGCTCCCGCATCGGGACTACCGGCTCATCGTCGCCGACTCCGACGGGGAAAATCCGCACATCGTGATGGAATCGAACGAGCCGTTGATGTCGCCCGCATGGTCCCCGGACGGCCAGAGTCTCGCCTATGTCTCGTTCGAGGATCGTCTGCCCTCCGTCTACATCCAATATCTCAAGACCGGCGAGCGGCGGCGCGTGTCGGCGAAGGCCGGTGTCAACCAGGCGCCGGCGTTTTCGCCGGACGGCAAGAAGCTGGCCCTGACCCTCTCGACCCGCGACGGGAATCTGGATATCTACATCCTGGATTTGACCACCAACGGCCTCACTCGGATCACCGACGACCCGGGCATCGACACGGAGCCCGAATGGTCCAAGGACGGCCAGAGCCTCTACTTCACCTCGGACCGCGCCGGCGGCCCGCAGATCTACCGCGCCGGGATCCATCCCGGCGACCATCCCCGCCGGCTGACTTTCCAGGGCAATTACAACGCGCGGGCACGGCTCTCGCCGGACGAATCGCAACTGGCGTTCGTCACCCAGCAAGACGGGGCGTACCGGATCGCGGTCATGGACCTGAAGGGCAGGGGCGACGTGCAGGTCCTGACCAAGGGGCAGTTCGACGTCTCGCCCAGCTATGCGCCGAACGGCGCCATGATCATCTACGCCGGCCGCGACCACGGGCGCGGCGTCCTCGCGATGACGAGCTCGGACGGCCGCGTTCAGGAGAAATTGGTCTCGAGCGAGGGCGAGGTGCAGGAGCCCGCATGGTCGCCGTTCTGATGCCCATGCATCGTCCTCTCCCGGGCTAGTCGATGAATTGCCCAACTAAGTTCATAATGTGCAAGACCGGTTCAATCTCTCACGCAGCATTCGGATGGAATACTCAATGAAAAAAATCGTATCGATCGCCTGTCTGTTCGCGGGTGCCGCGCTGCTCGCGGGCTGCCCCAAGAAGAACACGACCGTCGAACACCCAACCGCGGGCAACGAGGTCGCGGGCTCCGCCAACCCAAACGGTGAGGGAGCCTCCACCTCCGCGACGCCGCTGGGCGGGGATGCGAACGCCATGGGCGGGGCGCGGGGTGCCGCCGGACCGAACGCCCCGGCCGAGAGCCGGATCATCTATTTCGATTTCGACAAGTCCGACATCAAGCCGGAATTCGCGGGCATCGTCACGGCCAATGCCCAATACCTCACGGCGCATCAGGGCGCGAAGCTCAAGCTCGAGGGCAACACCGACGAGCGCGGCACACGCGAGTACAACATCGGTCTCGGGGAGCGGCGCGCGCAGGCCGTGCGGCGGGCGCTGATGCTGCAAGGCGCCTCGGAGAATCAGCTCACCACCGTGAGCTTCGGCGCCGAGCGCCCCGCGGTCGAGGGGGACGATGAGGCGGCCTGGGCCAAGAATCGGCGAGTGGAACTCGTCTACGGGCCGTGATGAAGAAACGCGCAACGATACTCGCTCTAGCTTGCGCCGCCGTGCTGGCGCTCGCCGGCTGCGCGACCAGTCCGGAAGAGGATCCGGTGCAGATCAAGCTGAACGATCTCGATGCGCGATTGACGCGGATCGAGCGCGTGGTGACGAACAACAGTCTGCTCGATATCTCGAACCAGATGGGCACGCTGCAGGCGGATCTGCGCTCGATGCACAACGACATCGACGAGCTCAATCACGCGCTCGACACCAACCGCAAACAGCAGCGGGATCTATACGCCGATCTCGATCAGCGGCTGAAGGCGCTCGAGTCGCGCGCCGGGGTCGCTTCGGGTGCCGCGGCCGGAGCGGCGTCGGCCGGCGCCGGCGGGCCTGCCGCCGGGCCGCCGGGAAGCACGGTGCCCCCGGCAGGCGCGGCGAGCGGCACCGGCGTGGCGGCCGGGGCGGGCGTGGCGGGTGGAGCGGGCGTGGCGGCCGGTGCGCCGCCGGGCGGGGCGGGTGCGGCCGATACCGTGAGCTACCAGGCGGCGTTCGCGCTTCTCAAGAACAGCCAGTACGATCAGGCGATCCAGGCCTTTCAATCGTTCCTGAGCACCTATCCCACGAGCCCGCTCGCAGACAATGCCCAGTACTGGCTGGGCGAGGCCTACTACGTGAACCGGTCGTTTCCCGAGGCGTTGGCCGCGTTTCAGAAAGTACTCGACAAGTATCCGCAGTCGCGCAAGGTGCCGGACGCGCTGCTCAAGGTGGGCTTTTGCGACTATGAGCTCAAGAAATTCCAGGCGGCGAAGGATGTGCTGACCCAGGTCCAGACGACGTACGGCGACACCGCGGCGGGCCATCTGGCGCAGCAGCGCCTCGAGAAGATGGCGGCCGAGAAGCATTGAGGTCGGCGGAGCGGCATTGAGGCGGCGGAGCAGCATTGAGTGACGTACAGACGAAGCGCGAACGGCTGCGCATCAACGAGATCTTCCATTCCCTGCAGGGCGAGGCCGACTCGGTAGGGTTTCGGACCGTGTTCGTGCGGCTCACCGGCTGTCCGCTGCGCTGCCGGTATTGCGATACCGCGTACGCGTTCTACGAGGGCGATTGGCGCGATATCGATGCCATCCTGGAGACCGTGAAGAGTTTCGAGGCAGAGCATGTGTGCGTGACCGGGGGAGAGCCGCTGGCGCAGCCGAGTTGCCTCACGCTGCTCACCCGTCTTTGCGAGTCGGGATATCGGGTGTCCCTCGAGACGAGCGGCGCCATGAACATCGGCGGCGTCGATGCGCGGGTCTCGAGGGTGGTGGACGTGAAGACTCCGGGGTCGGGGGAGTCGGCGCGTAATCTCACGGCGAATTTCGAGCTGCTTACCGCGCACGATCAGGTGAAGTTCGTGATCTGTTCCCGCGAGGATTACGACTGGAGCAGGTCGTATCTCGAAGAACATTCGCTGACCGAACGATGCCAGGTGCTGTTCTCGCCGAGCTACACTCAAGTCTCGCCCACGGCGCTCGCCGATTGGATCCTGGCGGACCGGTTGCCGGTGCGCTTTCAGCTGCAGCTCCACAAGATGCTGTGGGGCGATGTACCCGGGAAATAGCGAAGTAAATCCATGACCGCACCAAGGGCGATCGTTCTTCTGTCCGGGGGATTGGATTCTGCGACGACTCTGGCCATCGCGAAATCCCGTGGGTTCGAATGCTATGCACTTACCGTCGCGTACGGGCAACGGCACGCGGCCGAGATTGAAGCAGCCGTCCGCGTCGCAAGCGCGCTGGGAGCCCGCGAGCACAAGATCATGGATGTCAATCTTGCGGATATAGGCGGGTCGGCTCTGACAGACCTGAGCCTGAGGGTTCCGGAGGCTCCGACCCAGGGTATACCCGTCACGTATGTTCCGGCCCGCAACACGATCATGCTGGCGTTGGCACTGGCCTGGGCGGAGGTGGTCGAGGCTTCCGCCGTCCTCATCGGAGTGAATGCGGTCGACTACAGCGTCGCCGGCGACACGCGTGTGTGGATACGAACACGTGGCGGAGCGCGCCTTGCGAAAATTTCGGACGTCGTTGCCTTGCCTCCCGATGAGTACGAGACTCTGGGGGTGGATCTAGAGTCCCTCAAGCCGACATGGAAACGGATTTTGGGGCGCTATCGGCACCACGTCGGGACTAAGAAGTGCTTCAAACTACGATTGGAGCGGGGACAGCAGATCGAAGTTACGGAAGATCACTCGCTCTTCACGATCGAAGACAACAGGATCGTGACTGTACGTGGCGCGGAGATCAAAATCGGCACACCGCTAGTCGCTCCCTTCGACCTCTCCGCGAATGCGAGTTGCTGGACGTCCGATTTGCAATTCATCGATTTGATGCTATTGCGATGCGAGAAGGAAAGCACCTATCGCAAATCGTCGGTCGTTGAGGTCAGCGGCTTTCTTACCAATCGCCTGCGCCGCACCACCGTCCCGCTGCGATTCCATCTCACCGATGATTTCCTTCGAATCGTGGGCTTGTGGTTAGCCGAAGGCGGCAAGGAGCAAGACGGCCGCTCGCGTACCCTTGCGTTTTCAATTGGTGGACTGGAGGGAGCGCCGGAACTTCTGCGACGATATTTCTCTGACTACGGCGCTTCAGTGAGGAAGTCACCGGCGAATGAGTTCGATTTCAGGGTCGACTCGTCTGTCTTTTACGAAGTGTTTCGCCGGCTCGATCTCCTCGGTACGGCAAAATCGGGGCGTAAGCGCTTTCCAGCGTGGTTCTGGGACCTTTCTCAGCGTCAACGGCGCATTGTGGTCGCCGGATTGTGGGATGGCGACGGCTGTCGGGTGTGGAAACGCGAAGCCCCGATCTTTCAGAAATCTCATGAGCTCATAAACGAGCTCTATCATTGCTTGCAGCTCGATGGAATATTTCCAACCATCAAGCAGGCGGCGCATGGGCAGCTGCGGCTGGCTCTCACGCGCACGGTCGATCTCGCGCGGTTTGAGAGTCTCTATCCACTTTGGCATTGCGGAAAACGCGAGTCGTTAAGGCAAGCTGGCTTGGAATCCGGTCGGGACAAGACCACCGGAATATGGAAGAGCGAGGCTCTTTGGGCGGAAGTGGCGGCTGCCGAGCTACCCGCCGGCTTCAAGACTCGCATATACAATAGGGGCGGGAAGTACGACGCAAGCGTTCGCGCGCAGAGATCCGCGTTTGCGCCGGTTCCAAACCTCGACCGACTGCGAAATTCAAGGCTCGCCTTTCTGAGGGTTGTGGAGATTCAGCCGGTAGCTCACGAGTTCATGTATGACCTTGCCGTTGAGGACTGCCAAAACTTCTTGGCGAATGGTTTCTTGGCTCATAACTCCGGCTACCCGGATTGTCGTCCGGAGTTTATCGAGGCCTTCGGCGAGCTGGCGAAGCGTGCGACAAAGGCGGCCGTGGAAGGGAACCCATGTCGCATCGAGGCGCCTCTAATTAATTGGACGAAGGAACAGATTATTCGTGAGGGGACACGACTCGGGGTCGACTTCGGTCTCACCGTCTCGTGCTACCAAGCAGACAGCGAAGGTCGTGCGTGTAGATTGTGTGACTCCTGCCGGTTGCGGGCAACGGGATTCGCAGCATCGGGTCTTCCAGATCCGACTCGCTACCAGCTCATGGACGGGCCGCCGCGCGTCAGGAGCTGAAACTTTTCTTCTGCTGCCGTGTTTTGTACGTTGAAGGGAAGACACGGGAGATCGATGTGAGCACTCAGCTTGTTCGTAGCACCTGGAAGGGCCTTGACCGCCGGCCAATCGAGACAGTGATCGTGGTTTACATCGTCGCCTTGTGTATCGCCGCGCTGGCGATGAGCTCCGGCATTCTCGTGGCATGAGGAGATCGATATGCGGATGCTTCCAATGGCCATTGCCATGGCGCTGTGCGTCGCCGCGTTTTCGGGCGCAGCCAAGCGCTTCCGGGTCAAGCGGCCCGAATACCGTGCACTGATGTGATGACCCGCTAGGCGTGGCGCGCGCGAGCGATCCGATGCGTCAGGCATGATTTCCGGACGTCGCGTCGCGGCACCGGGGCGCCGGTTCGGGTGCCGCTCGGGATCAATTCGGCTATGATGCACGGCTCTCCGGGGGACGGTAGCTCAGTTGGTAGAGCAAGGCCCTTTTAAGGCTTTGGTCCTGGGTTCGAGTCCCAGCCGTCCCACCATAAATCAATGAGTTAGCTGCGTATCGATTTGGATCGTACGGAAAACGTACGGAAGGAAATGAGATGGCGAGGGGACATTCAGTACGCCTCGCGTGTCGATAGCCCTTTGCTTCGTGAAAATCCGCTGCCAGGGGT
>DASYAC010000250.1:0-5518 GCA_036501585.1 Steroidobacteraceae bacterium
GATCGATCCGGTCGGCGTGCTCTTCGCGTTCGGAATCGCGATGATCGCCTGCGGCGCGTACTTCAAGACCCCGTTCCCCGTACAGCCGATGAAGGCGATCGGTGCGATTGCCGCCACTCAGGCGGCACAGACGGCCGTGATCACCCCATCGACCGTCTACTGCGCGAGCCTGGCCACCGGACTCCTCTGGTTGGCGCTCGGACTCACGGGAGCGACGGGACGCATCGTCAAACTCGTGCCCCGTACCGTCATCGTCGGCATCGTCCTGGGGCTTGGCCTGAGTTTCATGCTGGAGGGAATCAAGATGATGCAGACCGGCTGGCTGATCGCCGCCGTCGGACTTTTTGGAACCTTGATGCTGCTCACGAACCGGCGAATTCCCGGCATGTTCGTCGTGTTGATCTTCGGTGCGGTCTGCGGCGCACTCCAGCATCCGGATCTGTTGAGCCGCCTGCACGGATCGGGTTTCGAGTTGCGCCTGCCCCGCTTCACGCTGCTCTCCAGCCTCAACTGGTACGACCTTTCCGTGGGAACGTTCCTGCTGGCGCTTCCGCAGTTGCCACTGACTCTCGGCAACGCCGTCATCGCCATCAGCGAGGAGAACAACCGGCTGTTTCCCCGGCATCCGGTGAAGGAAAACACCGTCGCCGTCTCGACCGGCATCATGAACGTGGGGAGCGCGCTTTGCGGCGGCGTGCCCATGTGCCACGGGGCCGGCGGCATGGCGGGACACGTCGCCTTCGGCGCTCGAACGGGCGGCGCGCCGATCATCCTCGGAACGATCCTGCTCGGCCTGGCACTGTGCTTCGGCAGCTCGATCGCGACCATCCTCGGGTTTTTTCCCAAAGCAGTTCTAGGCGTGATCCTGTTCCTGACCGGCGCGCAGCTCGCCTTGGGTTCGTGCGACTTCAGCAAACATAAAGTGGAACGCTTCGTGACCCTCATCACGGCCGCATTTTCGATGTGGAACGTCGGCCTCGCGTTCCTGGTCGGCCTCACCCTCGGTTACATCGCCAAGCGCGGGTGGCTCCGGCTCTAGGACATCACGGCCCCGGACGGGTCAAACCGCCCCGAATTCCCGCCTCAAGTCCTCGAGCCTCCGCTTCTGCCGTCCCTCGGCATCGAAATTGCCGGGATCGAGCCATGCCTGGTACGCCCTGCGAAGAGCCGGCCATTCCCCGTCGATGATGGAGAACCAGGCGGTGTCGCGATTTCCGCCCTTGAAGACGACATGTTGACGGAATACTCCCTCGAATTTGAAGCCGAAGCGCGCGGCGGCTCGCTTGGACGGCTCGTTCATGTCGTGGCACTTCCATTCGAAACGGCGATAGCCCAGTTCGCCGAACACGTAGTCCGCGAAAAGATAGAGCGCCTCCGTTGCCGCAGGCCGGCGCGACAGGAGAGGGCCCCAGTAAATACCGCCGATCTCGATGACGCCGTGGGTGATGTCGATCCGCATGAGCGCTTGCCGGCCGGCCGCTTTGCCGGTCGACTTGTCGAGGACGGCGAAGAACAGCGGATCCTCGCTCCCTTGAACCATGTCGAGCCAGGGCTGGAACTCCTGGCGATTCCGCGGCGCGTATTCGAACAGCCAGCGGAAGCGCTCGGCCGCATCGCTTACGCTCGAGGCTTCGAACAGCTGCTCGCCGTGCCTCGACGCATCGATCGGCTCGAGCCGGCAATAGCAGCCGTCCAGGACCTTGCGAATCGGCCTCGCGCGCGGCGTCCACTCTCGCAGGTCACGCATGATGGAGCGCAGTATGCCGAGCCGGCCCACGAATGGCCAGCATCGCGGTGCCGAAGCGCTCGGCCAACGGCCGCTTCAGGCGGCACTCGACCCAAAGCCGTGTGCATGCGGCACAATGGCGCGATGAGCATCGTTCGCGGCTTCATATTGCAGGCAAGTTACCGCGTGATGTCCGGCGAGGACGGGCGCCGCGCGCCGGTGGTGCAGCTCTACGGCCGTCTCGAGAACGGACAGAGTTTCCTGGTGCGCGACGATCGTCAGCGGCCGCACTTCTTCGTGCGCGCGGCCGACGCCGCGAAGGCGGCGCAGCTGCGCGCCGGCCGTCAATCTCCCACGGACCGCCGGACGTTCGACGGCGATCCGGTGGTTCGCATCGACGTGGACGTGCCCTCCGACGTCCCACCCCTGCGTGACCGCCTGCATGACGGCGGCATCGAAACCTTCGAAGCCGACGTGCGCTTCGCCACCCGCTATCTGATCGAGCGCGGCATCAAGGGCGGCTGCGAGATCGAGGGCGGCCGCGAGATCGAGGGCGGCTCCGAGATAGAGGGCGAGGCCGGGATCGAGGGCGAGGCCGCCCCGGCCGGCGGGCTCGCCCGGGTATTCGACAATCCCGTGGTGCGTCCGGCCGACGTGCGAGCCGACCCGCGCGTGCTCTCGTTCGACATCGAAACGGATTCCAAGGGCGAGAGACTGCTGGCGATTTCGCTCTTCGCCCCCGGCGTCGACGAGGTGCTCATCGTCGACGGCACCGACCGCGCCATGCCGGAGCGCGCCATCCGTTGTCCGACCGAGCTCGCGGCCCTCGATCTCTTTGCGGAGCGTCTCCGCGCCTTCGACCCCGACGTGATCACGGGATGGAACATCATCGACTTCGACTTGAGCGTGCTCGAGCGGATCGCGGCGCGCATTGGATACCCGATGAACCTGGGACGCGAGCCCGGCGGGATGCGCATCCGCAAGGCGGAGGGCTATTTCGGCAGCGGACAGGCGACCATCAGCGGCCGCGTGGTGCTCGACGGCATCGATCTGTTGAGGGGAGCGTTCGTGCGCATGGACGACTACTCGCTCGATGCGGTCGCTCGCGAGGTGCTCGGCGAAGGCAAAGCCGTGGCCGGCGATGCGCGCGATCGTCTGGGCGAAATCGTCCACAATTACAAGCACGATCTCGCGGCGTTCGCACTCTATGCCCGCACCGACGCACGTCTCGCCTACCAGATCGTCGAGAAACTGCGCCTCGTCGAGCTGGCCTTCGCGCGCAGCCGGCTCACCGGCATGACGCCGGATCGCGTCGCCGCGAGCATCGCCTCGTTCGATTTCCTCTATCTCACGGAACTCGAACGGGTGCGCATCGTCGCCCCTAGTGTCAGAGGAAAAGATACGCAGGTTCCCGACTCGCGGGTTCACGTGGCGCAGCAGGGCGGTCATGTTCTGGAGCCGGTCACCGGCCTGCACGCCAACGTGTGGGTGTTCGACTTCAAGAGCCTGTATCCGAGTCTCATTCGAACATTCAACATCGACCCCGTCGGCTATGTGCCCGACGCGGCTTCTGCCGAGGATCCGGCTCCTGCGGAGAATCCGTCTCCTGCCGAGGATCTCATCGATACCCCGGGCGGAAAGTTCCGGCGCGCGCCGGCGATCCTGCCGCGCCTTCTGGACGAGCTTTTCCCGCGCCGCGAGGCCGCCAAGAAGCGGCACGACGATGTCGCCGCGCATGCCATCAAGATCCTGATGAACTCCTTCTACGGAGTGCTCGGCACGTCGGCTTGCCGCTTTTACAATCCCGCGCTCGCCAATGCGATCACGGGCATGGGCAAGCACATGCTGCTCTGGTCGAAGAGCTGGTTCGAGTCGGCGGGGTTCAAGGTCCTCTACGGCGACACCGACAGTCTATTCGTGAGCGCGGCCGGCGCCGATCCGATCGAAGCGGGCCGCCGCGCTCGGGATCTCGTCCTGTCCCTGAACCGCGATCTCACCCGCTTTATCGAGTCTCGCTGGCGCCGCGAAAGCCGGCTCGAGCTCGAGTTCGAGAAACTGTACTTGAGGCTCTTCCTGCCGCGCGCGCGGCACAGCACCCGCGGCGCGAGCAAGCGCTATGCCGGCTGGCTGAACGGCGACGGCACCGTGGGGGTCGAGTTCGTGGGCATGGAGGTCGTGCGGCGGGACTGGACCGCGCTTGCGAAACGCGTGCAGCGGGAGCTGTACCAGCGGCTGTTCACCGACCAGCCCGTGGACGCCTACCTGGCCGAGATCGTGAACCGGGTGCGCAAAGGCGAACTGGACGAGGAGCTCGTGTATCACAAGAACTTGCGCAAGGACACGGACGAGTACACCGCAACCACCCCGCCCCACGTCGCCGCCGCGCGCAAATCCAGCCGGCCTCTCGGCCGCTCGATCCGATACCTCGTCACCACGGCCGGCGCCGAACCCCTCGACAACCTGATCCATCCGATCGATCGGGAGCACTACGTCGAGAAACAGGTTCGGCCGGTCGCCGAGCCCGTGCTGGAGACGCTGGGCCTCGACTTCGAGACGGTGATCGGCGACACGCGGCAGACGGACTTCGGCTGGAGATGACATCCGTCCCGGTTGATCGGCATCGAGCTCATCATCCCCTCCCGCGCGTCGATGACGGCAGGTCGAGTTCCGGATAATGCCGAAAGATCCCCTCGTTGTTGAACGCGACGCGGCGGGGCGAGGCAAGATACGCGGCGATCCGCGAGCGCTCCTGCACGCGTTCGTGCAGGGCAAAGAGGAGCGGGTATCGGCGTGTTGCCCGTGCCATCGCCCTCGGAAAGGCGAAACTCGAGCCGGCGATGATTTGAAACAGCGACAGATCGGGGTACGACAATCTGGCGCCCAGAACATAGCGCCGTCCGCGCGAATGGCGTGCGAGCAGCGACTCGAAATAGCCGAGATACTTGGGCGCGCGGGTCTTCCAGAAGGCCGCGGCGTTGCGCCGCGCCTCTGTTCGCTGTTCCTCGAAGTAAAGCCCGCTCGAGATCGGATGGTGGGTATCGTGGATCTCCGTCACGAAGTCCGTGATCGTCAGCTGAAGTTGGTGAGCCCATACGCGCGCGGCTTCCTCACGCGGCACGAGACCGTGGCGGGGAGCCAGATATTGAAGAATATTGGCGGTTTGAGCGATCAGCAATCCTCCCGATTTCAGAAAAGGCGGCGCGAACGGGGGGCGGTCGCCTCCGCGGTCCGCCAGATATCGCATCAGCGCCGCTACGCCGCCGCCCCGCCTCGACTCGCGGGCGACATCACGGTAGGGCGTGCCGGCCTCTTCGAGCGCCAAGCGGATGAATTCCCCCCTGCCCTGAATCGTCGGCCAATAATAGAGCTCATAACGCATGCGAATCTCCCCGGGGACCCCTTGCCCGAGCCACGACTGTAGTTCAAATCAGCCGCTCGAGCATGCGGAGTTGGCAGCGGCTTTTGTGGGAGAATTCCGGGCTTGGGCACGCCCGCCGCACGAACGGCGCCGACGTCCGCGCCGGGAGACAGCATTGACATTAGCCGCGAATTGGCCCCTGGACCCCTCGGTCGTCTACTTGAATCATGGATCGTTCGGCGCCTGCCCTTCCGCGATTCTCGCGGCGCAGACGGCGCTGCGGCTCGAGATGGAGCGAGAACCGGTGGACTTTCTCTCATCCTCGCTCCAAGGCCGGCTGGATCAGGCCCGCGGGATACTCGCGGCGTTCGTCGGCGCAGACCCCATGAATCTCGCATTCGTGCCGAATGCCACCGCGGGCGTGAATGCCGTGC
>DASYAC010000251.1:0-17538 GCA_036501585.1 Steroidobacteraceae bacterium
CGCAATGGCCGGCACCGGGACCCCGCTGCGGCGCATATACTTGAGCGCATGAGCAACCCGGGCACAGGCACGATCCGCATCGGCGTCGGCGGCTGGACCTACGAACCGTGGCGCGGCGCATTCTATCCGGCCGACCTTCCGCAGAAGCGGGAACTGGAATACGCGAGCCGCCGCCTCACCTCGATCGAGGTCAACGGCACCTTCTACGGCTCGCAAAAGCCCGAGACCTTCGCCAGGTGGCACGACGAAACGCCGCCGGGTTTCGTGTTCTCGCTGAAGGCGCCGCGGTTCGCGACGAATCGCAAGCTTCTCGCCGAAGCAGGCAGGAGCATCGAGCGTTTCCTTGCGAGCGGGGTGGTGAATCTCAAGGACAAGCTCGGCCCGATCAACTGGCAGCTGCCGCCGTTCAAGAAATTCGAAGCCGAGGATTTCGGCGCCTTCCTCGCCCTGCTGCCCCGCGACATCGAGGGGCGTCCGCTGAGGCACGTGGTCGAAGTGCGCCATGCGAGCTTTCGCTCCCCCGGATTCGTTGCGCTGGCGCGGCAACACGGCGTCGCCGTGGTGATCGCCGGCGATGCCGCCTACCCCCAGATTGCCGATGCGACCGCCCCCTTCGTATACGCCCGAATCATGGGGACTCGCGAGGGGAGTTTGCTCGGCTACCCGCCCGACGAGCTCGACCGCTGGGCCGCGCGCGCGAAAGCCTGGGCGTCGGGCGGCTCGGCCGAGGGGCTCGATTGCGTGGAAACGTCGCTCAGCGACGGTCAGCCGCGCGATGTGTACCTGTACGTCATCAGCGGGCACAAGGTGCGAAATCCCGCCGCGGCGATGGCGTTGATCGAGCGCCTCAACGATTGGCGGTCTGATTGAGCACCAGCCAGTAAAGACCGAGCTGCTGCGCGGCTTCCAGGAACTCGTTGAAATCCACGGGCTTGCTCACGAAGCTGTTGGCGCCGAGATCGTAGCTCGACACGATGTCCTTTTCCTCGCCGCTCGAGGTGAGCACGACCACCGGCGTGCGCCGCGTGCGCTCGTCCGCGCGCATCCGCCGCAGAACCTCCAGGCCGTCGATCTTCGGCAGCTTGAGATCGAGCAGCACGACCTCCGGAGAGGCGTTCGGATCACGGCCGGCGAACTTACCCGCGCTGAACAGATAGTCGAGCGCCTCGACGCCGTCGCACACCACCACGATCTCGTTGAGGACCTTGCTCGTGCGGAACGCACGCAACGTCAACTCGACGTCGTTGGGATTGTCCTCCACCAGGAGGATGATGTTGCTCCGGCTCACGAACGCATGTTACCGATGACCTCCGGTTCGAGCCGCGCGACCATTCGCGCGCCTTCCTGGGAAAGCCGGCGAATGGCCGCCGGCACCTCGGCGGCGGGAGTCGGTCTTCCCAAATAAAAGCCCTGGGCCTGATCGCAGTTGATCACCCGGAGCATGGTCACCTGTTCGGCTGTCTCCACGCCCTCCGCCACCGTGTGCATGTCGAAGGCACGGGCGAGTGAGACGATGGTCGCGACCAGGGTCATCACGTTGGGCGTGTCGGCGATGCCCTGAATGAACGAGCGGTCGATCTTCAAGGTATCCACGGGCAGGCGGCTGAGGAGCCTCAGCGAGGAGTAGCCCGTGCCGAAGTCATCGATCGCGACGCCGATGCCCGCCTCGCGAAGCTGCCGGAGCTTACGGATGGAGAGCTCGATGTCGTGCATCAACATGCTTTCCGTGATCTCGATGTCGAGACCCGCAGCGCCCGGAGTCAACCCCCTGCTCCGGGAGAGCACGGTTTCCACGAAATCGCGGCGCCGCAATTGCAGCGGCGATACGTTGACCGCCACCCGCACCGACTCGACGCCTTGCGCGTTCCAGCTTTGAATGTCTCGGACCGCCTGCTGCAGCACCCACTCCCCGACGTCCACGATGGCCCCGGATCGCTCGAGCAGCGGAACGAACACCGACGGGGGTACGAGACCTATCTGGCTGTCCTGCCACCGCAGGAGCGCCTCGAATCCCGCGATGCGTCCGGCCCCGATATCGACCTTGGGCTGATAGTGCAGCAGGTATTCTCCGTGATCCAGAGCGGCGGTAAGCCTGGCCTCGAGCGCCACGGTACCGGAGGTGGGCCGCTGGGTGACGAGTCCGTACATCATGTACTTCTCGTTGTCCTCGCGGGCCGCTTTCAGAGCGGCCTCCGCGTTTTGCACGAGCGAGTCCGCCGTCCCTCCGTCATGCGGATAAAATGCCACGCCGGAACGGATCGAAGGCCGAAGCTCCTGGCCTCCGACCTGAAACGGCTCCGCGAACAACTGAGCCGCGGCGCTCTGCATGACCCTGCCGGTATTCTCGATGTTGCCGGACCCGGCGTTCGACAGCATCAGCGCGAAAGTCCCGCCGCCGAAGTACGCCGCGCAATCGGAATGCGCGAATGTCTCCTTGATGCGGGCGGCGATTTCTTCGATGAGGCGGTCGCCCACGTAACGGCCGAGCGAGTCGTTGATCGCGCCCAGCTTCTGCACGTCGAAAACGACCACTGTCCGGGTATGCCGGTCGCCGGCGTCATCGGCGAGAAACTGACTCAGCCGCTGACAAAACAGCTGCCGCTTGGCAAGACCGGTGAGGCTGTCGAAGTAGGACAGAAAGTGCAGCGCCTCGTCCTTCTGAAGGTATTGGAGCGCAAAGCCCAGGTTCGCGGTGAGCTCCATCAGCACCCCCATCTCGGCCTCGTCGAACACATCGCGCTGGCCGCTGAACAGCGTGATCGTTCCGATGGCCGTGCCGTCGATCGGCAGGGGTAAGGCGGCGACGGCCCGCCAGCCCTGATCGATCCACAGCTTCCGGTGCGCACCCGGGTGCGGATCGGCGGCCAGATCATTGACCACGGCCGGAGAGTTCGAGTGAATCGCCCGCTCATTGAGGGTCATGGATCGCGCGTTCGTCTCGAGCACCGTCACGTCGGCGGACTGCAAGCTCTTCGAGTCGACGCCGGCGCAGGCGTGCGGCCTCAAGGTCTTTGCGTCGGAGTCGATCAGACTGATGACCACCCGATCGTAACCGCCTTGTTGATGCGCGATACGGCACACCTCGTCGAGCAATTCCGCGCGATTGCGCAGACGCAGGATCGCGGAGCTCGTGTTGCTCAACATCCGGTACGATCGGGTGAGCCGCTCGAGCCGCACTTCCTGTTCCCGCCGCTGCTTCTCCGAGTGCCGCTGATCGGCCTTGATCTCGCTTTCGCGCAGGGCACGCTCGACGGCCGAGCCAAGCCGCGCCAGATTGGTCTTCAAGACGTAGTCGGTCGCGCCCCTGCGTACCGCCTCGATGGCGCGTTCCTCGCCGATGGTTCCCGACACGAAAATGAAAGGCACGTCCGGAGCGCGCGCTATCGCAATCTCGAGCGCGCGCAATCCGTCGAACTGCGGCAGCGAGAAATCCGAGATGATCAGGTCGAGCTTGAGCGTCTTCAGCGCGGATACCAGATCGGCCTCCGTCTGAACCCGGTGGATGGCACAGTCGATGCGTCCCCTGGCGAGGTGGCGCGCGATGAGTTCCGCGTCCGCCGTGTTGTCCTCTACGAGAAGAAGCTGCAGTTTGGTGGCCATGGCAATCGGTCGATGATGCGACGCACACGAACACGCACCGGCATCTGTGCCGGCGTGCGTGTTTCGTCGGCAGCGGGGCCGGCGTGTCGGGACCCCAGCGGTCCGTATCGGGACGCGCTTGCGAGGATCTCCACGAACTTCCTTTTCCTGGCCTGTGATATTTCAGCAGACTGCACTTGGAGGAAACGCATTGCAATAAGGAGGCGCCGGATGTTTGAGTGAGGTCTCACAAATCCGCAGCCCCACTACAGATACGGCAGGCATTCCCCTAATCGCCCATCGGCCCCCGCAATCAGGCGGTCCTGGAGCGCGGGGCGCGATGGTAGAGCCCGCTTACGCGGCCAGTCGTCCCTCTCGATAATCGGCGAGTGCCTGCTCGATCTCCTCGCGGGTGTTCATCACGAAGGGTCCATATTGCACGACAGGTTCGCGCAGCGGCTTCGCGGCAAGCATCAGAAATCGCGCCCCCGAATCCTTGGCGACGACCCGTACCGAATCACCGTCGGACAGCACGCCGGCCGCGCGGTTCGGCAGCGCCTTCGTGGATCCGGGCGCGCCGATGTCCGCGCTGCCCTCGTAGGCGTATAGAAACGTGCTATGGCCGACGGCGACGGGCGCGAGGAATTGCGCACCGGCCGGCAGATGCACGTCGAGGTACGACGCATCCGTGGTGATTTTCGCGCCTGCGTGATTCACCGGACCCTCGGCGATTCTGCCGTCCCAGGGGTAGGCGCCCGCAATCACCTTCACCCTCCCTCCGGACGGGAGCTCGATTACCGGAATCTCTCGCGACGGAATGTCCCGATATTGCGCGGGCTTCATTTTTTCCTTCGACGGCAGGTTCAGCCACAGCTGAAAGCCGCGCATGCGCCCCTCGGTTTGCTGAGGCATCTCCGAGTGAATGATGCCGCGGGCGGCTGTCATCCATTGCACGTCTCCAGGACCCAAGTCACCGCGGTTGCCGAGATGGTCCTCATGCCGCATGTGCCCGTCCAGCATGTATGTGACGGTTTCGAATCCGCGATGCGGATGAGCCGGAAAGCCGGCCAGATAATCGTCCGGATCGTCCGAGTAAAACTCATCCAGCATCAGAAACGGGTCGACGTACAACCCGCGTTGGCTTCCGAGGCTGCGACGCAGCTTCACGCCGGCGCCGTCGGAGGTGGGGACCGACTCGATGATACGGATCAAATTTCGGTTGCTCATGCTGTTCTCCGGGTTTCAAGCCGCTCTGCGGTTGCAAGGTGCATCGGCTTCAAGCTGCGAGCCGGGCGATCTCGGCGGCCGCCTTCGCCAGGCCCGCCTCCTTGCTTTCCGGGCTGATCGCGAGGCCTTCAGCGTAAACGAAATGCACGTCGCTCATGCCGAGAAACGCGAGAAAGTCGCGTACGTAGCTGGTCTGTGTGTCCAGGGGAGTGCCGACGTACTGACCGCCGCGCGCCGCGAACACGTACACCTTCTTGCCGGTGAGGCGTCCCACCGGTCCTTGCTCGGTATATGCAAAGGTGATCCCCGCGCGGGCGATGTGATCGAAATACGCCTTCAACTGCGACGGTACGCCGAAGTTGTACATGGGCAGTCCGATCACGACCACGTCGGCGCCTTTGATCTCC
This sequence comes from Steroidobacteraceae bacterium, assembly GCA_036501585.1. Lineage (GTDB taxonomy): Bacteria > Pseudomonadota > Gammaproteobacteria > Steroidobacterales > Steroidobacteraceae > Bog-1198. The sequence continues at coordinate 5,214 of DASYAC010000251.1, forward strand.
TCGATCAGTGCGTCGGAATAGGCGACGACGCCGTGCTGCGCCGGGGTGCGCTGGTCGGGCTTCGCGATGAACGCTCCGAAGCGCTCCGCCGTGAGATGCGGGACGGCCTCGGCGGCGGCCACGTCGCGCACCACCACCGTCGCCTTGGGATGCCGGGCTCGGAATGCCGCCACGAATTGATTGGCGAGCTGGCTCGATTGGCCGCTGTGGTTGTTGATGCTGGCGTTGATCTGCAAAAGAGTGGTCACGGTGATCTCCTTGGTTGCCTTGGGAATCTCTAGGGAATCTCTGGTCTCCTATTTAATATTGATTAATCAGATAAAAAAGCAGAATATTTGGGTCATACCCATCAGTTGGATAGATATATGGCAGCAAATCCCCGAATCTCCCTCGAACAGTGGCGCTCCCTGCTGGCGGTGGTCGACGCCGGCGGATACGCACAGGCCGCCGCCTCGCTTCACAAGAGCCAGTCCGCCGTCACCTATGCGGTCCAGAAAATGGAATCGCTCTTGGGCGTGAAGATCTTCGAAGTGATCGGACGCAAGGCCCGCCTGACCGCGACCGGAGAGGTGCTGTACCGTCGCGCCAAGTCCCTCCTGGAGGAAGCCGGCGCGCTCGAGAGCGCGGCGGGCAGTCTCGCGGCAGGCTGGGAGCCGGAGCTGCGGCTCGCGGTCGAGATCATCTTTCCCACCTGGCTGCTGCTCAATTGTTTCGCCCGCTTCGCCGAGGACCATCCGGGAACACGCATCGAGCTGTACGAGACCGTGCTGAGCGGTACCGAAGAGGCACTCCTCGAGCGGCGCGTGGATCTCGCCATCTGCTCGGAGATACCGCGCGGATTCGCGGGCGATTTCCTGATCCGGTTGCGCTTCATTCCGGCCGCGCATCCGGATCATCCGCTGCACCGGCTCGGGCGTGAGCTCACGCTGCAGGATCTGCGCAAGCACCGTCACCTGGTGATTCGCGACACGGGCAGTCAGCGCCGCGGCGGCACCTGGCTCGGAGCCGAACAAAGCTGGACGGTGAGCCACAAAGCCACCTCGATTCACGCCGCGGTGATGGGGCTCGGTTTCGCCTGGTATCCGGAGGAGATGGTGCGCGGCGAGCTCGACAACGGCACCCTCAAGGCGCTGCCGCTGCGGGAAGGGACCGAGCGCTGGGGCAGTCTCTACCTGGTTTTCGCGGATCGGGACTATGCGGGTCCGGGCGCGCTTCGATTGGCGGAAATCATTCGCGAAGGCGTGCGGCCGTGCCGGACACACGAGGAGGAAAGCGCGATTTGACTTATCCTGATGTGAACTGCGTAGCACATCATGAGCTACGCGTTTGCCTTTGCGTTCGCGCGGTCCAGCGGAGAAGCTGTGCCGGTCGCGAATATTGCAGAGGTACAGTCGATGAAACGCAGAGCGAAAATATTACTCGGACTGGGATTGCTGGCGGCCGCTCCGGCCTGCTTCGCTCAGTACACGCTGGATCTCACCGGCGTCGGCAACGGCACGGTCGCCGACGGCGTTTACGTGAGCCCCTACCAGGGCACCGTGCAGGGCAACGGCCTCAACTACTCCGGGTACCTGATCTGCGACGACTTCAACACGGAGTCCTATCTGAACACGCCTTGGAACGCCACCACGACGGCGGCAGGGGCGCTCGACGGCAGCGAAAAATTCACCTTCGGCGGCAATACCTACACCGCGCAGCAAGCTTACAATGCGGCCGGATGGCTCGCGAACGGCCTGCTCGCCAATCTGGGCAATACGACGACGCAGACGAATTATGCGTTCGCGATCTGGGACATCTTCGACGGCCAGACCACGAACCCGTCCGGCGGCGCGACCGCGCTCGAACAGGCGGCCTTCGCGCAGGCGACGAACGGCTACGTCGCGAGCAACGTCAGCGTGTTCACCCCGGACGGCCCCGGTGCCAATCCCAAGGATGCCAGCCAGGAATTTCTGATGGTGCGGCCGGCGCCTGAAATCGATGCGACGTCGGCCACCAGCGCGCTCACGCTGCTCCTCGGCGGCTCGCTCATCGTCGGCAGCCGCCGCAAACAGCAGGCCCGATAGCTCTCGAGGCCGCCTGATAGACATCGAAGTTGTCTGGTAGACCTCGAGGCTTCCGAGCCCGGGTACGCCCTCGCGTGCCCGGGCTTTCTCTTGCCCGCGGCCGATGGCTCCTGCGCCTATAGCGGCAGCCGAACCGTCACCCGGCATCCGCCGCCCGCCGCGCTCGTCAGACTCACCGTGCCTCCGGCCGCGCGCACACGCTCGCGCAGCTGAGCGAGTCCGAAGCGGCCCTTGGAGGCGGACAGCTCGCTCTGCGCGTCGAACCCGACGCCGTCATCGAGCACCGTGACCCATACCCAGCCGGCCGCCACCCTCACCTCCACCGAGGCAGCCGGCCGCCCCGAGTGCTTGCAGGCGTTCATCGACAGTTCCCGGATGCACCGGTAGACGAGTTGCAGATGGTCTTGATCGAGCCCGGTGCCTCCGGAGGCCTGATACGCGATGGTGAATCCGAACCGCGTCTTGAACAGCTCCGCCAGCCACTTGAGCATCTCCTCGAGCGACGCATGCTCCAGCTCAGGAGGGCTCAAGTCCTGGATCATGAGCCGCAGGCCCTCCTGCGCCTCCCTCGAGGCCTCCACCGCCTCCTCGATCAAGGCTGCGAGCTTGGGTTGGTTGGCATGCGCGCGCATGGCTGAGAGCGTCATGCTCTGGCCGGCGAGCACCTGGCCGATGCCGTCGTGCAGATCCGCCGCCGTATGTCGGCGCGCCGCCTCCTCGGCCGAGTCGAGCGCCTGGGCGTACTGGCGAAGCTGTGCATGCTCGCGCGCGAGCTCCTCGAGCAGCGCGCGTTGCTTGAGCGTCATCAGATTGACCAACAGCGCGCCACCGCAGCCGATCAGCAGGAACACATCGATCGAGATGACGACGTCGGACCAAGCCGGAATGTTCGCAGGCAAATTCTCGCCGCCCGTACGATGCCCACCCAGAACCGAGATGCCGGCCGCCACGACGGCCACCGCGATGCTCGTCGTCCGCTGCGAAAATCGCAGCGCCAGCCACGCGAGGGGAATCGTGAACAGCATCGGTTCGACCAGTACGTCCGCCGCCGGCCATGGTGCGAGCACGAACCACAGGAACAACGCGACCACCCCCACGGAAATCGCCCACCCCTCCCACGGCTTCGCGGCCGCTTTCGCAGGCGCCGAGAAGCCCAGCACCATGCCGAAGATCGCCGGCCCCATCGTCACGATGGCGAGCACGGCGGCGAGCACCCAAAGGCCGAAGTCTGCCGCTTCGATCGGCGCGCCCGCGTCGTGAGCGCGCGTTGCGGCGCCGAGCAACGCGCCCGGCGCGACCCCGACGAGAAGTGCGACGAGCCACAGCGGAGAGACGACCAGCTGGTATCGATCCTCGCTCTGCAGCAATCCGGATACCCGTGCGATGACGGCCGGCCCGACCGCCGTGAACAAGTTGGCGAATGCGAGACCGAGCAGTCCGAGGAAGTCGTGGTACGCAAGTCCGGAGAGCCGGCTCAACAACGGGTTGGCGAGGAAATCACAGCAGATCAAGACCAGCGCAATCCCGGGCCAGCGACGGATCGGAAGGAGCACGAACACCGCGAAACTGAGCGCGTGAGCCGGCCAGATGGCGGCGGCGCCGAACACGGGATTCGACAGGAATCCGAAGCTGTAGAGCGCGAGATACGCGCATGCCACCCAGGGGAGCCGGATGCGAGTCAACCGGCGCCCGGCAGGTGCCGGCAGCGTTGCGCGAACGTGGTTCGGTCCGATTCCGCCTCCAACTCGGTCGACAGCCTCGCGATCAGTTCCTCGGTCCCCGCCGCACCCTGAGCTTCCCGCTTGACCAGAAACCTCGCGAGAGGACCGATGTAGGAGGCCAGCTGGGCCTCGATGTGCGCAAGATCCCGCGAGCTCAAGGCCTCCCGGGCCGCAGCTTCGCGAAGCGGCGCGGCACGCTCTGCCGCGGGCAGGGGCGCGGATGCGGGCGCGGGCGGGAGCGCAGCGGCGAGCTGAGCGGTGAGATAAGTCGAGAGCCTGCGGTAGTGCGCGTCGCGCGGCGGCGGAAATGCATCCATCCAATGCTGCGCGCTCAGAAAGAACTCCAGACTCTTGGACGGCAGGACGTCCTCGATTCTAAACGGCAACACGGTCACGCCCTTGTGAACCGCCCGCTCCACCTCGCGTCGGACCTGGGGGGATTGGTTGCTGCTCGCCGAGAATACCAGGAGCATGATGCGCGCGGAGGAGATCGCATCGATGATCTCCGCGGCCCAGTCGGCGGAGGGCGAAATGTCGCGGGGCGCGATCCAGCACTTGAGCCCCTGCGCCTCGAGCAACGCCACCAGTTCATGGGCGCACTCCCGGTCGGCCTGCGAATAACTGATGAAGATGTCGCTCACGATAGGGTCGGCAAGTCGGGGATCCGCGCGCTCACCGGTCGAGAAGGCGCATCGCCTTGTCGAGACTCGTGCGCATCCGGTTGAATGAGCGCACCAGCGAGTCGATCTCCGCGGGGCCGCGGCGCGGGAACTCGTCCGCGGACATGTCGCCCATGCTCACGCGTTCGGCGGTGGCCGCGATCCGCCTCACCGGGCGGACCAGAAGAACGTAGAGCAGCACGTTGAGCGCGACGAAAATCGCCGTGAACACGGCCGCCAGCGCGATCAGAAATGCCTGAAAGGCGCGCTTCGCATTCGCCGAGGCGTTCGCGAACGGCACCGAGACCACCTGGGCACCCACGATCTCCCGGTCAGCCCAACCGAAGCCGTTGTCCCGGCCGTAGCGAGCGACCATGCTGGCCGGCGCCGCGGCGGGCGAGCCGTGGCATTGGGCACATTCGCCGGAAACGCGGATCGGCCGGGCGAGGTACAGCGACTGCCCCATCGGCGTTTCGCGCTCGCCGATCACCTGGGACAGGCCCGCGTCGTTTCTGAAGCGCTGAATGATGTCCGCCTCCCAGTCCGCCGCCCGGTCGCGGGGGTTCGTGGGATTGAGCGTCGCCTCCTTGTACATGTACTCCGGGTGGCGCTCTCGCAGCCTCAGGAAATTCTGAGTGGCGGCGTAGAACGGGATCCCTTGCGGCAGGAACGAGTCGCGCATCGATGGCTCGAGCAGCGGCAGGATCTCGCTTGCCGTGTAGGAACGGATGGCACCGGCGCTGTCCATCATGAGTCCGGCCTCGGCGAGCACCTCGCGGCGCGCGTTGCCTTCGAGGATCATCCAGCAGGCGTAGGCCGCGAGCACCGCGGCAGCCAACGAGACGACGCCGAGAACCACGTTGATTCGAACGAGAAGACTCATCAGCGAACCGCGGCGTCGAACATCGAAAAAATGTCCCCGCAAATCTTATCGAGGAATTATATCATCGCCCATGCGGCCTCATGGCCCGAAGATCCAGAGGCGCTCCATGCCACACCCCATCGAAGCATCCCAGACGATCCGGGTCGAAGGCCTGGAGGTTCACCGGGTTCTGCACGACTTCGTCAATGGCGAGGCGATTCCCGGCACCGGCATCGAGGCGGGTGATTTCTGGCGGGGTTTTGCATCGCTCGTCCGTCGCTTGAGTCCGCGCAATGCCGAGCTTCTCGCCGCGAGAGACCGGCTCCAAGCGCTGATTGACGCCTGGCACCGCCGGAATGCGGGCGCCGGATTCGACCGCGCTCGCTACCGCGACTATCTGGCCGAGATCGGCTACCTCGTGCCCGAGGGCGCCCCGGTCCGGATATCGACCGAGAATGTCGATGCCGAGATCGCCGCCATCGCAGGCCCCCAGCTGGTCGTTCCGGTCAACAACGCCCGGTATGCGCTGAATGCCGCCAACGCGCGCTGGGGAAGCCTCTACGACGCGCTGTACGGAACCGACGCGATTTCTCGCGCGCCGGACGAGAATCCCGGCGGCGGCTATGATCCGAAGCGCGGCGCGCGGGTGATCCGCTACGTTCGGGATTTCCTGGACCGGCACTTTCCCCTGCGCGATGCGAGTCATCGCGATTCCCGGAGCTACCGCATCACGGAGCGGGGCCTCGAGGCCGGGGTCGCGGGCGGTGCCTCGGTCGGGCTCATCGATGCCGCGGGCCTCGCCGGCTTCCAGGGCGATCCGGCGAACCCCTCCGCGATCCTGCTCACTCACCACGGCCTGCACGTCGAGCTCTGCATCGACCGGGCCCACCACATCGGACGGGACGACCCGGCAGGACTGAGCGACGTCGTGCTCGAATCCGCGATCACGACGATTCAGGATTGCGAGGATTCGGTGGCCGCGGTCAGTGCGGCGGACAAGGTGGTCGTTTACCGCAACTGGCTGGGGTTGATGAGAGGCACTCTGGAGTGCCGCTTCGACAAGGGCGGCAGGTCCGTCGCGAGGCGGCTCTCTGCGGACCGCCGCTACCTCACGCCGACGGGATCCGAGCTGGTGCTGCCGGGCCGCAGCCTCATGCTGGTGCGCAACGTCGGGCACCACATGCTCTCGAACGCCGTGACCTCGGACGGCGCACCGATACCCGAGACCTTCATCGATGCCGCCGTCACCTCGCTGATCGCGCTTCATGATCTCGTCGGGCCGGCCGCGCGCGGAAATTCGCGGACCGGCTCGATCTACATCGTCAAGCCCAAGATGCACGGGCCGGAAGAAGCGGCCTTCGCCGCGGAGCTGTTCGCCGCGGTGGAGGATCTGTTGCGACTGCCGCGCAACACCCTGAAGGTCGGCGTGATGGACGAGGAGCGCAGAACCACCGTCAATCTCGCCGAATGCATTCGCGCAGTACGCGAGCGCGTGGTGTTCATCAATACCGGCTTCCTGGATCGCACCGGCGATGAGATCCATACCTCCATGGAGGCCGCGGCCGTTCCCCGCAAGGCAGACCTCAAGAAGGCCGTGTGGCTGGACGCTTACGAACGGCACAACGTCGACGTGGGCATCGCGTGCGGTCTGCCGGGACGCGCGCAGATCGGCAAGGGCATGTGGGCAATGCCGGATTTGATGGCCGAAATGATCAGGACCAAGATCGCTCATCCGATGGCGGGCGCGAACACCGCGTGGGTGCCCTCACCCACCGCCGCAACCCTGCATGCACTGCATTATCACCAGGTGAGCGTGCCCGAGGCGCAGGCCGCGCTCGCGGGCCGCGCTCCCGCCTCGCTCGAGGACATCTTGACGCCGCCGCTGGTGTCGGCGCGGGTGTGGACCGACGCCGAAATTCAGACCGAGCTCAACAACAACGCTCAAAGCATCCTCGGATACGTGGTGCGCTGGATCGATTTCGGAATCGGCTGTTCCAAGGTTCCGGATTTTTACAGTGTTGCGTTGATGGAGGACCGGGCGACGCTTCGCATCTCCAGCCAGCACATGGCGAACTGGCTGCTGCATGGCATCTGCTCGAAGGATCAGGTGCTCGAGGCGTTGCGCGCGATGGCCGCGGTGGTCGACCATCAAAACGCGGCCGACCCCGACTATGCGCCCATGTGCCGCGATCTCGAGGCGAGCACCGCCTTCCAGGCCGCCTGCGATCTCATTTTCAAGGGACGAACCGAGCCGAACGGCTACACCGAGGCTATTCTCACGGCGCGTCGGCGGGAAAAGATGATCGTGGGAAGCCTCCTACGTCCGATTCAGGGCCCGGCGCACAAGTAACGGCTCTGCCTCTGTGTAGGCTTCGGCCGATCATGCACGCGGATAATTGACCGTGACCGTGAAGCCCGTTCCAGCCGCCAAGCTGCGGGAGCGGCGCGTTCACCTGGAGGCCGCGCTCGCCAACGTCGCGGACGCGGTGATCGCGGTGGACGGCGCCGGCCGCGTGACCTATCTCAATCCTGCGGCCGAATTGGTCAGCGCCTGGAGTTCGGCCGACGCCGTAGGGCTCCCGCTGGCGCGATGCTTCAAGATCGTGCACGACGACACGGGCGCGGCGCTCGACAGCGTGTTCGATTCCGTGCGCCGATCGGGCGAAAAGATCGACTATGCGCACCACGTCGCGCTCGTCAACCGCCGCGGCATCCTCATCCCCATCGAATGCAGCGCGTCGCCGATTCGCGACGGCGGCGATGCGTTCGCAGGCGCGGTGATCGTGTTTCGCGATGTCGGCGGCCGCCGTGCGGCGGAGCGCGCTTTGCAATCGAGCGAGGAATCGCGCGCCGAGAACGCCGACGCGCTGTTCGAGGAAAAGGAGCGCGCACAGGTGACGCTCAATTCCATCGGCGATGCCGTGGTGAGCACGAATTTCTGGGGCCGCGTCACCTATCTCAACATCGTCGCCGAACGGATGACCGGCTGGTCCCAAGCACAGGCTTCCGGACGCGCGGTGGACGACGTGTTCCGATTGATCGACGTCACGACCCGCAGCCCCATTCCGACCCCCACCGCGAGCGCCATCATCGAGGACAGGACGGTGGGACTCGGCGCGGACTGCATGCTGGTACGCGGCGACGGCGTGGAACTGGCCGTCGAGACCAGCGCCGCGCCGATCCACGACCGGCTCGGCGGCGTCATCGGGGCGGTGATGGTGGCGCACGACGTGACGGTCGCCCGCGAACTGTCCAACAAGCTGGCCCGCCTGGCGCTGCACGACAGTCTCACGGACGTTCCGAACAGGACCCTGCTGAGCGACCGGCTCCATCAGGCGATGATGAGAGCGCACCGCACCGGGAGCTCCGTCGCCGTGCTCTACATCGACCTCGATCGATTCAAGCACATCAACGACTCGCTCGGCCACGCCATGGGCGATGAGCTCCTGAGGTCGGTCGCGCAGCGGCTGTTGACCTGCGTCCGCAGCTCCGACACGGTCAGCCGTCAGGGGGGCGACGAATTCCTGATATTGCTGGCCGACGTCGTCCACCCCCGCGACGCCGCGCTTTGCGCGGAAAAGATCATCGCCGCGCTCGCGGCGCCCCACCGCATCGCGGAGCAGGACCTCAGGATCACCGCGAGCGTCGGCATCGCCACCTACCCCGGCGACGCGTCGGACGCGGAGAGGCTGCTGCGCAATGCCGACTTCGCGATGTATCAGGCGAAGTACACCGGGCGCAACAACTACCAGTTCTTCAAGCCGGAGATGAACGCGAATGCGATCGAGCGCCAGAGCGTCGAGACGGATCTGCGTCAGGCCGTGGCACGTGGCGAATTCGAGATGAACTATCAGCCCAAGGTGAACCTGGAGACCGGTGCCGTGGTCGGTGTCGAGGCGCTGATTCGATGGAATCGTCCGCAATGCGGGGTGATGCTGCCCGCCCGTTTCATTCCCATCGCCGAGGAATCGGGACTCATCCTGCCGATCGGCCGCTGGGCGCTCCAGACCGCCTGCCGCCAGGCCCGGGCCTGGCGGGATCGCGGCCTCCCGCCGATCTCGGTCGCCATCAACGTGTCCGCGGTGGAGCTGCGCGCCAAGGATTTTCTGGGCCACGTGCGTCAGATTCTAGATCAATCGGGACTCGAGCCGTCCTTCCTGGAACTCGAGCTGACCGAGACCTTCATGATGCAGGACTGGAAATCGACCGCGGAAATCCTTCGTGCCCTGAAAGGCCTCGGAGTGAAGATTGCGCTGGACGATTTCGGCACCGGCTACTCGAGCCTGAGCTACATGAAACGCTTTCCGATCGATGCCCTGAAAATCGATCAATCGTTCATTCGCGACATGACCACGGACTCGGACGACGCCAGCATCGTGAGCGCCGTCATCAACATGGGGCGGAGCCTCAACATGCGGGTGATCGCGGAGGGTATCCAGACCCGCGACCAGCTCGAGTTCTTGAGGGAGCGCCGATGTCCGGAGGGCCAGGGTTATTACTTCGGGCCTCCGGTCCCCGGCGAGGACCTGACGGAGCTGCTGAGCGATCCCCGGCGGCTCCACTTCGCCGGCGCGCTTTGAGCCGGCGCGCTAGACGAATCGCCGCCGCAGTGCCGCGAGCCTATCCTCCCAGGGACGCTCGCGCTCGAGCCACGCCGCGAGGGAGATGAGTCTCGCGTCCTCCCCGAGCGGGGCGGCGAATTGTATGCCGATCGGCAGCCCGTTTCGGGACGCGGCGAGCGGCAACGAGATCGCCGGCTGCCCCGTGACGTTGAATATCTCGGTGTACGGCGCGAAGCCGTACGACTCGGCATTCCAGCGGTCGAGATCGAAGGCCGGCGTGCGGCCGTCGATCTGGCCGATGCGCGGCGGGAAGTCCGCGGTGCTCGGGAGCATCAGCACATCCACGTCCCGGAAAGTCTCCGCCATCTCGCGCGTCGCGCGGGTGAGGGCACGCCTCGCGCGGAGGTAATCGACCGCGGTACTTCGCTTGCCGAGCGCAAGGGCCGCCCGGGTGAGCGCCTCGAGCTCGTCGGGCGCGGGTGCGCGGCCCAGGATCTGGGCAGCAGAGTCGATCTCCTCGGCGATCGCGGTCAGCCAGATGAGGCCCGCGGGTTCACCCACCGCCGCGGAGTCGGGAAATGCGGCTCGCGTGACCGTGTGCCCGGCGCCGGCGAGATAGTCGGCCAGATCTTCCACGGCCCCGCCGATCTCTGGATTCGGCGTCGCTCCGCCCGGCGCGTTCAGGAGCACCGCAATCTTCAGCGGGGGAACCGCCGCCCCGATCGCCCGCAAAAACGTCCCGGCAGCGGACCTCAAGGGCATCCGCGACACACTATCGGGACCTTGGGTCGCCTCGAGCATCATCGCCGTATCCCGCACGGTGCGGGTCAGCACATGCTCGCAATCGAGCCCGCCGGCGAGCTCATCGAGGTGCGGTCCGACCGGCACCCAGCCTCGGCTCGGCTTCAACCCGACCAGGCCGCACACCGCGGCCGGCACCCGGATGGAGCCTCCGGAATCGGTTCCGTGCGCGATCGGAACCAGTCCTGCGGCGACGGCGGCCGCGGCGCCGCCGCTCGATCCGCCCGGACTCAAGTCGAGATCCCAAGGGTTTCGCGTGGGTCCGCGCCAGGTCGGCTCGGTCACGAATTCGCCGGCGAATTCGGGCGTATTGGTGCGCCCGAGAAGGGTCAGTCCGGCGGCCCGCCAACGGGCCGCGAGCGGCGCGTCGGCAACCGCGGGAGGCACGTGCTCGAGCCAGCGGCAGGAATAGGTCAGCTGCATGCCGGCAATGTCGATGTTCATGTCCTTGGCCAGAAAGGGAACGCCGCACAAGGGCGCTGTCATCTCGACGCTACGCGCCGCCTCGAGCGCGGCGGGGTAGGCACGCTGCACGACGGCATTCAGCGATCGATCGACCGACTCTATCCGCGCGATCGCGGCACGGGCGAGCTCGGACGCCGTCGTCTCGCCGTCGCGCACCAGCTCGGCCAGGCCGATGCCGTCGAAATCCATGTATTCGTCGGGACGCATCGGGAAACTCTATCAAGTCCCGCGCATCTTCGGGATGGAATACGTGCCGACCGCATGCGCGACGACCTCGGGCGCACCCTCGGAATACAGGTGAACCTCGCCGACTGCCTGCACCTTGCCCACCTTGATCAGCCGGCACACGCCGACGATGCGTTTGTCGGCCGCGGGCTTGCGGAGGAAGTTGATGGTCAGATTGGTCGTCACCGCGAGCGGTACGATGCCGATCTCACCGAGCAGCGCGACGTACAAGCCCACGTCCGCGACGGTCATCAGCACCGGCCCGGATACCGTTCCTCCTGGGCGCAGTTCGGCGGCGCCCACCTCGTGCGCGACCGTCGCACCGCCGGCACCGACCTCGAGCACGCGGCACTTGCTCTGTGGAAATTCCCGCGCCAGAAATTCAGCGATTTCGGCCATGCCCGGTACGCCGCCCGGTACGCCGCCCGGTACGCCGCCCGGTATGCCGCCCGGTATGCCGCCCGGTATGCCGCCCGGTGCGTCGCCTGTAATATTGGGCCGCTCCGGACGGTCTTCTGGCGTGGTCCTCATTCCCAGGAGTCTCCCCATGAAAACATTCGCCGCCGCGGCGTTTTCGATGATGCTCGTCCTGTTCGCATCGCTCGCCTCCTCCGCCGAGGTTCCGTTCGATCAAGCGCAGTTCGACGCGATGCGTGCCGCCGGCAAACCGGTGGCCGTGGTGTTTCACGCCGACTGGTGCCCGACCTGCCGCGCCCAGGCGCCGGTTCTCAAGGAAGTGACGCAGCAGCCCGCCTTTCGGTCCCTGACGCTGTACGTGGCGAATTTCGACACGGAGAAGGCGCTGAAGCGCTCTCTCGGCGTCACCCAGCAAAGCACCATCGTGGTCTTCAAGGACGGCAAGGAGGTTGCCCGCTCGACCGGAGATACGCAAGAGCCGAATCTCGCGGCTCTTCTGCGACACGCCGTGTCCTGACGCCCGAGGCCCAAGCTCATGAACTTCGGGCCC
>DASYAC010000252.1:0-3468 GCA_036501585.1 Steroidobacteraceae bacterium
CAGATCGCCCTTGCGCAAGCCCCGGGTGCCCGCCACCGCGACCAACCGCTTGCGCAATCCCAAGCGCGCGCCGAGGCCATCAGCAAGTGCCGCCTGCGAGACGAAACTCACCGAGGTTGCCGCGCGAGCGGCGCCGAGAGCGCCGAACATTTGGCGGTAATGCACGGGCTGCGGGGTGGGAATGGAGGCGTTCGGATCGCCCATCGGCGCTGCGACAATCATGCCGCCCTTGAGAATCATGGCGGGCTTGGTTGCGAAGAAGGCGGGTCGCCAGAGCACCAGGTCGGCGAGCTTCCCGATCTCGATCGAGCCGACTTCGTGCGCGAGGCCGTGCGTGATGGCGGGATTGATGGTGTACTTGGCGACGTAGCGCCGCACCCGATAATTGTCGTTCTGCCCGCAGTCTTGCGGGAGGGCGCCGCGCTGCACTTTCATCTTGTGGGCGCTCTGCCAGGTTCGCGTGATCACCTCGCCGACCCGTCCCATCGCCTGCGAGTCGGAAGAAATCATGGAGAAGGCGCCCAAGTCGTGCAGGATGTCCTCGGCAGCGATGGTCTCGCGGCGAATGCGCGATTCGGCGAAGGCGACGTCCTCCGGTATCCCGGGATCCAAATGGTGACATACCATGAGCATGTCGAGATGCTCATCCACGGTATTGACCGTGTAGGGCCGCGTGGGATTGGTGGAGGACGGCAGCACGTGCGCGATGCCGCAGGCCTTGATGATATCGGGGGCATGTCCGCCGCCGGCGCCCTCCGTGTGGTAAGTATGGATGGCGCGGCCCTTGAACGCAGCGATCGTATCCTCGACGAAGCCGCTCTCGTTCAGGGTGTCGGTGTGAATCGCGACCTGGATGTCGTGGCCCTCGGCGACGGTGAGGCAATTGTCGATCGCGGCCGGCGTCGTGCCCCAGTCCTCGTGAAGCTTCAGCCCCATGACGCCGGCGCGTACCTGCTCCTCGAGCGGCTCGGGCCGGCTGGCGTTGCCCTTGCCGAGCAAGCCGAAGTTCATCGGCAGCTCATCGAGCGCCTGGTACATCCGCGCGATGTGCCAGGGACCGGGCGTGCAAGTCGTGGCGCTGGTGCCAGCCGCGGGGCCGGTTCCGCCGCCGATCATGGTGGTAACGCCGCTCATGAGGGCATCCTCGACCTGTTGCGGGCAGATGAAGTGGATGTGCGCGTCGATGGCGCCCGCCGTGACGATCATTCCTTCGCCGGCGATCACTTCGGTGGCGGCGCCGAGCACGACGGTCACGTTCGGCTGAATGTCCGGGTTGCCCGCCTTCCCGATCGCGGCGATGCGTCCGTCCTTGAGCCCTACATCGGCTTTGACGATGCCCCAGTGATCGAGAATGATCACATTGGTGATCACCGTATCGACCACCTCGGAGGAGGTCCGCTGGCTTTGACCCATGCCGTCGCGGATGACCTTTCCCCCGCCGAACTTGACCTCTTCGCCGTAAACGCAGTGGTCCTGCTCGATCTCGATCCATAAATCCGTGTCGCCGAGGCGCACGCGATCCCCGCGGGTCGGACCGAACATCTCGGTATAGGCGGTGCGTGCGATGCGGGTCACGGCAACGGACCCATGATGCGGCCCTGGAAGCCGTACACGATCCGATCGCCGGCGAGCGCCACGAGCTCGACCTCGCGATGCTGGCCCGGCTCGAAACGAACGGCGGTGCCGGCCGCGATGTTGAGTCGGAAGCCGCGCGCCTGCTCACGGTCGAATTCCAGCGCGCGATTCGTCTCATGGAAATGATAATGCGAACCCACCTGGATCGGCCGGTCGCCGGTATTGGCAACGGTCAGGCGGCGAGTCTCACGTCCGGCGTTGAGCTCGATGTCGCCCGCTGCGCTGATGATTTCTCCGGGGACCATGGATCAAGGGCCTGTCACGTGATGGGCCGGTGCACGGTCACGAGCTTGGTGCCGTCGGGAAAAGTGGCCTCGACTTGAACCTCGGCGATCATGTCGGCGACGCCCTCCATCACGTCCTCGCGTTTGAGAATGGTCGCGCCGTAACTCATGAGATCGGCCACGGAGCGCCCATCGCGGGCGCCCTCGAGGATCGCGGCCGAGATCAGCGCCACCGACTCCGGGTAGTTGAGCTGCAGGCCCCGGGCCTTGCGGCGCTCGGCCAGCAAGGCGGCCGTGAACAGCAGCAATTTGTCCTTCTCGCGCGGCGACAGTTCCATCGTGTGCCTTTAGGTGGCCCAGACTCTCGGCGGCACGGCCTCGCGGCCCAGGAGTGCAGGCCGCAGAGCGCTCCACAAGCCGCAGAAGACCTCTCGCAATAGATCGGTGCGCATCCCGCAGGCGCGGCAGATCAGCACCCCGTCGACCAGCGTACAGGCAACCATCATTCCGGCACAAGCATCGGCCGTGGCCTCTCGCGCGAGCTCGAGGTCGCGCGAAGTCGCTGGAAAGCCGAGCCAGGTTCCGAGGGCGACGCGGCCGGCCATGCCCCAGCGCGCGGAGAGGCTCCTCGGGCCCAGGGACTGACGCTCGAGCAGCATTGGCCGCGCATCCACCCAGAGCTCGAAGCATTGCCGGATCTCACCGGATTGCAGCGTCTGTCCAAGCGCGGGGAGCCCCAAGCAGCTGATTTCCCAGCCGATGAAGCGGGCGCCGCGGGACAAGCGCACGATGCTCGAGAGCTCCACGGCCGCATCGGGATAAAAAATGTTCTCTTGGGGCAACCACTCGAGGAGGCCTGCCTGTGCGTTGAGCGTCTGCGTCAAGTGCGCCGTGCCCCCGGTGCCCCGGCGGTAGAATTTGCCGGCCGCCGGTGTCGTGAGCAAGGCGTGCGCACCGGGACCGACGGACGCCTGTAAAGCGAGGATATCACCGCTCGCGATGCCGCCGGGGGGATGCAGGATATAGAGGTGACACGGTTCGCTGGCGAGCGGCTTCTCGGTGAGCCCGGGAACCTCGGCGGTCCCGGGAACCTCGGCGGTCCCGGGGGGCTCGGCGGTCCCGGGGGGCTCAGCGGTCCCGGGGGGCTCAGCGGGCAACGGTGCTTGCACCGCCGAGCCTCGTTCGGGGTAAAACGCGCGCTGCACGAGCAGCGGGCCGCTGTGGCGGCGATGGGTGAGGCAGGTGCGGCCATTCAAGCTCTGCAACCCGAGGTCCAGGACTGCGTGCCACCCTGCCCTTTTTGCGGCCGGATCGCTCATACCGTCAAGTGCGTGCGCACCAGCTCATCGGTCAGAGCATCGATTTTGCCGGATACGACGAGGCGTCCCTTGTCGAGCACCCGCAGGTCGCTCGCGACGCGGCGCGCAAAGGGCAATTTCTGCTCGACCAGCAGCACGGTCAGGTGGCGCTCACGGTTCAGCCGCAGGATCACCTCGCCGATCTCGTGCACGATATTGGGTTGAATGCCCTCGGTGGGCTCATCGAGGATCAAGAGCTGTGGATCGAGCACCAGCGCGCGGCCGATCGCGAGCTGCTGCTGTTGGCCGCC
>DASYAC010000253.1:0-12739 GCA_036501585.1 Steroidobacteraceae bacterium
CAATTCGCGGCTCTTCAAGTCGAATACAGCCTTCTGCAGCGCGCCACCGAACGCGATCTCATACCGGCGGCACGTGCCCTCGGAATGGGAGTGATGCCCTGGTCGCCGCTCGCCAGTGGATTGCTCTCCGGGAAATACGCGAGCGGTGCGAGCGCACCCGATGATCCCGCCGGCGGACGCAAGGACGTCATTACGGCGGCCGGCCGTGTGACCTCCGCATCAATCGCAGTCGCCGACGCATTGAGACGCATCGCGGACGCCGCGGGAGTCAGTTCCGCTCAGGCGGCGATTGCATGGACGCTCGAGAATCCGGCCGTGACGTCGACCATCATCGGCGCCCGCTCGCTGCGTCAACTCGAGGATAATCTCGGCGCGCTGCAGGTGAGCCTCGATGCGCAGCAGAAGCAGCAGCTCGACGAGATGAGCCGGGTGGAGCTGGGCTTTCCGCACGATTTTTTGAGCCATGAATTCGTCCGCCGCAACTTGACCGCGGGGACGAAGGTGCGGCCGCGCTAGGGAGAATGTCGCGCGGGATGCGGAGTGCACGGGGATGCGCCACGATTCAGTCCGCAACGCTGAGGACCACCTTCCCGCGCACATGCCCGTTGCGAACCTGCTCGAGCGCGTCCCGAAACTTCGCTATTGGATACGCGGCGCTGATGACCGGTTTGATGAGCCCTTGCGCCACCATGTGCGCCATTCTCGGAAAGTCAACGAGGCTCGCCGGGCCGCTGGCAGACACGCAACGGATACCGCGCGCGGCCTGCTTTGCCACGAAGGCGGGCTCCGGCAGGCCGCGAAATGCGACATAGCGGCCCGGGCTCTCGACGATCGAGCAGAGGGCCTCCGCCGCATCACCGGCCGCCGTATTGAGCACGGAGTTCACGGTACCCGCTTCGGCCTGCCAATCCTCAAGCGAGTAGTCAAAGACGCGCTCGAGGCCGGAATCCAGCAAAAACTCGAGATTGTGTTTCGAGGCCGAGCCGAATACGCGGGCACCGCGCCATCGCGCCAGTTGTGCCGCAATCGTCCCGATGCCTCCCGCCGCGCCATGAATGAGGACGGCGTCGCCGGTCCGTACAGCGGCACCGTTCTCCTCCGAGAATACGCCACTCCAGGCGGCCAACAACACGTTCGGCAGGGAAGCTGCCTCAACGTGACTCAAATGCTCGGGCTTCCTCGCCAGCCGATGCGGCTCGATCAAGGTGAAATCGGCGAAGGTACCGTGCAGCCGGGGGTCGGTCTGCCCGTAGACGGCATCGCCGATCGCAAACTCATCGGCGCCCGTGCCCACACCCTCCACGATCCCCGAGACGTCGCGTCCCAGCACGGCAGGCAGCGTGAAACTCACATATCCGTTCACGTAGCCCTCGACCGCGTAGCAATCGAATGGATTGACGCCGGCGGCTTTCACGCGCACGAGCACGTTGCCTGCCGTAAGGTCCGGTACCGGCGCTTCTTCATAGCGAACCGCATCCAATCCGCCATAGTCGTGAAATCGCACTGCAAGCATCGGGGGCTCCGCAACCTGGGCGCAAGACAAACTCGAAGCTGGAACGATAGTAGTATAAGGGCCTCGGGTAAACCGGCGCTCTACGAGCCGGAGCCTTGACCCTCACGAGGAGCATTCGTCATGCCACAGGAGCAGGAGAAGATAGTCATGGAGTTCTGCAGAGCGTGGGGCGATGGGGCGACCGCTAGACCCGATGTCAACAAAATCGTGAGCATGTTCGCTGAGCATGGCGTATGGCAGCTGTGGATGCCTGGCGGCCCCGTGATCAAAGGGCGCGCCGCGTTGTTGGCCGAGATCGAGCGCCAGTGCGGTTTCTCCTCTTTCATGCAATGCGGCATCACCAAGATAGTGTCGAGCGGCGCGGTCGTGGTCACCGAAAGGGTCGATCATTTCACCATGCATGACGTGAGGGTCGAGCACGCGCTGATGGCGATCTACGAGATCGATTCCGACGGCAAGATAGCGGCGTGGCGCGAATATTTCGATACCGCCGACCTCGGCAAGCAGCTCGGTATGCACCCCGAAGCCGTCATTGCCGGGTAATCACTGAGCATGGCCGAGGAGGAGGCTCGTCTAGGGCCACAAATCGAGCAGTTGGTTGGCGGCAAGCTCGTCTCGCTCGAGCGCCAGGCGCGCTGGCGCAAGGCGTGGTATGCCGTGGTCGAGCGTCAGGGTGATCCAGTTCCCATTTACGTGCGCGGCGACAAACAACTCGATGCCGAGCCCTATCCGGGGCTCGACCGTGAGGCGGCGATACTGCGGCTGTTTCGCGCAAACGGATTGCCGGTGCCGCGCGTCTATGGCATGTCGGCGGATCCGGTCGGCATCGTGATGGAGCGGGTGGCTGGCACGCGCGACGTCGACAGCGCGGCCGATGACGCCGAGCGCCGCCGCGTCGCGGAGCAGTACGTCGAAGTGCTCGCGCGAATGCACGCTCTCGATACCGCGCCCTTCGTCGCCGCGGGCGTCGTGCGGCCCGAGGGACCTGCTGCCATCGCGCTCTCGTACCTCAACGCGAACATCGCGCTATACCGCCGCACCAAACAGGGTGCGCAGCCGCTGGTCGAATTCGCGCTGAGGTGGATGCAGCGGAACGTACCGATGCATCGGCGCAGGGCATGCGTGCTGCATGGAGATCCCGGGCAATTCCTGTTCGACGCCGGGCAGCTCACCTGTATTTATGATTTCGAGGCGGCCCACATCGGCGACCCGCTGGCCGACCTTGCCGCATTGCGGACACGGCACGGAACCGAGCCCTTGGGCGCGGATCCGGCCTATCTCATCCGCCACTACGCATCGATAACCGGGCAAGCGCCGGATCTGCCGGCGCTGAGCTTCCATACCGCCGCTTTCATGCTGACCGCCGTCATGGCGCTGGCGGGTCCGTTGACCGATCCGCGTCCGCAGGAGCTGCAGCTCGAATACCTGACCTGGGAGCTGATGACGCGCCGGGCGATGCTCTGGGCCATGGCGGAGTGCTTGCACGTCACCATCACTCCGCCGCCACTGGTGCGGCCGCCGGAGGGCCGCTCGGCGCTCGTGGCGCGCGTGCTGGATGCAACGATCGAGCGAATCGAGCCGAAGACCGCAGCGGCGGCGGTCGACAAGGCATCGACGGCCGCTCTCGTCGATTGGGCTCGCGGACAGGCGGCGGCGGGTGCGGCGCACGAAGCGGCCGACCTCGACCGCGTGGCCCGTATCCTGGGCTGCCGCCCGGCGGACTGGCGAGAGGCCGATGCGGCGCTCGAACGCTTCGTCATCGAGGCGGGTCCCGAACACGACCGAATGCTTTTCGATTATTTTGCCGCACAGACGGAGGATCGGGTGGCCGAGGCGCTATCGATACAGCCTCGGCTGTCCCACTATGCACTCCCGCGAATTAGGCTCTGAGGGCGCCCGGCGCCGGCGTGGCCTCAGGCTTTCTGAGCGGCCTTCGCGCTTGCCCGTGCCGCCTGGATACCCTTGAAGGTCATGGTGGTGTTGCCCGCTCCGGCGTAGAACAACATCAGGAGTGGAATCTCAGCGAGCTGCTCATCGGTGAACTCGCCGTTGAGTATCCCGCCCTTCACCTGAGTCTCGATCAGGTCATCGCGGCCGAGCATGGCGGTTGCGCCGATGACGAGCAGACGGCGGTCGCGCATGGAGAGGCCGGGCCGGTTCCAGACATCCGCGAATAAGTGATTGACGATCTCGTCCACGAAAGGCATGCCCTTCGCCGCGGTCATCATGGCGCTCGATCCGGGTCCGTATACCTTGTCCACGACTTCCAGTCCACGCCGATATCGCTCTTCCGCAGATTGCTGGTCCATAGGATCTCTCTGGTTGATGAGTTTATCTGCTCGCCGATCTTCGGGAGAATGTATCATCTTTGGCGCAGGCAGGCACATCGCGCAGGCGGCGTACTCGGTAACGAGCGGCGACTTGACCGTGCGGATCCGCGGCGGTTTTGGGGAGAGGACTAACATGCAGTCAGACGCAGTAAGGTCAACGTCGCTCAAGGAGTATATTGCCCTGGGCGCTTGCATGCTCATTCCCGCCGTCTCCAATGGGGTATTCATCTCGTGCTTCCCCTTGTGGGTGGTGCCGTGGGTCGATCAATTCCGAGTTCCGCGCGGCACGGCGATGACGGGTTTTGCAGTAGGCAACCTGGTCATGGCGTTGGCGTCCCCGCTCGTCGGCTATTGTCTGGGGCGCTTTACCGCGCGGGCAACCGTGACGCTCGGCGGCATCGCACTCGCGTTGGGCTTTCTGCTGGCCGCGGTGGCGAACTCGTTCTGGCAGATCGTCGTGATATACGCGAGTATTCTGGCCCTGGGTGCGGCGTTCACCGGCATGCTGCCGGCGCAGAGCGTTGCGGTCCGCATTCTTCCGCACAAAGCGGGCACCCTCAGTGGAATGATCACGCTCGGCATTTCGGCGGGCGGGATCGTCCTGCCCGGCGCTCTCACCGGGCCTGTTGCAAGGCTCGGATGGCGGCCGGCATTCTTGATCACCAGCGCGATCGTCGCCGTGACCGTGATTCCGTCGGCGTGGTTCCTGTTGAGAGCGTCCGAGGGCCGCGAAGGGCAGGCTCATCCCGCAACGGCCGCTCACGGGACTCAGGCAGCGCACTACCCGCTGCGCGCGCTGCTCGGAAAGCTCGCCTTTTGGGTTCCCCTCATGGGCGTCGTCCCAGCGATGTTCGTCGTCGGAACAATTCTTCCCAATGCGGTCGCGATCGCCGCCGACAGCGGGATTTCCATCGGCGTGGCGGGTTATCTCGTGCCGGCGATCGCGGCGGGAGGGGCGGTCGGAAGCGTCGGTCTGGGCTGGCTGTGCGACCGCCTGAACTATCGCTGGGTGTTCAGCATCACCGCGACGGTCGTGGTCATCGCTCTGCTGCTGCTGCTGACGCCCCGCGTTGGCGCGGCGCTCATGGCATGTACATTCTTCGTCGTCGGCCTCGTGGCAGGCGGCGTTTTCCCGGTCGTCGGCGTCATGGTGGTGCGCAATTTCGGGTCGCTTGCCTTTGCGGGGGTGATGGGGATGATGATGCCAGCGCTGATCGTCGCCCTGGCTGTCGCTCCGGTCATCGCCGGTTGGGTGCGCGACGTGACCGGATCGTACGACGTAGCCTTCGGCTACTGCGCGGGCTTGATGCTGATGAGCGCTCTGTCGGTCCTGATCTTGCGACCCGTCCCCATGGTCGGCTCCGCCGCAGCCGTGACAGCTTCTGCGGGATGAACCTCGACACCACGTGACCGGAGCGGACAGCTCAGCTTTGCCAGCCGAGCCCCAGGCTTTTCTGCAGCGCCACGTAATCCTTGATCAATTCCGCCTCGCCCGCCACGCGATCCTGTTCGGCGGAGAAGCGTGTGCGCTCCGCATCGAGCCAGTCCAGCGCCGAGGAGGTTCCCGCCCTGTAGCGCAACTCCGTGAGCGAGGAGGCCTTGGCGGCGGAGGTCTCGACGGCAAGAAGGCTTATCACGTGCGCACGCTGGTGGCCATAGCGCGACAACGCCGCATCGGCGTCGCGCAGCGCGCCGAGTACTGCACTCTCGTATTGGGACTCAGCCTCGTCGCGGGCTGCCTTGGCCTCGTTCACCCGGGCACGGGTGTGACCGAAATCGAGCGCGTTCCACTGCAGATACGGAACGCCGAGTGCGAGGAAATTCGCGCCTCGAACCAGATGATCCGGAGACGCGGCGCTGAAGCCGAGATCACCGAACAGACTCAATTTGGGAAACCAGTCGGCCTCGCGCTCGCCGATCTGTGCGCTCTGTGAAGCCAGGCGAAATTCGGCGGCGCGGATATCCGGACGGCGGCGGAGCATCGCCGCGGGGTCTCCCACCGCGATGGTTGCAGGCAGCGCCGGCAGCGGCCGGGCGGCGCCGAGCTCGTGATCGAGCGCGCCCGGCTCGCGGCCGGTGAGCACCGCCAGCTGGTCGAGGGATTCGCTGATGTCCTCGTCCAGCGGAATGATGTCCGCCCGCGTGTTCTCGACTTGCGTGCGGATACGCTCCACATCGAGCTCGGATGCGACGCCGCGTCCGCGCCGCTCCTCGGTCAGATGCAGGACGCGGGTCTCGAGCGTGGCGGTCCTGCGCGCGAGATCAAGACGCTGCTGCCGGTCCCGCAGATCCACGTACGCCTGCGCAACCTCCGCGGCGAGCTGCACCCGCCTGTCGGCGAGATCCGCCTGCGTCGCGACCGACTCGGCCGCGGCCGCCTGTACCGCGCGCCGCGTGCCCCCGAACAGATCGATCTCCCAGGTGGCATCGAAGCCCAGGTTGTACAGACTGAGGCTCCCCAGACCCAAGGCGGACGCCGGCAGCCTCGCATCGAGGTAGCTCGCGCTTGCGGTGCCCTTCGGCAGCTCACTGGCGCGCTGTTCCCTGAGGGCGGCGCGGGACTGGCGCAGGCGAGCCTCGGCGGCATGCACGTCGGGACTTCCGGCAAGCGCCGCATCGATGAGCGCGGTGAGCTCGGGATCTCCGAGCGGGATCCACCAGGGCGCGGCGGAGGGCGGCGCCGCCGAGGTGTCCTTCGGGGCGCGGTTGAACGCGGCCGCATGAGAGGCCGACGGCGCCACCGGCGGCGGGCCGCGGAATTCCGGACCGACCGTGCAGGCGGCAAGCCAGCCGGCTGCCGTCAATGCGAGATAGCGCAAGCGGGCTGGGTCCATCGACGGCGTCCGGTTCATTGCGCCGTGCTCAGTGATGGGCGGCCGCCGCGGACGTCCTGGACGACGAGCCCCGCAGAACGAGCGCCAGCGGAACACAGAGAAGCATCGCGACGCCAAGAACGTAGAACGTCTCCGAGTACGTGATCACCGCCGCTTGCTCGGAAATCTGACCGGCAAACAGCTTCAGGGCTTGGACGCCGGCGAAAACGGGGTCGCCGTGCTGCGCGAGGAACGCGGCCCCGCTCGCTGCCAGGTGGTCCTGTCCGGCCACGGAGTTCGCAGTGACCGATTCGCGGATCACGGCGTCGTGAAACGCAACGCGCCGATCGATGAAGATCCCGAGGAGCGCAAGTCCGACCGAGCCGCCGAGATTTCGAGCCATGTTGTAGAGGCCCGCCGCATCACCGGCCTCGGTCTGCGATACCACCGACATGGCGGCCTGATTGAGGGGCATGATCGCGAGCATCTGACCCACGCCGCGCAGCAGCTGCGAGTCGTAGAAATCGTGCCCGACGCTCTGCGCCGTGAGGGAAATGTCGATCATGCAGCTCACCGCGAACAGGAGCAGTCCGCTGATCACCATGAAGCGCGGGTCGACCTTGCCGAGCAGGCGCGGCAGGATCGGCATCAACACGAGCGCAGGCAGCGCGGACATCAGCATGATGTCGCCCGCCTGCGCCGCGTTGTAGCCGGCGATGTTGCTCAAAAATTGCGGCACCAGGTAGGACACGCAGTAGAGTCCGGCGCCGACCGTGAACACGATGAAGATCACGCTCGCATACGATTTGTTCGAGAGGAGCTCGAGCCGCACGACGGGTTTCCTGGCGACGAACTGGCCGATCGCGACCAGGCTGATGCCGGCTGCGGCAACCACGCTCAACCAGACGATCATGGAGGAGTCGAACCAGCGCTCGCGCTGCCCTTCCTCCAGCACGACCGTCAATGAGCTCAGACCGGCGGCGAGGCCGATGATGCCGAGCCAATCGGCATTGATGAATTCGTGCCAGTGCGCCTTCGCGGCGGGCAGCCCGACGTACAGGAGCAGAAGAAGCGCGATGCATACCGGGAGATTCACGAAAAAGCACCAGCTCCAATCGACGTTGGTCGCGAGGCGGCCGCCGACCACGGGTCCGAACAGCGGACCCAGGAACACGATGAGACCGAACATGGTCATGCCGACGGGCAGCTGATGGCGCGGCAGGCGCGTGCGCACGATGGTCTGAGCGGTCGGAATCATCGCGCCGCCCGCGAAACCCTGGCCGATCCGCCCGATGATCATCTGCGTGAGGGTGTGCGACAGTCCGCATACCATGGAAAAGCCCGAGAACAGTACGGCGTTGGCCAGCAGGAACTTGCGCAGACCGAAAACCCGGGTCAGCCAGGCGGCGAGCGGAATCATGACGATTTCCGACATGAGATAGCCGGTTGAGATCCAGGTTCCTTCCGTGCCGGTGGCGCCGATGGCGCCCTGGATCTGAGGCAGCGCGGAGTTGGTGATGGAAATGTCGAGCGTCGCCATGAGCGCGCCGAGCGCTCCCGCCGTCACGGCGATCCAGTCGCCCGCCGATGCCTTGGGCTCATCCATGGCCGCTCTGAGAGGCGATGCGCCGAGGCGCGCCGCGGCTGCTCCGGGTGTCGACCTTCACGCTCACCGAAAGCCCGGGGACCAGCACTTTGCGCGCCTCCTCGCCCGCCTCGACGTGAATGCGCACCGGCACCCGCTGTACGATCTTGGTGAAGTTTCCGGTGGCGTTCTCCGGCGGCAGGAGCGCGAATTCGGAGCCCGTCCCCGGTGCGAAGCTTGCCACCGAGCCGTGCAGATCGCGGCCCGCCAAGGCGTCGATGTGGATGGTCGCCGTTTGCCCGGGTCTCATCAGGCCGATCTGCGTCTCCTTGAAATTCGCCACGAGATAGAGGTCCTGCACCGGCACGATGGTCATGAGCCGCGTCCCGGGCTGTACATACTGGCCGACGCGCACCGTGCGATCGCCGACACGGCCTGCGATCGGGCTTTTCACCACGCTATCCTGCGTGTCGAGCCGCGCCGACTCCGCGCTCGCGGCGGTGGCATCGAGTTGCGCGCGCGCCTGAAGCACCTGCGCCTGCATGGTGCCGATCTGACGTTCGGCCGCTTCCAGCGCCGCCTCGTCCGCCTGCCGCGTCGCGACCGCTTGACGGTAGACATTGCGGAGCTCGGCGAGGCGTTCGCCGGTCTCGGCGCCCGACGACACCAAGGGCTCGTAGCGGTGGACCTGTTCCAGTGCATAGACCTCGTTGGATCGGGCACCCTCGAGCTCGGCGCGCGTTTGCGCGATTTTCGCCCGCTGCAGTAAAAGATCGGCTTCGACGCGAGCGATGTCGGCCCTACGCGCCGCTGTGGTCGCGGTGAGCTCTTCGAGCGCCGCCTGATAATGGCGGCTGTCGAGCCGCACCAGGGGGGCGCCCGCGGATACGGCCTGATTGTCCGCCACGTACACCTCGGCGATGTAGCCGGATATCTTGGGCGCGACCGTCACGCTGTCGGCCTGCAGGTACGCATCGTCGGTACTCTCGATGAACCGCCCGATGAGCCACCAGTGGACGCCCAACGACGCACCGATGACGAGCGCTGCGCATCCGACGCCCGCCAGCAGCATGCGCGCGCGAGTGCTCAGACGCCTCGCCGATGGCTGTCCTATGACTGCCGCGATCGGCCGTGGCGCCTCATCCGATTTCACTTGTCGATCGCGGACCGCGGCATCCATGGTGATTCCCGATATATTCCAGTTGATATAAGTATTCCAATCGGGATATATTGTCAACCTTAATAATTGTGACGTGCTACGCGGAGGAACCTCATGACGACCGTCGCCAAACATCGCCATTCGGTCAGCGGCGGGTATCCCCGCGGGGAGGAAACTCGGGCCCGTATCATCTCCGCCGCCATGAAGCTGTTCGGCGAGAAGGGATACGAGGGCGCTTCGACCCGTGATATTGCCGCGGCCGCCGGCGTGAACGCGCCGGCTTTGCAGTACTACTTCGACAGCAAGGAGGGGGTGTTTCGAGCGTGCGTCGACTTCATCGCCGACCGTGCCTGGGAGAGCCTGTCGCCCATGGTCCTCGAAGCCGAGCGGGCGATTGCCGAGCGAGCCGACGACGACACACTGATCGAGGCATATTGCAACCTCCAAGCAAGCGCCGCCGAGTTCAAATTCAAGGCAGCGGACCAGGATGACTGGCGGCTCTTCATGGCAAGACAGCAGGCGGGACTCGATCCCGATATCGGTTCTGACGCGGTACTTCGTCGCGTCAGCCGGCGCTCGTTCGCGGTGGCCGCGGCCATCATCGGACGCTTGACGGGCCGGGACGCAGCCGACGAAGAGACCCGGGTCCGCGCGTTGGCCTTGAGCGGACAGCACCAGATTTTTCACGTATGCCGCCGAATGGCGCTGGCGTTGCTCGACTGGGACGAGATCGATGCGGAGGGTCAGGCGCTCATCAAGCGTGTCGTGCGCGACCACACGCGCGATGCGCTTCGGGCGATCACTGCCGAGAGGCGCGCGCCTTCGCCGGCAAGACTCGTGCGGGCGACGCGGCGCAGCCGGTGAATCAACGGTGCCCCGACAGGTCCAAAAGCGATGCGCAAGCCTCCTGCGGCATCCCGATTATCGTCGACGACCAAGATCTTGAGTGCAGTCGCCTCCCCGCTGTGCCAATTTGACGCGAGACACCTGACCTCAACGATTTGGCCAACCGGCGTGGCCCGCGCTTCCCTGCTCGACTCGTCCTCTCCTCGATCTATACGCCGGATTTGGCTTGTCGTTGTGCCCGACGGGAGCGTCTGAAGCCTTTGAACATCAGCAGGGGCAGATGCAGAAAGAGCCGCCAGCCGAACAGCGAGAAGGCTTGCCACAGGTCCTCGGGACGCAGATGGATGGTCGCCGGCATCGACCGCATGATCTTGCCTTTCAACACGAGGACGTCTCCCTCGCGCTCGAGCGAGCGGATGTCCATCATCTCGACGCCATCTTTGCTGACGAGCTTCACGAGTCCGTGACCCCAATCAGGCGACGGTGACCCGATCAGGCACCGATCACTCGATCGAAATCCATCCCGAGATCCTCGAGTATCACGTGCGCCGCGTTGCGGCCCGATCCGCCGGTAACGCCGCTTCCCGGATGGGTGCTGGCCCCGCACAGATAGAGCTTGGGAACGGGCGTCTTGTATTGCCCCCAACCGGGCACGGGGCGGTTGCCGCCAAGCTGCCAGCTATACAAGCCGATGTGGCCGATGTCGGCGTGCTTCATCGCATTGTCGTGCCGCTCGAGATCGAGAGGCGTCAGAAAATGGTAGCCGAGGATATTGTCCTCCGACATGTTGGTCGTTATCTCGCGCAGGTCCTGGATGAATCCCTCGTACACCTGCTTGCCGATCTCGTCCCACTTCTTCGGGCCGCCATCCTTCAAGTGGTAGGGCTGAAAGGCATAGAGATGCAGCGCTCCCTTGCCCTGAGGGATACGGCTCGGATCGACTTTATGCTGGCCGACGTAGCAGGCGAAATCGCGGCGAGGATAGCCGTATTCGAGATCGCGAAACGCCTGGGCGAATTTCTCGACGTCCGAATGCGACTTTTCCACCCAGAAGAAATCCTTGATGTCGTCGCGCGCCTTGAATTTCGGATCCTCATTGAGCGCGAGATGGATCTGAAAAGGCTGCAGACCGGCATACTTGACGCGGCGCACGCCACGCACGAAATCCTCCGGCAACGAGTAGCCGGGGAGCATGTCGGGAAATACCTGCTGAACGTGCAAGCTTGAAACGACGCACTTGTCGGCGAGGATCTCCTCGCCGCCCTCGAGCACCACGCCATGCGCCTCTTGCCCGCGAACGAGAATTTTCTCCACCGTGCTGTTGAGCTTGATGGTCCCGCCGCTATCCAGGAAACAGCGCTGCAGCGCGTCGGCCAAGGCCCAGGAGCCGCCCACCGGCACGCCCGTTCCATACCGATACATGTACGGTAATATGATGTAGAAACCGAAGCCCGTGCCGTTGTCGAACGGGTTGGTCATCGCTTCGGACGCGTAACGCGCCAGCGCGATTTTGATCTTGGGATGCTCGAACCATTCCTCGATGAGGTCCCAGGAGCTGATGGCCTGCGTGCGCATGAGCTCGCGGCCCTCCGGACTTTGATCGAGCATCGCCGCCTGCGTACCCGCGGGCGGTGGGACGCTGAACATGCCCATGACCAGCATATCCAGGTTTTCCATGACCTGATTGTTGAAGCGGCGGTAGGCGTCCGCATCGCGCTGCGAGAACTTGGCGATCGATTGGCACGTTCGGTCGAGATCCGAGAAGAATTCCAGGATCGAGCCGTCTTCGAAGATGGCCGCCGTCATCTTGTCGGGATTGACGTACCGCAGACCATATTTCGATTTGAGGCCGAGCTCGTCGCGCTGAATCAGGGGGTTTCCCTGAATGATGGTATGCGCGACCGAATGGGTGTCGTGCCTGAAGCCGGGGAGCGTGTATTCGCGGGTCATCACGCCGCCGCCGACTTTTTCGTTGCGCTCGGCCACGCAGACCTTGAGGCCCGCCTTGGAGAGATAGCATCCCAGTATCAGTGCGTTGTGGCCGCCGCCCGCGATGACGACGTCGTAGCTGCTGCTCATGGGTGGAGTCCTATGTGGTGTTTTCGAGCATACTGGCCCAATCGCCCCCTGGCTGTAACCTATCGAAAGGTAGAGATCCGGCTGCGTGCCTTGCGCCCCGCAAGAGCGGCGGATCGGCGAGTGGCGTATCGAGGCTCAATCCGTCCAGCGTTGCAAGGCGCTGGTCCAGTCAATCGCGTCCAGGTCCACCAGCGCGGTACGCGGGGCCACTTTCTTCCTTGCCTTGGTCCAACGGAACATCATGTTGCCCCTGACATGATCCCGCGTGCTCAGCCAGATTCCTCCTCGTGGCCGTCGATGCGCGACGGCAATCGTGACGCTCCCGTCAACATTGGGGCGCGCGGTGAACTTGTTGACGTTGATCGGCGCGCGGGTGTAATCGAGCGACGCAAGCCAATGATCATAGAGGCAAAG
>DASYAC010000254.1:0-4658 GCA_036501585.1 Steroidobacteraceae bacterium
CGGGTTCAGCATGGCGAACATGGATTTGTTCTCCGATCCGCCGCCCTTGGCCGCCACGGTGATCTCGAGCTCGTCCCCGGGTCCGAGCTCGGTGTGGATCACCGCCGGCGTATTATCCTGGGTGCCGGTGCGCTTACCCGCCGGGTCGGCCACGATGGACGCGCGGAGCTTGTTGTCGGCATTGAGATAGGCGCGCCGGACGCCCTCGTTGATCATGGCCTCGAGATCGCGCGAGGCCTCGAAGCGAACGCCCATTCCCACCTTGACGAATACCACCACGATCCCTGTGTCCTGGCAGATCGGGCGATGGCCCTCGGCGCACATCCGCGAGTTGGTGAGTATCTGCGCAATTGCATCGCGCGCCGCCGGGCTTTGCTCCATGGCATAGGCGCGGCCCATCGCCCGGATGAAATCCGGGGCGTGGTAGTAGGAAATGTACTGCAGGGCGCCGGCGACGCTCTCGATGAGATCCTCTTCGCGAATGACGGTCATTGGCTTCCTTCGACATGGGTCCAATTGACGAACTGGGCCGCAAATCTATCAAGTCGAGGCCGGGTGGGGATAGTGAGTCGCTACACTGGACCGCCTGACCGTCATGAGGCGATGAATCGGAGTACGACCTTGCGGCTCGCGTGGAAGGCCCTCCCGGCCTGCGTCTTGGTGATCTGCAAGGGACTTTCCGCCTCGGCGGCCGCTCTCCCCTTGCACGAATGCCGGCTCGAGCACCCGCTCCGCTTGAGCTCGGTCGCAGCGCGCTGCGCCGTTCTCACGGTGCCGGAGGACCCCAGGACCCCGGCCGGTCGCAAGATCGGTTTATTCGTCGCCGTGGTTCCGGCGCTCAATCGGCGAGCCTCCGCCGCTCCCTTGTTTGTGCTCGCGGGCGGTCCGGGGCAAGCGGCCGCGGATCTTTATGTCAGTTATGCGGGCGCCTTCGCGCGCGCCAATCGCAACCACGACATCGTGCTGGTCGACCAGCGCGGCACGGGCAGATCCGAGCCCCTGGTCTGCAGCTACCCGGAGGATTGGGACGACTCCGAGGAGTCGATGCCGGAGCTTCGGCGCGCCACCCAAGCCTGCCTCGCCAAATACGGCGATCGAGTGCGCTTCTACACCACGAGCATCGCCGTCGAGGACCTCGATCGGGTGCGAATCGCGCTCGGCTACTCCGCGATCGATCTCTACGGCTCGTCCTACGGTACCCGCGTCGCGGAGCTCTACATGCGGCGTCATCCGGGAGAGACCCGCGCCGTCGTGCTGGACGGGGTGACCTACCCGGAACAGGCGATCGGACCCGATACACCCCTCGATGGCGAGCGGGCGCTCGATCTCATCGTGGCCCGCTGCGAAACTGCGCCCGATTGCGCAGCGGCCTTCCCGGACCTCACGGCCGAGCTCGGCGGCCTGCGCCGTAAATTCGGCCCGCAGAAAGAGCCCCTGGTGATCGCCGATCCCACCACCGGCGAGCCGTTGGCGCTGGAATTCGATCGCGGCGTGTTTTCCGCAGCGCTGCGTTTTCTGTCGTACAACGCCGTGGAGGCCTCGCTTTTGCCGGCGTTGATTCATCAGGCGGCGATCGGGCGCGCGGCGCCCATGGCGGCCGAGACCTTCATGTTGGCCCGGCAGGTGCGCGATCAGCTGGCCAGCGGCATGCAGAACAGCGTGGTCTGCAGCGAGGATGTGCCGTTTTTCCACGTGGGGGAGGCCGAGAGGCAACGGATCGAGCAGACCTACCAGGGCGCGGTTCAGCTGGATGCGCTCGCCGACATCTGCAAGCTCTGGCCCAGGGGTCCGGTCGATGCCGATCTCCACGCGCCCTTGTCGAGCGCGGTACCGACGCTCCTGTTGTCGGGGGAGGCGGATCCGGTGACGCCGCCCGCCGATGCCGAACGTCTCGCGCGCGGACTCACGCACTACCGCCACCTGATCGTCCCGGGCGAAGGGCACGGTCAGCTCGTCACGGGCTGTGTGCCGACGCTGATGGCCGATTTCCTGGACAGCGCGAAGCCCGCCGCGCTCGACGCGTCCTGCCTGCGACGGCATCACCCGGCGCCGTTCTTCGTCGGACTCACCGGGCCCTCGCCATGATCGAGGCCGCGGCGCTCCGCAAGTGTTTCGGCGCCATCGAGGCGGTGCGCGAGGTGTCGTTCCGCGCCGCGGATGGATCGATCACAGGACTCCTCGGGCCGAACGGGGCCGGCAAGTCGACCACGCTCCGAATGCTCTACGGGGTCCTCACGCCCGACGGCGGAAGCGCCCGCATCGACGGCCTCGACATCCGTGGCGAGACCTCGGCCGCGCGGGCTCACCTGGGCGTCCTGCCGCACGCGGCGGGTCTGTACGGCAACTTGACGGCCCGGGAGAACATTGCGTACTTCGGCTCGCTGCACGGCATCGGCAGGCAGCGGCTCGCCGAGCGTGTGGCCGAGCTCGCCCGAGCGCTCGATATGCAAAGCTTCATCGATCGCCGCGCCAGGGGCTTCTCGCAGGGCCAGCGCATCAAGACGGCGCTCGCCCGGGCGCTGGTTCACGACCCCGCGAACGTGATACTCGATGAGCCCACCAACGGCCTCGACGTGATGGCGATCCGGAATCTGCGCGAGATATTGAGAAACTTGAGAGCGCAGGGGCGATGCATCGTATTCTCCTCGCACGTGATGCAGGAGGTCGCGGCACTCTGCGATCAAGTGGTGATCGTCGGCCGGGGGAGCGTGCTCGCGCAGGGCACCCTCGAGGAGGTGCGCGACCGCACCGGATCCGCGACGCTGGAGGAGGCCTTCCTCGAGATCCTCGGCGAACCGGAGGGGCTCGCATGATGCGCGCGCTCCTCACGGTGTTCGCGAAGGAATTCGTGGAAAACCTGCGCGATCGCCGCACGCTCGTGTCGGCGCTGCTGTTCGGTCCGCTGTTCGGTCCGATCCTGTTCGGCGCCATGGTGTCGCGCATGCTCAACCAGAGCGTGGTCGAGTCGGACGAGCCGCTTGCCATCACGATCTCCGGAGGCGAGCGTGCACCGAACCTCAGCCGCTATCTCGAGTCCCGGGGCGTGCGCCTCCATGCCGAGGCGCTGTCGGAAACGGATGCGCGCGAGCGCGTCAGGAAAGAGGGGGCGGTGGTGCTGCTCGTGCCGCCCGACTTCGCGGCGAGATTCCAGGAGGCGCGGCCGGCGCCGGTCTTCGTGGTGGCGGACAGCTCGGACTCGCAGACCCGCAAGAGCGCCGACCGGCTCCGCGCGCTGCTCGCAGGCTACGCAAGCGGGATCGCGCAGCTCCGGATTCAGATGCGCGGCGTCGATCCGCTGCTCGCCGTGCCGGTGGCGGTCAATGACATCGACGTGACCACACCGGCCGGGCGGGCCGTCGTGGTGCTGGGATTCATGACCTATTTCGTCTTGTTTTCGGTATTGATGGGCGGCCTGTACCTCGCGATCGACTGCACCGCGGGCGAGCGCGAGCGCGGGTCCCTGGAGCCGCTCTTGACCCTTCCCGTGGCGCGCGGCGCGCTCCTCGGCGGCAAGATTCTGGCGACCTGTGCCTACATGTGCCTGTCGCTGGCGATCAATCTCACCGCGTTCGTGTTCGTGTTCCGGTTCGTGCCGCTCGAGCGGCTGGGAATGAGCGCCAATCTCGGCGTCCGAACGGCCCTTGAATTCTTCGCGATCTGTCTGCCGTTCGTGCCGTTGGGCGCCGCCCTGATGACCTTCGTCGCCTCGTTCACCAGAAGCTACCGGGAGGCGCAGACCTACCTTACCAGCGTGCTCCTGGTGCCGACGCTGCCCATCGCCTTCGCGAGCATCTATTCGCTCAAGACCAAGAGCTCGCTGATGGTCATTCCGTCGCTGAGCCAGCATCTGCTCATGACCAGCGTGCTCAAGGACGAACCAATTGCGCCCACTGACGCCATCGTCTCGTCGGGTTGCTCATTGCTGCTCGCTCTCGTATTCATCGTGTTCACGGCCCGCCATTGGCGGCGGGAATCGATGCTCGGCTAGCAATCGACGGGCCGCAGTGGTAGGGCAATTAGGGTATTTGCGTATAGGCGTTTTCCTACGAACGATGTATAAAGCGATTGGGGAACAATTGGGGACTCCCAAGGGAAGGCTGGCATGACTCGTTCGATTGCGCGGGGGAACGTCGTCGCTTTTCTGGCGATTTTGGCGCTGTCCGCGCTCACCATGGTTTGGTTGTTCTGGCATCACCCGGTCAAGACGCTGATCGCCACGATTGCGGTACTCGCCGCTCTCGGTATGTCGGCTCGTCTCGCGAGATGGATCGAGACGGATGCCGTCTCCGATCTGGAGCACGGGAACCATCGCGTTTAACGAACGCGCCCATCGAGGCGCGATGCATTTTTCCATGGGTCTAGCGAATCGCTAGATGGGCCCTCTCAAGTTTCGCCGCCTGATGCCTCCGAGGGGTGGAGGCGTCGTCCGATGGCTGACGTCTTCAACGAGACGTGTCTTCAAGAGTACGGCTCGAATCCATTGACGTCGTGTGTGGGCAAGGTCGGCCGTGTGAGCGGCGAGCGCGCGGATTGCACCAATCTTTGCCACCGTCCAGACGGCCGTGTCCTCGACGCTGCGCAGCATGTAAAGCAGCCATGACTCCCAGGCACCTTCGCGCGTCACTGCGAGCAGCAGGCGATAGTAGTCCGCCTTGTTC
>DASYAC010000255.1:0-5504 GCA_036501585.1 Steroidobacteraceae bacterium
CACCACCCCGGCAACAAGATCGTGCGCGTGAATCTCGCCAACGTGCTGCGCGAGGACAACGATCCGATCGGCGCCAGGCTCCATTACGAGGCGGCGCTCGCCATCGATCCCGAGCTGCACGAGGCGCATCAGGGCATGGCCTGGGTGCTGACCGAGCTCGGCCTCGACGGCGCGGAGCATCATCGGGAACGTGGATTCTCGGGCCATGCGCTGGTCACCCAGCCTTATCGGGGAGCCGGCGAAGGCGTGCCCATCCTGCTCCTGGTGTCCGCGCACGGCGGCAACATCCCGACCCGGCTCTGGATCGACGATCGGCGCTTCACCATCCACGCGCTCTACGCAGACTATGCCGACCCGGCCTTCGAGCTGCCGACGCACCGGCGGGTGGTGAACGCCATCGGCGATGCCGATCTGTGCGGGAAGGCGCTCGATCGGGCGGAAGAGCTGCTGTCCCGAAGCGCGGCGCCCGTCATCAATCGCCCGGCGTGCGTCCGGCCGACCGGGCGCGCCGAGAACGCGAGACGCCTGGCGGGCATCCCGGGTGTCATCGTGCCCCGTATCGACCGGGTCTCCCGTCAGGATCTCGGGCGGCTCGAGTATCCGGTACTGCTGCGTAGCCCGGGCTTCCATACGGGACGGCACTTCGTTTACGTGGAGAGCCTCGCCGCGGCGACGGACGCGGCGGCCTCGCTCGCCGGGGAAGAGCTCCTCGCGATCCAGTATCTGGATGCGCGCGGTGCGGACGGGATGGCCCGAAAGTACCGGGTGATGTTCATCGGCGGCCGTCTGTACCCGCTGCATCTCGCGGTGTCCTCGGACTGGAAAGTGCACTACTTCAGCGCCGACATGGTCCGAAGCGAGGCGTTTCGCGACGAGGAGCGCCGGTTTCTCCTCGATATGCCGGGTGTTCTGGGGGCGCGGGCGATGGAGGCGCTCGCGCGCATCGCCGCGGCCTTGGATCTGGAATATGCCGGCGCGGATTTCGCACTGTCATCCGACGGGTCGGTGCTCTTGTTCGAGGCCAACGCCACCATGGTGGTGTTTCCGCCGGGGCCCGAGCCCGTCTGGGATTACCGGCGGGCGGCGATCGATGCGGCGTTGCAGGCGGCCCGGCGCATGCTCGAGCGCTGACTAGCCTGGAATCAGCATGCACAGGGCCGCGGCGCCCATCACCGCGGTCGCCACCCAGCCCATGATCAGGAGCGGCCGGCCCGCCGTGAACGCTCCCATTACCGATTTGCTGGACGCCAGCAGAATGACGACCACCATCAGCGGTACCGCGACCACCCCGTTGATCACGGCGCTCCAGAAGAGCGCCTTCATCGGCTGGATGGGGGAATACTGGATCACCAGGCCCGCGAGCACGCTGATCGTGATCACGCCGTAGAAGCCGCGCGCGTCACGCGGGCGGCGGCCCAAGCCGGCGCGCCATCCCATCGCCTCGGAGAGCGCATAGCCTCCCGATCCCGCAAGAACCGGCACGCCCAGAAGACCCACCCCCAGGATCCCGATGGCGAAGAGCGAGAAAGCAAAATTTCCCGCGAGCGGCCGCAGCGCATCGGCAGCCTTCGCAGCGCTGTCGATGTTGGTGACGCCCGCGACGTGCAGCGTCACCGCGGTCGCGAGCATGATGAAATACGCCGTGAGATCCGAATAAAACATCCCCGACCAGGTATCCCAGAGGATGCGGGTGCGCTCGCGGGGTGCCGAGTCCGGATCGCGGACCAGGGCGGCGGCGCCCAAGACCTCCATGTCCTCCACTTCCTGCGAGGCCTGCCAGAAAAAGAGGTAGGGGCTGATGGTGGTGCCGAACACGCCGACGACCACGGCAGCGGCGGCGGCGTTCGGCGTGAACCGCGGCCAGGCGGTGCGCATCGCGACCTCGCGCCAGGGAACGTGCACGACGAACAGGACGGCGGCGTAGGCGAGGAGCGACAGCGTCAGCCATTTGAGGATCGAGACGTAGCGGCTGTAGGGAACGCAGATCTGCAATGCCAGCGTGACCACGACGAAGCACC
This sequence comes from Steroidobacteraceae bacterium, assembly GCA_036501585.1. Classification (GTDB taxonomy): domain Bacteria; phylum Pseudomonadota; class Gammaproteobacteria; order Steroidobacterales; family Steroidobacteraceae; genus Bog-1198. Next base: position 2,019 of record DASYAC010000255.1, read on the forward strand.
CCGTCATGAGATGGCGGTCGAGGTGGGTCACCAGTTCGGCGACTTCCCCCATCGCGGCCACGTCTGCCGCGATATTGAGGATGTTCGCGACCAGCAGCGCGAGCACGACCGCCTTGAGAACCACCGGCGGGAAGGCGGTCTTGATGTTGGCCGCGAGTCCCCGGCCCGTGGTCCGTCCGATCAGGGCGCACAGCGACTGGATCGCGGACATGAGCGGATAGGCGAGAGGCATGGTCCAGAGCATGTCGAGGCCGAACTGGGCGCCGGCCTGGGAATAGGTCGCGATTCCGCTCGGATCGTCGTCGGCCGCTCCGGTGATGAGGCCGGGCCCGACGCGTGCGAGGGGATGCCGTCGAAGCCGCTCCCAGAGGCTTCCGCCGTCCTTCGCCACGGGCGCGCTGATGGCCTCCGGGATGTCATTCATGCGCGTGAGCATATTATGGTGTTGGGATTGCAGGAGATTTGTTTTACATTTCAGCCATGCCCAACGTCGGCGACTTCCGACTCCTGGCCGCCGACGAGCCGCCCCCCGTTCTCGAAGAGCGCCGGCACGGCAAGTCGAATTTCGTCATCGTGGTCGATCATGCCGGCGCGCGGATTCCGCGGAGCCTTCAAGATCTGGGATTGCCGGCCTCCGAGCTCAACCGGCACATCGCCTGGGATATCGGCGCGCTCGGGCTGGCGCGGGGCGTGTCCGAGGCGCTCGATGCGCCGCTGATCGCGCAGAACTATTCGCGGCTGGTCATCGATTGCAATCGGGACCCCCGGGTGCCGACCTCGATCCCGCAAATCAGCGAGTGGGTGGTCGTTCCGGGCAATCAGCACAGAAGCGCCGCCGAGATCGCCGCTCGCCGTGCGGAGGTCTTCGATCCCTATCATGCCCGCATCCGGTCGCTCCTGGACGAACGCCGGACGGCGGGACGCCCCACCTTTCTGGTGGCCCAGCACACGATGACGGACGTGTTCAAGGACGTGCGCCGCGAGATGCACGGGGCGGTGCTCTACAACCGCGACCGTCGATTCGCGGGGCTCGTGCTCGACATGCTTCGGCGCGAGCCGGCGCTCAGCTTCGCGGACAACCAACCCTACTTCGTCAGCGACGAGACCGACTACACCATCCCGACGCACGGCGAACGGCGCGGGCTGCCGCACGTGGAAATCGAGATCCGTCAGGATCTGGTGCGCGCGGAGGCGGGACAGGCGGAGTGGGCAAAGCGAATCGCGGTCGCGCTTCAGGCTGCGGAAGCGGCATTCCTGCGCGCGGCCGGGCAATCCTAGCCGGGGTAGCGCAGCACCGCGCGGCCGGTGATCCGGTCCCCGGGCTTCATCCCCGGCGGGCATCCGCCGAGATAATGCTGCTCTTGCACCACGTGCTCGTCGGTTCTCCCCTTGTAGGCGGGCGAGTACGTCGCATAGGACTCCGAGCGCGTCGAGATCATGCTTTCGTAGGTGTAGGTGCCCTTGGAGACGATCGAGGTTCCGTCGACGTTGCAGCTGGAGGAGGACGCGAAGTGCCCGCCGCCCAGGTCGTCGAGCGAGGTGGTGCAGCCCTTCGCGTTCCTGACCACCGCGTCCATGGCGCTGTCGTAGGCGTGATTGCGGCAGAGCTGGTACTTGAACTCGGTGCGCTTGTTGCCCGGATTCTCGATGCTCTGGCCGCTGATTTCCCATAGTCCCTCCTTCAGCGGGGGCGGGTCGGCCGCGCGGGCAATCGACAAGAGGACCACCGCGAGGGCCATGGGCAGAAAGGCTTTCTTTGCCATATTCATGTGTCTAGGATAGCCGGGCGCCAAAAGGGAATAAAATGCCGTTGCCTCGAGTCTACTCGAGAGCCTGCAACCAGGCGCCTGGCTCGGGCAACGATAGTGGGGCATCGTGACGGACGTATCGGGTCGCATTCGTGGATGACCGGCGGGCTCGATTCGACGCGCTGATCATGCCGCATCTGGACGCTGCCCACCGATTTGCCCGGTGGCTGACCCGTTCGCCGAGCGACGCCGACGATGTCGTACAGGAGGCGGTGCTGCGGGCTTACCGCGGCTTCCACGGCCTGCGCGGCTCGGATGTGAAGGCCTGGTTTCTGGCCATCGTCAAGAATTGCCATCTGACGATGGCGACGCAAGCGCGAGGGCGGGGCTATGTTCCCCTGCCGCCCGAAACCGATGAACGAGATGGGTACGCCATGGTCGCAACCACGCCCGGTCCCGAGAGCGCGTCGATCCGCCGTGACGAGGAGCGGACGCTGGCGCGGTTGATGGCGGCGCTCCCCGACGAGCATCGCGAGGTGTTGATCCTGCGCGAAATCGAGGAGCTCGGGTATCGCGAGATCGCCGCGGTCGCCGACATTCCCATCGGAACGGTGATGTCGCGCCTCGCGCGGGCGCGCGCCGCGCTCAAGGAGCGCTGGATGGCGGAACTCGAGGAACAGCCCGATGCCGTGCGCTGAGACCGGGTCGCGGCTCGAGGCGTACTTCGACGGGGAGCTCGATGCGCTGTCGGCCGCCGAGATGGAGCGGCATATCGGCGAATGCGCCGAGTGCCGGGGGGCGCTCGAGGATCTCGAGAAGCTGCGCCGATCGTTGCGCCGCGATCTGGGCTTCGACGGCGCCACGCCGGAGCTCCGCTCCCGGGTCGCGGCGGCGTTGGATCGCGAGACGGCGCTGGATCGCGAGGCGGCACTGGATCGCGAAGGGGCGCTCCCGCCGCCAAGGTCCCGCCTCGCTCCCGGATCCGTGACGCGCGCTCCGGCCTTCTGGCGCGGCGTGATCGCGGGCACGGGGGGTGTCGCCGTCGTCGCGAGCGCGGTGCTCCTGTTCGCGGCGCCGGTCGCGATCAATCCGCTGTTCAACGATCTGGTGAACGCGCACGTTCGCTCGCTGATGCCGGCGCATCTCATCGATGTCGAGTCGACCGACCGCCATACCGTGAAACCTTGGTTCGCGGGGCATGCCGACGTGTCGCCCGCCGTCTTCGATTTCGCCGCCGAGGGCTATCGTCTGGTGGGCGGCCGCGCCGACTATTTCGACCGGCAGCGTGCCGCGGTCGTGGTCTATCAGCACGGCGCGCACATCATCAATGTATTCAGCTGGGCGGATGACCACGGTTCGCTCCCGAACGATACCACGCGCAGCGGCTGGCATCTCGCATTCTGGCGCACGGGAAATCTGAATTATTGCGCGGTCTCGGACACCGGCTGGGACGAGCTCATGAAGCTTCAGTCGCTGATCAAGGACGCAGGGGACGGCGCCCGCACCCCTTGAGGGAATCCTCTTCAGGGCGCGGGCGCCGGCGCGTCGAGAGTCGCTTCCGAGGCGAGCCGCTCCCCGCGGAGCACCGCCGCCTCGCGCTCGCACGCCGCCATCACGCGGAGCACGTTCTCACCCGCGACCTTGGCCACGTCGGAGTCCGACCAGCCGCGGCGCATGAGCTCCTCGAGCAGCGCCGGATAGCCGTCGACGCCGGAAAGACCGCGCGGACCTTCGGGGA
>DASYAC010000256.1:0-16123 GCA_036501585.1 Steroidobacteraceae bacterium
GCCGACGCCCAGCTGGTGTTGTCCGAGCAGCTGCGGCACGACATCCTTCAAGCCACCCTCGCCGGGTAGGCGGCGGCCGCACCGCTGATGCCGGCGGCGGGCCGCACCGCTGATGCCGGCGGCGGGCCGCATGGCTAATCCCAGCCGCCGCCGCGCTCCCGCTTGATGCTCGAGCGCCGCTTCTTCGATTCGATGCGCCGCTCCTTCGAGGCCCGGGTCGGCCGGGTCTTCCTGCGGATCTTGGGCTCGATCAGCGCGGCGCGAACGAGATCCGCCAGGCGCTCCAGGGCGGCGCGGCGGTTCTGTTCCTGGCTGCGTTCGTCGCGGGCGCTGATGAGGATCGTCCCGTCGTCCACCAGCCGCTGTCCCGCCAGGCGGCGCAACCGGTGCTTGGCCGATGCGGATATGCTCGTGTTTCGCGGCAGCAGGAACCGCAGCTGCACGGCGCTCGCCACCTTGTTGACGTTCTGGCCCCCGGGACCGGAGGAGCGGATGAATTTCCATTCGAGCTCCTCGTCGGGGATCGCCACCTGCTCCGAGATGTCGAGCGGCACGGCGCCCCCGGTCAGTCGAGCTCTGCGCGCGTGCGGTGCAGATGGATCTCGCGCTGGGCCACGGGGATGGTGATGCGGTTTTCCTTGAACAACGCCCAGATGGTGCGGTTGACCTCGGAGCGGACGTTGTTCACGCCCTCCTGAGGGTCGGAGATCCAGAACCTCAGCTCGAGCTCGATGCCGTGGTCGCCGAATTGCATCAAGCGCGACACCGGCGGAGGGTCGTGCAGGACGCGCCTTTGCCCTTCGCAGGCGGCCAACAGGATCTTGAGCGCGAGCTCGGGGTCGTCCTGATAGCTGATCCGGACGGGGAGCTTCAGACGGATCCTCGGGTCGGTATAGCTCCAGTTGATCACCGCGCTCGAGATCAATTGCTGATTCGGCACCAGCATCTCGATGCCGTCGCGGTCGCGCACCACGACGTACCGGCCTCGCAGTTCCTGGACCCAGCCGAAGTTCTCCGTGCTCGTGCCGCTCTGCCCCGACAGGCTGATGACGTCGCCCGGCTTGATGGACCGATCCATCAAGAGCACGAAACCTGAGACGAAGTTTGACGCGATCGACTGCAGGCCGAAACCCAACCCCAAGCCGATGGCGCCCGTCAGCACCGTCAGTGCGGTGAGGTCGACGCCCGCGGTATTCAGGCCCACGAGTATGCTGAGGCCGATCAGGAAGGCGTTGGCGGACTTGGCGAGTCCGATCCGCGTCGATGGCGCGAGGCTCGACAGCTTCTTCAAGCGGCGGTCGATCCAGCGGCTCACCCACGCGGCGACCAGCACGAACAAGGTGAGCGTGAACAGGAGTTTCAGCACCGACCACACCGTCACCCGGACCTTGCCGGAGGTGATGCCGATGCTGTCGAGGCCGGCAATGATGGGATCGAGCCACCCCAGATAGTCGGCTGCGAAGGCGAGCCAGATGGCGAGGGTCAGCCGGGTCTCGAGGTTCTGCAACCAGGATTTGCTTCCCAGGCTGACCGCGAACAGCAGCACCGCAACGCGGATCACGACGAAGGCGCCGACCAGCCGGACCGCGGCATCGAGGATGGTCACGTCGAAGTGCGCCGCGTAGAGAATGCCGCGCGCCAGAAGCTCGAACCCCAGCACGACCACCGCGGGGAGCGCGACCAGCACGGCGTGCGCGAGCATGTCGCGGCTCCAGACGGTGGCCGACGGCCGCGCCAGGTCCTTGGGGTGCCGGTCGCGCAGCAGCACCGCCGCGAGCCACCCCAAGGAGACGCACACTCCCAGGGCCGCCGCTTCCGTCAGCACGGTGCGCGTGAACAGAATGTCGAAGAAGCCCTGCAGATGCAGCCAGAATTCCTCGATCATGCGTTCAGGTCCGGAATGAGGCGGCTCTCGAGCCGCGCGATCTGATCCTTGAGCATGAGTTTGCGCTTCTTGAGGCGCTTCATCTGCAGCTCATCGACCTTGAAGTCCAGGGACAGCCGGGAGATCACGTCATCCAGGTCCCGATGCTCGATTCGCAGTTGGCGGAGCCGCTCGATGTTCTTGAACAAGTCGGTGTTGACTTTGTCGTCGTCGTCGCTCACGAGGTCGCTGCTTCTTGTGCTTCAAGGAATTCGGTCGCGCCACAGGGGGTCGATGCCATCGGGTAGCTTAGCCAACCGGCCCAAGGGATTCCAAGCAAGTTCGGGATCGTGAAAGTCGGACCCCAGGGATCCTGAGAGGCCGAAGCGCATCGCGAGCGCGGCGTTGGCCGGCGCATGCTGCGAGCCGTTGGCGCCCGTGACGATCTCCAGCGCCGATCCGCCCGCCGCCGCGAAGTCGGCAACGAGCTTGCGGCGAGCCCCCGAGGACAACCTGTAGCGGGCGGGGTGCGCGATGGAGGCGACACCGCCTGCCTCGCGTATCGCGGCCACGGCCGCGTCGATCGGGGGCCAGTCGGCGGCGATATGCGCCCGGTTGCCGTTTCCGAGGTATTTGCGAAACGCATCCTCCGCGCGGCGGACGTGCCCACCGGCGAGGAGCGCGGCCGCCAGATGCGTTCGAGTGGGCAATCCAGGCTGCGCCTCGACTGCCGACAGGAGCTCGTCGCCGGGCAATCCGGCCTTGGTCAGTGCAGCGCAAATCCTGCGCATGCGCGCTCGCCGCCTGTCGGCTTGGGCGTATAGCGCATCCCGAAGGGTCCGCGACGACGGATCGATCCAGAGGCCGAGAATATGAATCGATTGATGCCGCCAGGCGGCCGAGATCTCGACGCCGGGAACCAGCGTCACCCCGAGTCGAGCGGCTGCCGCGCCGGCATCGGCGAGTCCGGCGGTCGTATCGTGATCGGTGAGCGCGAGGACCCCGACTCCGGCCGCGGCGGCTTTTTCGACCAGTTCGCCCGGCGGCAAGGAGCCGTCCGAGCAGGTGGAATGCGTATGCAGGTCGACGATGCTGCCCGCGCTCACGACGGGTTTCCGGCCAAACCGACGGCCTGCAGGCGCCCGCCCGACAATACGATGAAACCCTGCGCTCGCTCGAAGCCGTCGCTCGTATAGTCGAACGTGTAAGTGCGCAGCAATCGCCGTCTTCCACCGCCGTCCCGGCGCCAGCGAAAGCCCGCGAAGGCCACCGTCTCGTCGAGAAACTGCACGACGGCACGGGAACAGGCCTCCCGTGCAATGCGGTTTGCCGCTTCGCGCGCCTCGAGTGCGCTGTGCCAAATTTTGTACGCTAGCCCCAAGCTGCCGGCTCCGATCATCAAGAAAACGAGATCGCCGCTCACGACGGAGAGCTTACCCTGGATTTCCGCGCGGCATGCCCCATAGAAGAGCCATGAAACACTCCGACATGGCCCCCTATCTGACCTTGAGGGTCGATCCCAATGACATGGTGCAATATGTTCAGAGCCTGTTGACCGCGCCCCGGGCGCCGAGCTCTCAGCCGGACATGGAGACACCGGTGGCGCGCGCCGCGCAGCTTCGCTGGGGCGCGCTCAATCGCGCTTTTGGCGACGCCCGAGTCCATACATGGATGCCGTCGCCCATGCGGAACCGGATTCATGTGCCGGCCGTCCTGATCGCGGCGGCGGGAGTGGCGCGGCTCACCATGGAAGGCGATGACGTGGTGTTCGACATACCGGCGTTGCTCGATGCCGCGCTGCAATTCTCAGAGCCGGCTGGGCATGCCTGAATCGCTCTTCACGGAGCTCCGGACAATACGCTCGGGTGGCTGAACGCTACGAAGTCCCCGTTGATCAGGCTCTCCCTGCAGTTGTAGCGCAGCCGATGCCCGTCCAGCCGGGTGACGTGGCCGCCTGCCGCCTCGAGCAGCGCTTGTCCGGCGGCCGTGTCCCACTCCGAGGTGGGCCCAAAGCGCGGATAGAGTTCCGCCTTTCCCTCGGCCAGCAGGCAGAATTTCAGCGAGCTGCCGACGCCGGTCATTTCATAGGGTGGAAAGCCTGCCAGATACGCAGCCGTCTCTGAGCTCATATGCGACCGGCTTCCGACGACGCGCAGCGGTGCTGCCGGAGCCGATACGTGGATCCGGCTGACGGCGCCGCTCGGCTCCCGCCGGAAAGCGCCGATACCCGCGGCACCGAAGTACGATATCCCCTGGGCAGGCGCGGAGACGATGCCGAGTACGGCTTCGTGCTCGACCACGAGAGCGATATTGACGGTGAACTCGCCATTCCTCTTCACGAATTCCCGGGTGCCGTCGAGCGGGTCGACGACCCATAGCTCGCGCCAGGATTGCCGCACTGCCCAAGGCGCCTGTGCCGACTCCTCCGAGAGAACGGGAACGTCGGGCGTCAATTGCCGCAAGCTCTCGAGGATGATCCGCTGGGAATCGAGGTCGGCCAGCGTCAACGGCGAATTGTCGTCCTTGCGCTCGACCGTGAAGGCGCCGTCGTAGACCTCCATGATGGCCGCAGCGGCGCGCGCCGCGATCGGTATCAAGGCATCGGCGAGGCCCCGGAGATCTCTCATCGGTTGCTATGATACTCAAATGTCCCGACGAGCAGGGCTCGATTGGTCGAGCATCGACACCGTTCTCCTCGACATGGACGGAACGCTGCTCGACCAGCGCTTCGACAACTGGTTCTGGCAGGAGCACATCCCCGGCCGCTACGCGAAGCTCCACGGATTGGCCCCATCGGCCGCGTGGGACCTGCTCGCGTCAAAGTTTCACGCGGTTCGCGGCACCATGCGGTGGTACTGCCTCGATTACTGGAGCGCGCAGCTGGGCCTCGACATCGCGGCCATCAAGCGGGAGGTGCTCGGGGGACCGGGACAAAAAGTCGATTATCTGCCCGGAGCGCTGGAGTTTCTCGGCAGGCTCCAGGCCAGCGGCAAGCGGCGGGTGCTCGTGACCAACGCCCATCCGGTGACGCTCGCGATCAAGGACGAGCAGTCGCGGCTCACCGACCACTTCGATGCCTGGTACTCGACGCATGCGTTTCATGCGCCCAAGGAGGACGCGCTTTTCTGGCCGCGGCTCAATACCCGGGAGCCGTTCGTTCGGGAGCGCACGCTGTTCATCGACGACAGCCTGCCGGTGCTCGACGCTGCCCATGGCTTCGGCATCGCGTGGCTGCGTGCGGTGCGGCTGCCGGATTCGGGCCGGCCGCCGCAGGACACGGGGCGCTATATTGCGGTCGACGGGGTGGCAGACCTCATGTAACCGCGGGGGCGCCGCCGCCGGACCCGCCGCCGGGACGCCCACGCCGGCGCCTGCGCCGGGCGGGCCGGTCGCCCGCAGGCTTGTCGCCGCTCGCGCCCGCGTCGGCCGTGCGCGCGGGCTCGGATGCCGCTGCCCCGTGAGCGGAATGGCCGCGGGATGACGGGCTGCCATGTCCGCCATGTCCGCTCTGACCGCCGTGCGACGGCGCCGAACGCCGATGACCACCGCCCGGCCGCCCTCCCGGACGGTGTCCGCCGCCCGAGCGCGAACCTCCGCCGGACCGGCCGCCGCCCCGCGAAGGGCCGCTGCGGGGCGCGCGCTCGCGCCACTCAGCGGGCGGCGGTGCGGTCACCGCCGCGAGGTCTGCCGACTCGATCGTCGCCCGCGGAATCTGGTGTCCGATGTAGCGTTCGATGTCCGGCAGTCCCACGGCGTATTCCTCGCAGCCGAAACTCAGCGCGTCGCCTTCGGCGCCGGCGCGGGCGGTGCGGCCGATCCGGTGGACGTAGTCCTCGGGGTCGTTGGGCAAGTCGAAATTGAACACATGGCTCACGTCGGGGATGTGCAGTCCGCGGGAGGCCACGTCGGTCGCGATCAGCACGGCCACGTCGCCGTTGTGGAAGTCGCGCATCATCTTCAAGCGCTTGTTCTGCGGCACATCGCCGGAGAGGGCCTGGGCGACGAAGCCGTTGGCGGTGAGGGTCCGCTCGAGAACCTCGGCGACGCGCCGCGTATTGACGAACACCATGGTGCGCTGCGCATCGATCCTGCGCAGCAGCCCGATCAGCAGGGGAATCTTCTCCTCGGTCGAGGGGAAGTACAGCACTTGCCGCACGCGATCGACCGTCATCTTGTCGGGTTCGATGCGTATCAGTTCGGGGTTGTTCATGTGCTCGTACGCGAGCTCGAGCACGCGGTACGACAAAGTCGCCGAAAACATCATATTCAGGCGATGGGTCGGGTGCGGCAGCCGCCTTAGAATGAAGCGGATATCCTTGATGAACCCCAGGTCGAACATGCGGTCGGCCTCGTCCAGCACCGCCACTTGAATATGGCGCAGATCGAACACATGTTGCTTGAAATAATCGATCATGCGCCCGGGCGTGCCGACCAGGACATCGACGCCCTCTTCGAGCACGCGCCGCTGCTTCTCGTAGTCGACGCCCCCGAACACGATCGCGAACTTGAGCCCCGAGTATTTTGCGATGCCTTCGGCATCGGAGTGGATCTGCACCGCGAGTTCCCGGGTCGGCGCGATGACGATGGCACGGGGAGCGTTTATCGGCCGATTCGCCGCGCCGGGGTCGGTCAACAACCGGTTGAAGAGCGCGATCAGAAACGCCGCGGTCTTCCCGGTGCCGGTCTGCGCCTGGCCGGCCACGTCCTGGCCCTCGAGGGCCAGCGGCAGGGTCTGCGCCTGGATCGGCGTGCAGCGGGTGAAGCCGAGTTCGGCGATACCCCGTTTCAATGACGCGGGGATGTGGAGCGAATCGAAGGTTAACTGACTGAGATGGGCGTCTGACATTTTTCCTTTCTGAGCAGCGGAAACTTGCAAAATGGTGAGGGACCGGTTAACAATACGGGCAACCAGGAGCCGGTCTATCCGCTCCCCTCAACCGTATCATCGGTACCCTTTTAAGGTAATCAACACCGCTAAACCCGCTGTATTGTGCCCGAACGGCCGCGCATCGTCACTTCGCGCGAGTTCGGCCCCTTTTCCCCACAAACGTAAACGCCCGCCCCAAGCTCAAATGAATCTCCAACAGGAGGCATATCCCAAAGTGTCCAACCCAACCATCGTTCACACCAGCGACGCCACGTTCGACAAGGACGTGCTCAACTCGGAGAAGCCCGTCCTGCTCGATTTCTGGGCGGAATGGTGCGGACCTTGCAAAATGATCGCGCCCATCCTCGATGAGATCGCCGATCAATACAAAGACAAGGTCCGGATCGCGAAGCTCAACATCGACGACAATCCGGCAACGCCCCCCAAGTTCAACATCCGCGGCATTCCGACGCTGATCCTGTTCAAGAACGGCACCGTGGAGGCCCAGAAAGTGGGAGCGGTGACCAAGTCCCAGCTCGCCGCCTTTCTGGACAGCAACCTGTGAGAGGCTACCTGGGTAATCAGTCCCGCGGCCAACAGGGCGGCCAACAGGGCGGCCAAGGCGGCGGCGGACGGCCGAACCGCTCGAACCGCCGCAACGACCGAAACGGCAACACCAACGGCGGCCGCCCCTCGCACGAGGACTACGGCGATCTGCCGGAGGGCGGCGACGATCTGGAGATCATTGCGCAGGCGGACCTCGCGCGCAGCCGCAGCTCGATGAATCTCACCGAGCTCAAGAAGCGGCCGATCAGTGACCTGGTGAAGCTGGCGGAGACCATGGGTCTCGAGAACATGGGCCGCTCGCGCAAGCAGGACATCATCTTCGGCGTTCTGAAGGCTCACGCCCGCAAGGGCGAGGACATCTACGGCGACGGCGTGCTCGAGATCCTCCAGGACGGCTTCGGCTTCCTGCGCTCGTCGGATTCGAGCTATCTCGCCGGGCCGGACGATATTTACGTATCCCCCAGCCAGATCCGCCGTTTCAATCTTCGCACCGGCGACTCGATCTCGGGGCTGATCCGACCACCGAAGGACGGCGAGCGCTATTTCGCCCTGCTCAAGGTGGGCGAGATCAATTTCGACTCTCCGGAGAGCTCGCGCGGCAAGGTGCTGTTCGAGAATCTGACGCCGCTCCATCCGACGGAACGGCTGAAGCTCGAGCGGGGCAACGGTTCCACCGAGGACTTGACGGCCCGCGCCATCGATCTGGTGGCGCCCATCGGCAAGGGCCAGCGCGGGCTGATCGTCTCGCCTCCGAAGGCCGGCAAGACGATGCTTCTCCAGAATATCGCCACCGCCATCACCGCGAACCATCCGGAAGTGTATTTGATCGTGCTGCTGATCGACGAGCGGCCCGAGGAAGTGACCGAGATGGCGCGAACGGTCAAGGGCGAGGTGGTCTCATCGACGTTCGACGAGCCGGCGAGCCGGCACGTTCAAGTGGCCGAGATGGTGATCGAAAAGGCGAAGCGGCTGGTCGAGCACAAGAAGGACGTGGTCATCCTGCTCGATTCCATCACCCGCCTCGCACGCGCCTACAACACCGTGGTGCCGAGCTCCGGCAAGGTGCTCACCGGCGGCGTCGACGCGAACGCGCTGCAGCGGCCGAAGCGATTCTTCGGCGCCGCGCGCAACATCGAGGAGGGCGGGAGCCTGACCATCCTCGCGACCGCGCTGGTCGACACCGGCTCGAAGATGGACGACGTGATCTTCGAGGAATTCAAGGGTACCGGCAATTCGGAAATCCATCTCGACCGCCGCATCTCGGAAAAGCGCGTGTTCCCGTCGATCAACATCAACCGCTCGGGCACGCGCAAGGAAGAGCTCATCACCGATCCGGCGGAGCTGTCCAAGATGTGGATTCTGCGCAAGCTCCTGCATCCCATGGACGAGCTGGCGGCGATCGAATTCCTGCTCGACAAGATGAAGGACACGAAGACCAATACGGATTTCTTCGACGCGATGAAACGCTAGGAGACCGCAAAAGGAGCTCGAGTCATGCAATGGTGGGCGTGGACCACGGTCGGAGCCATCCTGCTGGGTTCCGAGCTCACCTTCGTGAACGCCCAGTTCTATCTGGTCTTCATCGGCGGCGCCGCGCTCGCCGTGGGTCTCCTCGACCTGGCGGGCGTTTCGGCGGCGGATTGGATGCAATGGCTGCTGTTCGCGCTGCTCGCCGCGGTCTCCCTGATCGGTTTCCGCGGACGCGTGTACTCGCGTCTGCACCGCGACCTGCCGGCGCTCAACGTCGGCCCCGCGGGCGAGATCGTGACCCTGCCGCAGACGCTGGCTCCCGGGGAAAGCTGCAGGCTCGAGCACCGCGGCAGTTCCTGGAGCGCGGTGAACGGCGGCCAGGCCACCATCACGGCCGGAACGCAGGCTCGAATCGTGCGCGTGGACGGCCTGACGCTGGTCGTCGGTCCGGCGCCTGATGGCAATCGAACGCCTGATGGCAATCGAATAGGAGTAGCGTAAATGCCCCTGGTCTACGGCGTCATCGTCATCGCCATCGTGGTGGTCATCGTCGTGGCCAAAACCGCCACGGTGGTGCCTCAGCAGAGCGCCTACGTCATCGAGCACCTCGGCAAGTACAGCCGTACCCTGCAAGCCGGGTTTCATATTCTCGTGCCGTTCTTCGAGCGCGTGGCATACCGCCACAGCCTGAAGGAGATCGCGGTCGACATCCCGGAGCAGATCTGCATCACCCGCGACAACGTCCAGGTCGGCGTCGACGCGGTGCTCTACATGCAGGTGCTCGATCCGCACCTGGCCTCCTACGGCATCTCCAATTTCGGCTTTGCAATCGCGCAGCTCGCGCAAACCACGCTTCGCAGCGAGATCGGCAAGATCGAGCTCGACCGTACCTTCGAGGCGCGCGGCGCGATCAACGCGAACGTGGTGGGGGAGCTCGACAAGGCCTCCGCCGCCTGGGGAGTGAAGGTCCTGCGCTATGAGATCAAGAACATCACGCCCCCGAAGGACGTGCTCTCGGCGATGGAGAAACAGATGCGCGCCGAGCGCGAAAAGCGCGCCGTGGTGCTGACCTCGGAAGGCGATCGCGACGCCAAGATCAATTCCGCGGAGGGCGACAAGCAGCGGGTGATCAAACAATCCGAAGCCAACAAACAGCAGCAGATCAACGAGGCGGAAGGGCAGGCGCAGGCCATTCTGGCGGTGGCCAGCGCGACCGCGGAGGGCCTCCGGCAGGTGGGCCTCGCGCTCGCGGATCGCGGCGGCATCGAGGCCATGCAGCTGCGCATCGGCGAGGAATACGTGAAGCAATTCGGCAAGCTCGCGCAGACGGGCACCACCCTGGTGGTCCCGGCGAATCTGACCGATCTCGCCTCCATCGTGACCATGGCGACCAGCATCGCGCGCAAGCCCTCGGCTTGATCACGCGGCGGCTGGATGGATCTAGAACAGCGCGTTCAGAGACTGATGCGTCGCTGCGCCCGCAAGGCCGTCGAAGCTTCCATGCTGCGCCATCTCCCGGGCCGCCCTCATGAATCCTCCCCACGCCACGCGGGCCAGCGCGCCGCCGACGCTCACGCGACGGACGCCGAGGTCGGCGATCTGCGCAAGCGACAGCTCGCCGGGCGCCCCCACCAGGAGATTCACGGGCTTGGGTCGTACGGCCTCGACCACCGCGCGGATCTGCGCGGCGGTCTTGATGCCGGGCGCATACAGGCAATCGGCTCCGGCCTCGGCGTACGCCTCGAGGCGCGCCACGGTCATTTCGATGTCGGGAAGTCCCACCAGGAAGCACTCGGCCCGTCCGATCAGCATGACATCGCCGCCGGCCGCGTCGATGGCGCGCCGCGCTGCGCGCACCCGCTCGACAGCGATCTCGAGCGGAAACAAAGGCCCGTCGCCCGACGAGCGGGAATCCGCCCCGCGGTCGCGGGCGGCGATCGAATCCTCGATCGACACGCCGGCAACGCCGGTCTCGACGGCAAGGCGCACGCTTTCGCCGACGCCGGCGGCGTCCTGAGCGAAGCCGTTCTCGAAGTCGGCGTTCAGCGGCAGATCGGTGGCGGCGGCCATTTCCCGCAGGTGCTCGAGAACCTGTCCCCGCGACAGTCCGTTGTCCGGAAGGCCTTGCGACCACGCGGCGCCCGAACTCGTGCTCGCGAGCGCCTTGAATCCGAGGCTTTGCAGATAGCGTGCGCTGCCTGAGTCCCAGGGATTCGGGATGACGAAGCAGCCGCTGTCGTGCAGCTCGCGGAAGACGCGCCGCTTCTCGGCGGTGCTGGTTCGTGATGGCGTCATGCAGTTCTCCTGTTGCGCTCCCGTTCCACCGCGCGATACCCAATGTCGCGCCGATACTGCACCAGATTCCAGTGAATCGCATCGACCAGACCATACGCCTCGCGCTGAGCATCCTCGACGGTGTTTCCGAGACCCACGGCGCAGAGCACACGTCCGCCCGCGGTCACGATCTTCCCGCCCTCCCGGCGTGTCCCGGCGTGAAACACCTTGCCGGGCAGGCGGCCCGCGGCCTCGAGGCCCGCAATCTCATCGCCGCTGCGATAGCTTTCCGGATAACCGCCCGCCGCCATGACGACGCCGAGCGCCGCTCGGGGATCCCACGATGCCTCGATGCCGCCGAGCGATCGGCCGAGCGCCGCTTCGCAAAGCGTCACGAGGTCGCTTTGCAGGCGCATCAGAATCGGTTGAGTCTCCGGATCGCCGAGACGGCAATTGAATTCGATGACGTTCGGTGTTCCGTCCTCTGCAATCATGAGGCCGGCATACAGAAACCCGGTGTACGGCGTTCCGTCGAGAATCAGCCCCCGCAAGGTCGGCTCGATCACCTCGCGCATGATGCGCTCGTGAATGCTGGAACTGACGATGGGGGCGGGTGAGTAGGCGCCCATGCCGCCTGTGTTCGGGCCTCGATCGGCATCGTCGCGGCGCTTGTGATCCTGCGAGGTGGCCAGCGGTATCACTTGATCGTGCGCCGCGACGACGATGAAGCTCGCTTCCTCGCCGCTCAGGAATTCTTCGATCACGATGGTGTGCCCGGACGTACCGAAGCTGCCGGCCAGCATCGCGGTCGCGGTCTCGACGGCCGCCTCGTGAGTCTCGCAGATCACGACTCCCTTGCCGGCCGCGAGGCCGTCGGCCTTCACCACGATCGGGAGCCGCTGAGCCCGGATATACCCCGGGTCGAAGTCGGATGCATTGAACGTGGCGTATCGAGCGGACGGTATGCCATGCCGCTTCAGGAATTCCTTGGTATGAGCCTTGGATCCCTCGAGGCGCGCGGCGGCGCCCGAGGGGCCGAAGCAAGCGCGTCCCGCCGCGGTGAACCGATCGACGATGCCCGCCACGAGCGGCCCCTCGGGTCCCACGATGGTCAGATCGATGCGCTCACGCTCGGCGAAGCTCAGCAATCGCCCGGTGTCGGTCGCCGCGATGTCGACGTTGAAGATCTTCGGCTCGAGCGCCGTGCCTGCATTTCCCGGGGCGACGTACACCCGATCCACCCGCGTCGATTGCGCGCATTTCCACGCGAGCGCATGTTCACGGCCGCCGCCGCCGATGATCAGGACCTTCATCAGTGACGAAAATGACGAGTGCCTGTGAACACCATCGCGATGCCGTGCTCGTCCGCCGCGGCGATCACCTCGGCATCGCGCCTGGAGCCGCCCGGCTGGATCACCGATTCGATTCCGAGCTCGGCGACCACGTCGAGACCGTCGCGAAACGGAAAGAAGGCATCCGAGGCGGCGGATGCGCCCTTCAAGGACAGGCCCGCCTCAGCGGCCTTCAGGGCCGCGATCTTGCTGCTGACCACCCTGCTCATCTGGCCGGCGCCCACGCCGAGGGTGGCGCGATCCTTCGCGCAGACGATGGCGTTCGATTTGACATATTTCACGACGCGCCACGCGAACAGGAGGTCCTCGAGCTCGGCCGTGGTGGGGGCGCGCTTGGTGACCACCCGAAGGTCCTCGGCTCGCGCCGACGCGCCGTCGCGAGTTTGAACCAACAATCCGCCCGCGACGCTCTTGTATTCGAGCATCTGCGACACCGGCTTCGCGAGATCGCCGACTTCCAGCACGCGGACGTCGTCCTTGGAGGCGACGATGCTCCGAGCCTCGCCGGAGGCGCTCGGTGCGAGAATCACTTCGACGAATTGCCGATCCACGATGGCCCGCGCGGTGGCTGCATCGAGCTCCCGGTTGAAGGCGATGATCCCGCCGAAGGCGGAGGTCGGGTCCGTGCGATAAGCGTTCAGGTAGGCCTCTGCGATCGAGGAGGCCGTCGCCACCCCGCATGGATTTGCATGCTTCACGATCACGCACGCCGGCGTATCGAACTGGCGGACGCACTCGAGCGCGGTGTCGCCGTCGCCGATGTTGTTATAGGACAGCTCCTTGCCCTGGATCTGCCTCGCTTGGGCGATCGATGCGCCGATCGCACGCGGATCGGTGTAGAACGCCGCCTGCTGGTGCGGATTCTCACCGTATCGAAGATCCAGGCGCTTGCGAAAGGAGAGATTCAAATCGTTGGGGAACGTCGCCGGTTCGGCGCCGATCGCGCCGGTGAAATAGGCGGACACCATGGAGTCGTATTGCGCCGTATGCGCGAACGCCTTGGCCGCGAGTTGTTGGCGCATGCCGACGTTGGTCGCGCCTTGATTGGCGGCCAACTCATCGAGAAGCGCGCGGTAATCGGCGGGATCGACCACTACGGTGACCGAGGCGTGGTTCTTGGCCGCCGCCCGGACCATCGCAGGGCCTCCGATGTCGATATTCTCGACTGCCTCCTCGTAGGTGCAGTCGGGCCGGGCTACGGTCGCGGCAAAGGGATAGAGATTCACCGCGAGCAAATCGATGGGCTCGATGCCGTGCTCGCGCATGACCTCTTCATCCACTCCGCGGCGCCCGAGAAGTCCGCCGTGGATCTTCGGATGAAGAGTCTTGACGCGGCCCCCCATGATTTCGGGAAAGCCCGTGTGCTCGGCGACCTCCTTCGCGGAAATACCGTGACGAACCAAGAGGTTGGCCGTACCTCCGGTGGAAAGCAGCTCGATGCCGCGCTCCTTCAGTTCGCGCGCGAACTCGACGATCCCGGTCTTGTCGGAGACGCTCAGCAGTGCGCGACGTACGGGCGTGAGCAATGTTGTCTCTACTCGCTGATCCCGAACTCTTTGAGTTTCTTGCGTAATGTGCCGCGATTGATCCCGAGAATCGTCGCAGCGCGGCTTTGATTGCCCTGCACGTGGCCCATCACCACCTTGAACAGCGGTTCCTCGACCTCGCGCATCACCAGTTCATACAGATGCGCCGGCTTGTGGCCGTTCAACGTCTCGAAGTAGCACTGCAGCGCCTCTTCGGCCTGCGAGCGCAATGGCACACCTTTCCCGTTGACCTTCAGGTCGCGTCCGTTGAACGTCGCGGCGAGGTCCCTGCGTGCCCTGGCTTTTTTCTTTGCGACCATAGTCCCACCCGGTATCCCTGCAGATCATTCTTATTCTTAGCCTTAGTACACTCATGCTGCGCGCGGCACTCGCGTGTCGTATTGGTCCAACAGCGTTGCCAGCTGCTCCTGCGGAGTCTCGATTCGTACGAGGCGATCCCGCAAGGGCTCTTGTCCTGGATGCTGACGGAAATACCAACTCAAATGTTTACGAGCCACTCGAACACCGATCTCATCGCCGTAAAAATCATATAGGTCTTCGAGGTGGGCGCGCATAATATCACGGACATTTTCTTGCGCCAGATCCTGGCGCAATTTCCCGGTCTCGACGAAAAAATTGACTTCGTCGAAAATCCATGGCCGACCCTGCGCGGCTCTTCCGATCATGACGCCGTCGCAGCCCGTGTAGCTCAGGATCTCCCGAGCGCGCATCGGCGAGTCGATGTCGCCGTTCGCAAGCACCGGAATCTTGACGCTGCCCTTGATCGCGCGAACCGTATCGTGCTCTGCGGCCCCCTGAAACATGTCCGTGCGCGTCCGGCCGTGAACAGCGAGCGCTTGAATGCCGCAGTCCTCGGCGATCCGCGCGATGTGAATGCCGTTCTTGTGTGAGGGGTCCCAGCCGGTCCTCGTCTTCAACGTGACCGGAACCGTCACCGCGGCGACCACGGTCTCGAGGATGCGCGCCACCAATGCCTCATCCTTCATCAACGCCGATCCGGACAGGCGACTGCATACCTTTTTTGCGGGACATCCCATGTTGATGTCGATGATCTGCGCACCGGCGTCGACGTTGCGCCGCGCCGCGTCCGCCATCATCTGCGGATCGAAACCCGCGATCTGCACGGCCCGCGGACCGGGCTCGCCGCGGTGATCCCTGCGATGGCGGGATTTGGACGTATCCCAAAGGCGCACATCGGAGGCCAGCATTTCCGATGCCGCGAGCCCCGCGCCGAACTTGCGGCACAGCGTGCGGAACGGGCGGTCCGTGACTCCCGCCATCGGGGCGAGCACCACGTTGGAGCGCAGCTCGTAGGGTCCGATTCTCATTGTTTAGCCTGCGCCGCAACATCGCCGGCGCATGAAATTTTTTGATCGGCGCCGCGGACGCACACATCGATCTCGAAGCCCTCGGCGTCCTTGCCGGGGTCGACGATGTCGAGCGTCGCATCCGCCCGCTCTCCGGGCGCCAGCATGCGCACGATCGGCCTGCCCATGTACTCTGCGGGCTCGAAATCGCGTGCGCCGACCTTCGTGCCGAAACGGTTGGCCAGCGTGACGCGCAACAGCGGATAGGGCTGGAGCTGCGCGGCCGTGTTGAGGATGCTGGCGCGCACGCGCAGAGTCCCGCTCGCGCTCGGATCACCGGTCACGCCCCATTGGCGCAGCTGATACGCAGAGAGATTGGCGGGCGCACCCACTGCGACACCGAGTGCCGCATAGAGTCCGTGCAGCGGTCCGCGCAAGGGCGCGTGCGTGCCGACCCACTCGCGGTTGCCGTGAATCAATTGTGCGCACAAGAGAAGTGCCAGGAGGATCGATGCTCCCGGCCAGACGCCGAAGGGTATCGATCGCCGGGGTGAATCCGCAAGCTCGGGAGGCAAGGGCTGGGCAATTCCGGACAGCATTTCCTGCCGTACATCCTCCGACACCGCGAAGCCGCTGCCGGGATTGGATGGCGGCTCAGGATCGGCGGCCGCCTCACCGACCTCGACGGCGTCGTTGGGCAAGGGTCCCGATGCATTCGGGGAATGCCGGGATTGCGCCAGGCGTTCGACGAAGACGCGGTCCAACTCGCCCGGCGGCAAGGTGAACTCCATCGAGCCGTCGTCGAGAAGCGCCTCGTCGGCTCGCGCGGACGGGACGGGGGCCGGTGCCGCGGCCGGCGCTTGTGCGGCTGCTGG
>DASYAC010000257.1:0-9217 GCA_036501585.1 Steroidobacteraceae bacterium
TTGCCGGTGGCCGAGACGAAGATGTCCGCCTTGTCCGCGGCATAATCCAGGGTGACGACCCGGTATCCCTCCATCGCGGCCTGCAGCGCACAGATCGGATCGATCTCGGTGACCCACACCTGCGCCGACAGCGCGCGCAGCGCCTGGGCCGACCCCTTGCCCACGTCGCCGTAGCCGGCGACCACGGCGACCTTGCCGGCGATCATCACGTCCGTGGCGCGCTTGATGGCGTCCACCAGCGACTCGCGGCAGCCGTAGAGATTGTCGAACTTCGATTTGGTGACCGAATCGTTCACGTTGAACGCGGGGAATGCGAGGCTTCCCTCCTTCGCCATGTGATAGAGCCGCTTGACGCCGGTCGTCGTCTCTTCGGTCACGCCCTTGATCTTGGCCAGGCGGGTCGAATACCACTTCGGATCGGCCTTGAGCTTCGCCTTGATGGCGGCGAAGAGGCTCTGCTCCTCTTCGTTCGACGGGGAGCCGACCAGCGATGCGTCCTTCTCCGCGCGGGCGCCCAGATGCAACAGGAGCGTCGCGTCGCCGCCGTCGTCCAAGATCATGTTGGCGTGGGCGCCGTCCGGCCACTCGAAGATGCGGTGCGTGTAATCCCAGTACTCCGTGAGCGTCTCGCCCTTCACCGCGAATACCGCGGTCCCGCCCTCGGCGATCGCCGCCGCGGCATGGTCCTGGGTCGAGTAGATGTTGCAGGAGGCCCAGCGCACTTCGGCGCCCAAGGCGTTCAGCGTCTCGATCAGCACCGCGGTCTGGATCGTCATATGCAGGGAGCCGGCGATGCGTGCGCCGCGCAGCGGCTGATCCTTCGCATATTCGTGCCGGATGGCCATGAGCCCGGGCATCTCGGTCTCGGCGATCTTGATCTCCTTGCGGCCCCAGTCCGCCAGACCGAGATCCTTCACCAGGTAATCCGTCGTCGCTTTCATCTTTGCGTTCACAGGGTTGGCTCCTTGGAGGCGGGCGCGGTCAGGCGGCTCGCGTGGCGGGAAGCTCATCGGCAAGCGTTTCGGCCTTGTCGGTGCGTTCCCAGGTGAATTCATCTTCCTTGCGGCCGAAATGGCCGTAGGCCGCGGTCTTCTGATAGATCGGCCGGGCAAGGTCGAGCATCTCGCGCAGGCCGAACGGCGTCAGATCGAAGTGCGCCCGCACGATCTGCGTGAGGCGGGCATCCGGCAGCTTTCCCGTGCCGAAGGTCTCGACCATGATGGAGGTGGGTTCGGCCACCCCGATCGCGTAGGACACCTGCACTTCGCATCGCTCGGCGAGGCCCGCCGCGACGATGTTCTTGGCGACGTAGCGTGCCGCATAGGCCGCCGAGCGGTCCACCTTGGAGGGATCCTTGCCCGAGAAGGCACCCCCGCCGTGGCGCGCGAAGCCGCCGTAGGTGTCGACGATGATCTTGCGGCCGGTGAGCCCGCAATCGCCGACCGGTCCGCCGATGACGAAGCGCCCGGTCGGATTGATGTGATACTTGGTGCGCTTGTCGACCCACTTGGCCGGCAGGACGGGCTTCAGGATCTCCTCCATGACGCCTTCGCGCAAGCTTTTGGTGCTGATGTCGTCCGAATGCTGGGTCGACAGCACCACGGCCTCGAGACCTATGGGCTTGTCGTCCTCGTAGCGCAGCGTCACCTGGCTCTTCGCATCGGGGCGGAGCCAGGGGAGCTTGCCGTTCTTGCGCACCTGCGCCTGGCGCTTCACCAGCCGATGCGCCAGCGTGATGGCGGCCGGCATCAGCACGTCGGTCTCGTTGGTGGCATAGCCGAACATCAGGCCCTGGTCGCCCGCGCCCTGTTTGCGCTCGTCCTTGCGGTCGACGCCCTGGGCGATGTCGGCGGATTGCTTGCCGATGATGTTGAGCACGCCGCAGCTCGCGCCGTCGAAGCCCATGTCGGAGGTGTCGTAGCCGATGTCGAGCACGGTCTTTCGCACCAGCGCCTCCACATCCACCCAGGCGCTGGTGGTGACCTCGCCCGCGACGATCACGACGCCGGTCTTCACCAGGGTCTCGCAGGCCACGCGCCCGCGGGGATCGACTGCGAGGATGGCATCCAGCACGGCATCGGATATCTGATCCGCGACCTTGTCCGGGTGGCCCTCGGAGACCGATTCCGAGGTGAACGAAAAATGCTTGCTCATGTGTCAGATCCCTTCAGGTACTTGGCCAAAACTCTCGCCAAAGGCTTCACGATAGCGGCGCAACAATTCCGGGCGCGTGAACCGGTGATTCTGAGGCCCGCGCGTTTCAATTTTAATCGCCCCCATCAAGGAGGCCAGGCGGCCGGTGGTTTCCCAATCGAGGCCGTGCAGCAGCCCGTGGATTAGACCAGCGCGGTAGGCGTCCCCGCAACCCGTCGGATCGACCACTGCCTTGGGTTTGACGCAGGGGATGGTCCAGGTGCGCTCCCGGGTGTAGATCACCGAGCCTTCCGCCCCCCGGGTGACGATCAGCGCCTTCACCTTGTCGGTGATTTGAGCCTGGGTCAAGCCTGTTTTTTGGTGCACGAGGCCCCACTCGTAGTCGTTGACCGCCATCCAGGCCGCTAATTCAATGAAATGCTCGAGCTCGGTCCCCGTGAACATGGGCAGCCCTTGTCCCGGGTCGAAAATGTATGGGATCCCGGCCGCCGCGAATTGCTCGGCATGATCGATCATCGCCTGGCGGCCGTCCGGGGCCACGATCCCGAGGTCGACCTTCGCCCGCACGTCCGAGACCTTGTTGAGATGGGCGTATTGCATTGCGCCCGGATGAAAGGCGGTGATCTGGTTGTCGTCGAGATCGGTGGTGATGAACGCCTGCGCGGTGAACGCCTCGTCGATGACCTTGACGTGCTCGAGGCTGAGCCCCAGCGAGACCATCCGCTCGCGGTAAGGACCGAAATCATGGCCCACGGTCGCCATCGGCAGCGCGCGATCGCCGAGGAGCGTCAGCCCATAGGCGATGTTCGCGGCGCAGCCGCCGTACTCGCGGCGCATCTCGGGGACGAGGAAGGCCACGTTCAAGATATGAATCTTGTCGGGGAGGATGTGGGATTTGAATTGATCGGGAAATACCAGAATCGTGTCGTACGCCACGGAGCCGCAAATCAAGGCGGCCTTTGCGCCGCGCACTTCCTGCACCATTCAACACCCGTCTCTGGTTAAACCGCTATTCTACAGGCAACGCATGTCCGCCGCCCCGTCCAATGTCCAGCCCGGTCCCAGGTCAAAGCCGCCGGGGCTGTCGAAGCTGCTGATTCTGCTGGGCGCCATCTCCATCCTCACGCCCTTCTCCCTGGACATGTACCTGCCGGCCCTGCCGGCGATCGCCCAGGACCTGAAGACGACCGCCGGCGCGGTGCAGCTGACCCTGCCGTCCTTCTTCGCAGGCCTGGCCTTGAGCCAGCTCCTGTTCGGCTCCCTGGCCGACCACCTCGGCCGGCGTCCGCCGCTCCTCTGCGGGCTCGCCCTGTCGGTGATCGGATCTCTCGGCTGCGCCATGAGCGCGGGCGTCGCCTCCTTGACCGTCTGGCGGGTGGTGCAGGCGCTCGGGGTGGGCAGCGCCAGCGTGATCCCGCGCGCCGTCATTCGCGATCGATTCGATGTCGCCCACACCGCGCGTGCGCTGTCCCTTCTCGGGCTCATCACCGGATTGGGTCCCATCCTCGCCCCGCAATTGGGCGGCGCCATTTTGCTCTTCGCCGGCTGGCGCATGGAATTCTGGCTGTTGGCGGCGCTCGGCATCGTGTGCCTGTCCATCGCCTTTCTGACCCTGCGCGAGTCCATTCCCGCGCAGCGTTCGGGAGTGATCGGGCCGAAGCTCTGGCTGAAGCTCCTGACCGACCGGCGCTACATCCGCTACGCGGCTTCCGCCAACCTCATGCAATCGGGCGTGTTCGCCTACATTGCGGGGGCTCCTTTCGTGTACATCGACCATTTCAAGCTGTCTCCGCAGCAATTTGCGTGGCTGTTCGGCGCGAATGCGGTGGGCCTGTTGATCGTCGGGCGCATCAACGCCCACATCGTGCCCCGCTTCGGCCCGGAGCTCATATTCCGCCGCGCGATGCTCTGCACCGCGGCAGCGGGCCTCGTCCTCTTCGTCGCGGCCCTTGCGGGTATCGGCGGATTCTGGGGCCTCGCCATTCCGCAGCTCGTGTTCGTCGCGCTGCTCGGATTCAATTTCTCCAACGGCTTCGCGCTCGCGCTGGCTCACTTCGGAAGCTCCGCAGGAACGGCCTCGGCGCTGTTCGGCACCCTGCAATTCGTCTTTGCCGGTTTGGCCGGCGCGGCGGTGAGCGCGCTCTACGATGGGACGGCCCGTGCCATGGCGGGCGTCATGTGCGCCGCCGGAGCGGGCGCGGTGATACTGTATCGCTGGACCCGATGATATCGAGACAATGATCCATCGAGGCAATGATCCATCGAGGCAATGATGACGCTCGGCCGTGATCTCTGCGGTAACTGGGACGAGGCGGTGGGCCGCGAATGGCTGGTCGCGAACGGTCTCGGCGGCTATGCCTGCGGGACGGTCGCGCTCGCGAACACGCGCCGCTATCACGCCTTCCTCATGGCGAGCCTCGCCCCGCCGGTCGAGCGCACGCTCCTCGTGGCCAAGGTCGAGGTGAGCGTCGACTATCTCGGGCGCCGCTACGCGCTCACATCCAACGAATTCGCCGACGGCACGGTCGATCCGCGCGGGTTCGCCGACATCGAGTCCTTCGCCGTCGAGGACGGCATCCCGGTCTGGCGCTACGCGCTCGCGGACGCCCTGCTGGAACAGCGCATCTTCATGGCCCCGGGCGCGAACGTGAGTTATCTCACGCTCCGGTTGGCGCGCGCCTCCGCGGCCGCCCGGATCGAGCTCAAGCCGCTGGCGGCCTATCGGGGAATGCATGCCCACGAGCGGGGCGGCCGCGCATTCGCCGTCGAGGCGCGTGCGGCCGGCTGCACCGTGCGCGCTTTCGAGGGAGCGCGGCCGTTGCATCTGGAGATGGAGCGCGGCGCCTTCACCGCGGTGAACGAGTGGTACTGGAAATTCTTCCATCGGGAGGAAGCGGCTCGGGGACTCGACGCGCTCGAGGATCTGTTCGTACCCGGCGTATTCCGCGCCGAGATCCCGCCCGGCATGCCGCTCACGTTCACGGCAAGCGCGGAGCAATCCCCGCCCGCGGAACCTGTCAGAGTGGCGCACGCGCTCCTCGAGCGCTCGAGGGCATCGAGGGCCGCGCTGCCGGCGGGCGCGCCCGCCTGGATCGAGACCTTGGCCACGGCGTCGGACCAATTTCTGGTCCGGCGCGGCGACGCGGCGGCGGGCTCCTACAGCATCATCGCGGGCTTCCCCTGGTTCGCCGATTGGGGCCGCGACACCATGATCGCCCTGCCCGGCCTCGCCACCGCGCTGGGACGGTTCGACGTCGCGGCCGGCATTCTGCGCACCTTCGCGCGATTCGTGGACCGGGGCATGCTGCCGAACCGCTTCCCGGACGAGGGCACCGCGCCCGAGTACAACACCGCCGATGCCACGCTCTGGATGTTCCAGGCGCTCAGCGATTATCTCGCGGCGAAGCGCGACCCGGAGCTGACGCGCGAGCTGTTCCCCGTGGTCAAGTCCATCATTCAGGCCCACGTGCAAGGCACGCGCTACGGGATCGGCGTCGATCCCGCCGACGGCTTGCTGCGCGCCGGCGAGCCCGGCATTCAACTGACCTGGATGGACGCCAAACACGGCAATCAGGTGTTCACGCCGCGGATCGGCAAGCCCGTCGAGATCAACGCGCTCTGGCTGAACGCCCTGTACGTCGCCGCGCGTCTGGCGGACCGCGTCGGCGACACCGAGGAGAAGCGAAGCTGCGAAGCCCTGCTGGTACGCGCCGCCGCGAGCTTTCGCCGCTTCTGGAACCCGGAGCTCAACTGCCTCTATGACGTGATCGACGTCGACGGCGGATCCGGCACCGATGCCGGCATCCGTCCCAATCAGCTCCTCGCCGTATCGCTCCCCTATACGGCGCTCGAGGCGGACGAGATGCGCGCCGTGGTCGATTGCTGTGCCCGCGAGTTGCTGACGAGCTACGGGCTTCGCAGCTTGAGCCCCCGGGACTCCCGCTACATCGGGCGATACCGGGGCGATCCCTGGCAACGCGATGCGGCCTATCATCAGGGAACGGTCTGGGCGTGGCTCATGGGACCTTTCGTGCGCGCTCATTACCGCACCCATGGCGACGCGCCCGTGGCCCAGTCGTTCTTGAACCCGTTCGCAGAACATGTGGAAAGTGCCTGCCTGGGCTCGATCAGCGAGATTTTCGAGGGTGACGCGCCTCACATTGCGCGCGGCTGCTTCGCGCAAGCCTGGAGCGTCGCTGAGATACTACGATCGTGGATACAGCTCGAGCAGGAGATCCGAAAGTCGCAGAAGTCGCGCTAACCGCTGCGATGACCCGCGAACACGAGCGTCTCGCTGCCCACCTGCCGGGCCATGGGGGCTGGAAACACTGGGGTCCCTACTTGAGCGAGCGTCAATGGGGCACGGTGCGCGAGGACTACAGCCCCGGCGGCACTGCCTGGGAATACTTTCCGCACGAGCAGGCGCGCAGCCGCGCCTATCGGTGGGGGGAGGACGGCATCGCCGGCATGTCCGATGCGGAACAGCGGGTGTGCCTGTCGCTCGCGCTCTGGAACGGCCGCGATCCGATGTTGAAGGAGCGCCTGTTCGGGCTCACCAACTCGCAGGGCAATCACGGCGAGGATGTGAAAGAGGAGTATTTCTACCTCGACGCGACGCCCTCGCATTCCTACTTGAAGACGCTCTACAAGTATCCGCAGCGCGAGTTCCCCTACGCGGATCTCGTGACCGAGAACGCGGAGCGCGATACCGCTCACCCCGAGTACGAGCTGCGCGACACCGGCGTGTTCGCCGGCAACCGGTACTTCGACGTCTTCGTCGAATACGCGCAAGCCGAGCCCGGCGACCTGTTGATGAAAGTCACCGCCTGGAACCGCGGGCCTGACGCGGCACCCCTGCACCTCGTGCCGCAGCTCATCCTGCGCAACACCTGGAGCTGGACTCCCGGAGCCGCGAAGCCCGCGCTGCGCGCCCTCGCCGACGGCTCGATCTCGATCGAGCCGTCCGATCTCGGCATGACGCGGCTCTACGCCGAAGGTCCGGCGGATCTCTTGTTCACGGAGAATGAATCGAACGCCCCCAAGCTCTGGGGTCTCGGCAACCCGGGATTCTTCAAGGACGGATTCCACGATCGCATCGTCGGCGGGCGTCAGGAGAGCGTGAACCCGCTGAACGTCGGCACCAAGGCCGCGGTGTGGCGCCGCTGTGTGATCGCGCCCGGCGCCCGCGTGGAACTGAAAGTCCGTCTCGTGCGCCGGCCGACGGAGCGGCCCTTCGACGATTTCGAGCGGATTCTCGAGGCGCGCCGCCGCGAAGCGGACGAATATTACCGGGAGCTGC
Source organism: Steroidobacteraceae bacterium (assembly GCA_036501585.1). Classification (GTDB taxonomy): domain Bacteria; phylum Pseudomonadota; class Gammaproteobacteria; order Steroidobacterales; family Steroidobacteraceae; genus Bog-1198. Next base: position 7,454 of record DASYAC010000257.1, read on the forward strand.
AGAAGGACATCGCCTCCGAGGACGTGCGCATCATCCAGCGCCAGGCCTTCGCGGGGCTCATCTGGAGCAAGCAGTTCTATCAGTTCGACATTCCGCTCTGGCTCAACGGCGATCCCGGACAAACGCCGCCGCCCGAGGGGCGCAAGCAGGGCCGCAACATCGAATGGCGCACCTTGACCAACGCCGACGTGCTGTCGATGCCCGACAAATGGGAGTACCCCTGGTACGCCTCCTGGGATCTGGCCTTTCACTGCATACCGTTCGCCCTGATCGACTCCGCCTTCGCCAAGCATCAACTCGTGCTCCTGACGCGCGAGTGGTACATGCATCCGAACGGCCAGATCCCCGCCTATGAGTGGGCGTTCGGCGACGTGAATCCCCCCGTGCACGCCTGGGCGGCCTGGCGCGTGTTTCAGATCGACCGCAAGCTCCACGGCGGGCACGGCGATCTGGAGTTTCTCGAGCGCGTGTTCCACAAGCTCATGCTGAACTTCACCTGGTGGGTGAACCGCAAGGACGCGCTCGGCCGCAACATCTTTCAGGGCGGCTTCCTGGGGCTCGACAACATCGGCGTCTTCGATCGAAGCTCCCGGCTCCCGACCGGGGGATTCATCAACCAGTCCGACGGCACCAGCTGGATGGCGATGTACGCGCTCAACCTGATGCGCATCGCGCTCGAGCTCGCCCAGCACAATCACGTGTACGAGGACATCGCCAGCAAATTCTTCGAGCATTTCCTGAGCATCGCCGAGGCCATGAGCAGCATGGCCGAGGGAGGCCTCTGGGACGAGGAGGACAAGTTCTTCTACGACGTGCTGAATCTTCCGGACGATGCGCGGGTGCGCCTGCGCATCCGCTCGATGGTCGGGTTGATACCGCTGTTCGCGGTCGAAACGCTCGAGCCCGAGATGCTCGAGAAGCTGCCGGGATTTCGCAAGCGCCTCGAGTGGTTCCTCGAGCACCGTCCCAACCTCGCCTCCCTGGTCTCGCATTGGCAGTCGCCGGGCCGCGGCGAGCGGCGCCTGCTGTCGCTGCTGCGCGGACACCGCATGAAGCGCCTGCTCCAGCGCATGCTGGACGAGTCGGAATTTCTGTCCGACTACGGAGTGCGGGCGCTGTCGCGCGCGCATCTGGAGCGTCCCTACGTGTTCCGGATGGACGGCAACGATCTCACCGTGCGCTACACCCCCGCCGAGTCCGACTCGCGGCAATTCGGCGGGAACTCCAACTGGCGGGGGCCGATCTGGTTTCCCTTGAACTTCCTGATCATCGAATCGCTGCAGAAATTCCACCATTACTACGGCGACGATTTCAAGGTCGAATGTCCGACGGGATCGGGACGCTTCCTCACCATCCTTAAGGTCGCCGAGGAATTGTCGCGCCGCCTGTCGCGTATTTTCCTCAAGGACAGCGAGGGCAAGCGCCCCGTGCTGCGCCATACCCCGGAACTGCAGTCCGACCCCTTTTACCGGGACTTGATTCCGTTCTACGAATATTTCGACGGCGACAACGGCCGCGGCGTGGGCGCGTCCCATCAGACCGGCTGGACCGCGCTGATCGCCAAGCTTCTCATGCCGCGGGCGCGCGACTAGACTCGAGATCCACCACTCGAGTCGGGGAATGCGCCATGAGCGATGCAGCGGATACCAAGATCGATCGTCCGGACGAGGAATGGAAGAAGGAGCTGACCCCGGAAACGTTCACCGTCATGCGCAAGCACGGCACCGAGCGCGCCGGCACCAGTCCGCTCAACGACGAGCATCG
>DASYAC010000258.1:0-13683 GCA_036501585.1 Steroidobacteraceae bacterium
GTCGTTGGCGGTCGATTTCTTCACCGCCGAGGAGCCCGATTGTCCGTCGTAGGCGACGATGGCGCTCTCGTCCGGCGGGAAGTCGTTGCTCTTGTCGATGCTGACCAGGAGCTCGTACTCGCCGAGGCGCACGTAATCGCCGTCTTTGAGGGTGTAATCGTGGTATTTGCCCAGCGGTACCTGCGATCCGTTGATGTAGGTTCCGTTGGAGCTCGTGTCCACCAGTACATAGGTGCCCGCGCGGAAATCTATTCGCGCGTGCTTTCCGGATAGGTAGCGTTCCGGGTCAGGTAGAATCCAGGCATTGTCGGTCGCGCGACCAATGGTTCCGCCGTGGACGCCGAACACCTTGGTGGAGTTCTGTCCAAGCCGGATTCCATGCTCGCTGACTACGCTTAGCCGCAAGGTCATAGGTTCTCCCGTGAGGGGTCAAAAGGATTGCGCTAAGTGCTCGTATATTATGATGAAATGCTAGCAACGCCCGGAGCCCGCTAAATGGCCGCGAGTCACATTTTTAAAGTTATGTTCGTGAATCAAGGCAAGGTGTACGAGATCTACGCCCGAAAGGTGAGCCATGGAAACCTGTTCGGCTTCATCGAGGTCGAGGAATTGGTGTTCGGCGAGCGGTCGACGGTGGTGGTCGACCCGACGGAGGAGAGAATCAAGGCCGAGTTCAACGAGGTCAAGCGGACCTACCTGCCCATGCATTCGGTGCTGCGCATCGACGAGGTGAAAAAGCAGGGCGTGAGCAAGATCGTGGCACTCGAAGGCTCGAACGTCTCGCAGTTCCCGGTGCCGTTGTATACCCCGGGCGGGGATTCCAACGCCCGAAAGTGAGGCGCCGGGGGGTGCGTCGCCCCGCCGGGAGTGCGTCGGCCCGCTGGGAGTGCGTCGGCCCGCCGGTGATGCGTCTCCCGCCGGGGTGCAAGCCGCCCGAAGTCAAGACCTGCCGCCGGCCGTAAATCTGTTAGAATTCAGCATGTTCAGCTTGCTCGGCGCGCCCGCGCTGTCGCAATTCCGGTTAGAGAAGCTGTTGCAGTTGCTCAAGGCGCGCGAGCCTCGGGTGGTCGCGGTTTCGTCGCGGCTGGTCCATTTCGTCGACGCGGCCCGCACTCTGGACGAATCTCAGCTCGAAGTGCTCGGGAAATTATTGACCTACGGTCCGCGTCCGCACCCGCAGGCGGAGCGGGGCCGGAAGCTTCTGGTGACGCCCCGGCTCGGCACCGTGTCGCCCTGGTCCAGCAAGGCGACCGACATCGCCCGGGTTTGCGGCCTCGCCGACGTGAGGCGGCTGGAGCGCGGCACGGTCTACTTCCTCCAGAGCTCCTCCCCGCTCGAGGACGCCGAGCTCGAGTCGCTCGGCGCGCTATTGCACGATCGCATGACCGAGTCGCTCTGGATCGACACCGTGGAGCCGGAGCTGTTCGGCGCCGCGGCACCGCGGCCGCTTCGAGTGGTAACCCTCGGCCGCGACGGCCATGCGGCGCTCGCGCGCGCCAATGCCGAGTGGGGCCTCGCGCTGTCCGCGGAGGAGATCGATTATCTGGTGGCGGCCTTCGGGAAACTCGGCCGGGATCCCACCGATGTCGAGCTCATGATGTTCGCCCAGGCGAATTCCGAGCACTGCCGGCACAAGATATTCAATGCCGAATTCATCGTCGACGGTGCGCCGAGTCCCCTGTCGCTGTTCGGGATGATTCGCGCCACATACGCTGCGAATTCCCGCGGGGTGCTCTCGGCGTACCGGGACAACGCCGCCGTGATCGAGGGCGCGCGGGGCGCGCGGTTCTTTCCGGATCTTGAGACCCAGCGCTACCAAGCGAGCCTCGAGCCCATCGACATCCTGATGAAGGTCGAGACGCACAATCACCCGACCGCCATTTCCCCGTTTCCCGGCGCCTCGACCGGCTCCGGCGGCGAGATTCGCGATGAAGGCGCCACCGGCATCGGCGCGAAGCCCAAGGTGGGGCTGACGGGATTTTCGGTGTCGAATCTCCGCATTCCGGGGCTGGTGCAGCCCTGGGAGCGCGATCTCGGCAAGCCCGGGCGGATCGCCTCCGCGCTCGAGATCATGATCGCGGCGCCCATCGGTGCCGCGGCATTCAACAATGAGTTCGGTCGACCCGCCACCTGCGGGTACTTCCGTACCTTCGAACAGACGGCACGCGAGGACGATGCGTCGGTGATTCGGGGCTACCACAAGCCGATCATGATCGCAGGCGGATTGGGGAACGTCCGGCGGATCGATGTGGAGAAGCGCGAGGTCGCCCTGGGCGCGCCGCTGGTCGTGCTCGGCGGCCCGGCGATGCTGATCGGTCTCGGCGGCGGGGCCGCTTCCTCGGTGGGGAGCGGACAGAGCTCTTCCGATCTCGATTTTGCATCAGTGCAGCGCGGCAACCCCGAGATCCAGCGCCGCGCACAGGAGGTCATCGACCGATGCTGGGCGCAGGGGGCGGGCAACCCCATCCTGCTCATCCACGACGTGGGCGCGGGCGGCCTGTCGAACGCGCTGCCCGAGGCGATTGCCCACACGCCCGGGCGCGGCGGCCGCATCGATCTGCGCAAGATTCCAAGCGCGGAGCCCGGACTCTCGCCGATGGAGATCTGGTGCAATGAGGCCCAGGAGCGCTACGTTCTCGTCCTTCGTCCGAAGAGTCTCGAGCGCTTCGCCGCACTGTGCGAGCGCGAGCGCTGCCCGTTCGCCGTGGTCGGGGAGATCACGGGTGATGGCCGCATCACCGTGGCCGATCCCTTGCTGTCCGGCCGGCCGGTCGACATGCCGGTGGAGGTATTGCTCGGCAAAGCGCCGCGCATGACGCGAAGCGTCGCGAGCATCGCCAAGCCGCGCGCGCCGCTCGGCACCGACGGCATCACCATTGCCGAATCGCTGGACAGGCTCCTCAAGCTGCCGACGGTGGCGGACAAGTCGTTCTTGATCACCATCGGCGACCGGGCCGTGGGAGGCCTGGTGAGCCGCGACCAGATGGTCGGTCCCTGGCAGGTTCCCGTTGCGGATGCCGCCGTGAGCTTGAGCGATTTCCAGGGCTATGCCGGAGAAGCCATGGCGCTGGGCGAGCGGGCGCCTGTGGCACTGCTCGATGCGCCGGCCTCCGGCCGGCTCGCCGTCGGCGAGGCCATTACCAATATCATCGCGGCCGACGTGCGGGCGCTCACGGACATCCGGCTCTCCGCGAACTGGATGGCGGCCTGCGGTGAGCCCGGCGAGGACGCGGATCTGTACGCCACCGTCAAGGCCGTGGGCGTCGATCTTTGCGCCAAGCTCGGCATCACCATTCCCGTGGGCAAGGACTCGCTGTCCATGCGCACCGAATGGACCGACGACCGTGGGAAGCGCTCGGTGGTTGCGCCGGTCTCGGTGGTGATCTCGGCGTTCGCGCCGATCGCGGACGCCCGGCGCACGGTGACGCCGCAGCTCGATCCGTCCCGCTCCTCGCGGCTCCTGCTCATCGATCTCGGCGCCGGAAAAAATCGCCTCGGCGGATCATGCTGGGCGCAGGTGTTCGGGCGGCGCGGCGGCGAGCCGCCCGATCTCGATGATCCCGAGCTGTTGCGGGCGATGTTCGAGGCGGTGCGGGAGCTGAAGGATCGGAATCTCGTGCTCGCTTATCACGACCGCTCCGACGGCGGCCTGCTCGTGACCCTGATCGAGATGGCGTTCGCCGGGCATTGCGGCATCGAGCTCGAGCTCGCGCTCGATGCCGACGATGCGCTCGCCGCCTGCTTCACGGAGGAACTGGGCGCGGTCGTGCAGATCCCCGCGGAGGCTGCCTCCGAGGCCGCGGCTGTTCTGGAGCGTCACGGGCTGAAGGACTGCTGGAGCGACATCGGCGCTGCGTCGCCCGGCGCCGAGGTGCGTCTCTCGGTCCGGGGGCGCGAGGTGTACTCTGCTTCGCGCACGGATCTTCACCGGCAGTGGAGCGAAGTCTCCTATCGCATGCAGACGCTGCGCGACAACCCGGAATGCGCACGCGAGGAGTACTCGCGGCTCCTCGACGAGCACGATCCGGGATTGCATGCGGCGCTCAACTTCGATCCTTCCGAGGATGTCGCCGCCCCCTACATCGCACGAGGCGCGAGACCCGCGGTCGCGGTGCTGCGCGAGCAGGGCGTCAACAGCCAGACGGAGATGGCGGCGGTGTTCACCCGGGCCGGGTTCGACGCCTATGACGTGCACATGACCGACATCTTGAGCCGCCGCGTCCGGCTCGCCCGTTTTCATGGCATCGTGGCTTGCGGAGGGTTTTCCTACGGCGATGTTCTCGGGGCCGGGGAGGGCTGGGCAAAGTCCATCCTGTTCAACCCTTGGGCGCGCGACGAATTCGCGGCGTACTTCGAGCGTCACTCGACGTTCACGCTGGGGGTGTGCAACGGCTGTCAGATGCTGTCGGCGCTGAAGGACATCATTCCCGGGACCGATAGCTGGCCGCGCTTCGTGCGCAATCGGTCCGAACAATACGAAGCGCGCCTGTCCTTGGTGCGTGTGCCGCGATCCAACTCCGTCCTGTTTCGCGGCATGGAGGAGTCGGTTCTGCCCGTGGTGGTGGCTCACGGCGAGGGATTCGCGGAATTCGCCGGCCCCTCGGACCCCGCGAAGCTCATGGAGCAGGGCCGGGTGGCGCTGCAGTTCGTCGATACGCGCGATCAGCCGACCGAACGCTACCCTTACAATCCCAACGGCTCGCCCGCCGGGGTGGCCGGCGTCTGCTCGGCCGACGGCCGCGTCACCTCCATCATGCCGCATCCCGAGCGGGTATTCCGCACCGTGCAGCACTCCTGGGCCCCCCGTCAATGGGGAGAGGATGGGGCTTGGATGCGCTTGTTCCGCAACGCCCGGGTATTCTCGAGCTGAAAGCTCGGGCCCTCGGACCCGACCCCGCCATCAGTTCTGCGCGGTCTTGGTGCTGGCGCTCAAGTCGGTCGGCGGCATGGTCGCACCGCGCCGCAGGCTCATGGCCTGCACGAGGCGCGCCTTGCGAACGAACGTCTGATAAAGCAGGTCGCGCATGACCTCGAGCAGGATGCCGGCGCCCTCCTGATCGAGCTGCGGCTGATTGGGCCAAGGGTCCGAGTCCGTGCCGAAAAGCACGCCGCGCACGTCGCCGAAGATGTCATCGTCGAGCTCGGCCAGCGCGCGAATTTCCTGAAGGGTATCGAAGAGCTCGAGTTTGCCGCGCTCGCCGAGCTCGCGAAACAGGGATTGGGCCGTGCGCCGGGCCATGGATCCGAACGCGCCGAAGAAGCCCGCCGCGTAGCAGCCCAGCGCCTCCTTGAAGAGACCCTCGGCTTCCGCCGGAAGATAGGTCAGCGGAAAATTCTCGGGGGCACGCTCGACCTCGGTGTAGTTCGGGGCGAGCTCGATACGAAGCGCCGTGTAGCTGCGCGCGGCGAATTTCAGGAATACGGGCTCGGCGCAGGCGTCGCAGCGGAAGACGATGCCGATCTGCTTCGGCTTGCGCCGGCTGAGATCGTCGAATTTGGGTACGGCGATCGGCGTCAGATGAGTCAGCGTTCGGCAATGCGGGCAGGTCAGTGCGATGCCCTCGTGCTCGACGTGCAGTTCGTCCTGGGGAGTGATGTAGATGCTCATGGTTCATCCCGTCAATGGTTTGTAGCGGATTCGATGTGGCTGGGCGGCGTCCTCGCCCTTGCGGTGCTTGAAATCCTCGACGTATTCCTGGTAATTGCCCTCGAACCAGACCACTTGCGAGTCGCCCTCGAAGGCGAGGATGTGGGTCGCGATCCGGTCGAGGAACCAACGGTCGTGGGAGATGACGACGGCGCAGCCTGGAAAGGCCACGAGCGCCTCTTCCAGGGCGCGCAGCGTCTCGATGTCGAGATCGTTCGTGGGTTCGTCGAGCAACAGCACGTTTCCGCCGGATTTCAATACCTTGGCGAGGTGCACGCGGTTGCGCTCGCCGCCGGAGAGATCGCCGATGAATTGCTGTTGCTGCACGCCCTTGAAATTGAATCGCCCGACGTAGCTGCGCGAGGAGGTCTCGTAGTTGCCCACCTTGATCAGATCGAGGCCGCCCGAGATTTCCTGCCAGACGGTATTCTTGTCGTTGAGCGCCTGCCGCGATTGGTCCACGTAGGCGAGCTTCACGGTGGGGCCCACGCGGATCTCTCCGGCGTCCGCTGTCTCCATGCCGGCGAGCATCCGAAACAGGGTGGTCTTGCCGGCGCCGTTGGGTCCGATGATGCCGACGATGCCGCCGGCGGGAAGATTGAAGCTCAACGACTCGATGAGCAGCCGGTCGCCGTAGGCTTTGCGCAAGCCCTGGCAGTCGATCACGAGATCGCCCAGCCGATCGCCCGGCGGGATGTAGATCTCGTTGGTTTCGTTGCGTTTCTGAAATTCCTGGGAGGAGAGCTCCTCGAAGCGCTGCAATCGGGCCTTGGACTTTGCCTGGCGGGCCTTGGGGTTGGTGCGCACCCATTCGAGCTCACGCTTCAGCGTCTTGGCAAGCGCGTCCTGCTGCCGTTCTTCCTGTGCGAGGCGCTGTTCCTTCTGTTCGAGCCACGAGGAGTAATTGCCCTGCCAGGGGATGCCGTGTCCGCGGTCCAGCTCCAGGATCCACTCGGCGACGTTGTCGAGAAAGTAGCGGTCGTGAGTCACCGCGATGACCGTCGAGGGATATTCCTCGAGGAAATGCTCGAGCCACGCGACCGATTCCGCGTCGAGGTGGTTGGTCGGCTCATCGAGCAGCAGCATGTCGGGCTTGGAGAGCAGCAGCCGGCAGAGCGCCACCCGGCGCCGCTCGCCGCCGGACAGCTTGCCGATGACGGCGTCCCAGGGCGGCAGGCGCAGCGAGTCCGCCGCGATCTCGAGCTTGCGCTCGAGCTCCCAGCCGTCGACCGCATCGATCCGGTCCTGGAGCTTGGCCTGTTCCTCCAGGGCCTTGGTCATTTCGTCGTCGGACATCGGCTCCGCGAAACGATCGCTGATCGCGTTGAACTTGTCGATCAGCCCCTGAATGTCCCCGACGCCTTCGCCCACGGCCTGGCGTACGGTCTTGGCCTCGTCGAGCGAGGGTTCCTGCGGCAAATAGCCGACCTTGATGCCGGCCTGCGGGCGGGCCTCGCCCTCGATCTCCTTGTCCATGCCGGACATGATCTTGAGCAACGTGGACTTGCCGGAGCCATTCAAGCCGAGCACCCCGATCTTCGCGCCGGGGAAGAAACTCAGGCTGATGTCGCGCAAGATGATGCGCTTGGGCGGCACGACCTTGCCAACCCGGTTCATGGTGTAAATGAACTGAGCCATGTATCGCCTTACCGAAAACGTTGCCGCGGAGGGGGGACTCCCGGATTATCCCAAAGATTGGCCCCAAAGAGTAATCCTTGAGATCTCGGCCGGGTACCGAGGCGATAAACCTCCCGGGCCAGCCCGAAAATGCCCGGGGCCGGCCCCAAAATGCGGCAAAATCGACCCCAAAAAATAGATTACGCTAGTGGGAATTGTCCGCGCCTCGGCTACAATTAACGGCTGTCCCCCGCGAGGTCCCCATGTTCGATAGGAAGATGACGATTGCCGGGTTCGATCCCGAGTTGGCGAAGGCCATTGCCGGCGAGCGCACGCGTCAGGAGGATCACATCGAACTGATCGCCTCGGAGAATTACACCAGCCCCCGGGTGCTCGAGGCGCAGGGGTCGGTGCTCACGAACAAGTACGCCGAGGGCTATCCCGGCAAGCGCTATTACGGCGGTTGCGAATACGTCGACGTTGCGGAGAGCCTGGCCATCGAGCGCGCCAAGAAGCTGTTCGGGGCCGACTTCGCCAACGTGCAGCCGCACTCGGGCTCGCAAGCCAATGCCGCGGTTTACATGGCGCTGTTGAGTCCGGGCGACTCCATCCTGGGGATGAGCCTGGATCACGGCGGCCACTTGACGCACGGCGCCAAGGTGAATTTCTCGGGCAAGCTCTACAAGGCCGCGCAGTACGGGATCAAGTCCGACACGGGCGAGATCGATTACGACCAGGTGAGCCGCCTCGCCGAGGAGCACAAGCCCAAGATGATCGTGGCGGGTTTCTCGGCCTATTCCCGGGTGATCGACTGGGCGCGCTTTCGCGCCATCGCCGATTCGGTCGGAGCCTTGTTCTTCGTGGACATGGCGCACGTCGCCGGGCTGATCGCCACCGGTCACTATCCGAATCCCGTGCCGTTCGCCGACGTGGTCACGACCACCACGCACAAGACTCTGCGGGGACCGCGCGGCGGGTTGATCCTGGCGCGCCCCAACGCCGAGATTCACAAGAAACTCAATTCCATGGTGTTCCCCGGAATTCAGGGAGGTCCCCTCATGCACGTGATCGCCGCCAAGGCGGTCGCGTTCCTCGAGGCGTTGCAGCCGGAGTTCAAGGCCTACTCGGCGCAGGTGATAGCCAATGCGCGCGCCATGACCAAGACGCTGCAGAAGCGCGGCTACAAGATCGTCTCGGGCGGAACCGACAATCATCTCTTTCTGCTCGACCTGGTCGACAAGAACATCACCGGCAAGGATGCGGACGCCGCGCTCGGCCGCGCGCACATGACCGTGAACAAGAATGCGGTGCCGAACGACCCGCGCCCGCCGGCCATCTCCAGCGGACTTCGCATCGGCACGCCGGCCTCGACCACCCGCGGTTTCAAGGAGGCGGAGGCGGAGCAGATTTCCCTCTGGATCGCGGACATTCTCGATCGCATGGGCGATGAATCGACGGTCGAGCGGGTGCGCGGCGAGGTCGCGGCGCTGTGCCGCCGATTCCCGGTCTATGGCTGATCTCGCGCCGGTGCCCGGCGCCGCCGCGCCCCGCAGGCACGCCGCGCCAGGCAGGCACGCCGCGCTAGGCAGGCACCATGTATTGCCCATTCTGCGGCCACACGGAGACTAAGGTCATCGACTCACGCCTGGCCGGCGAGGGCCGGCAGATTCGTCGACGACGCGAATGTCTCGCCTGTGCCGAACGCTTCACCACCTTCGAGGCCGCGGAGCTCGTGATGCCGACGGTGGTCAAGGGCGACCGCAGTCGCGAACCCTTCGACGAGAGCAAGCTCCTGACGGGAATGCGGAAGGCGCTGGAGAAGCGCCCGGTCGGCGGGCAGGCGATCGAGGCTGCAGTGGCCAGGATTTGCCATAAGCTGCGGAGCTTGGGCGAACGCGAGATAGCCTCGCGAGCCATCGGCGAGATGGTCATGGAGGAGCTGCGGCATCTGGACGAGGTGGGTTATGTCCGTTTCGCGTCGGTTTACCGCAGCTTTCAGGACGTGGAAGCATTCCACACGGAGATCGATCTATTGCGCCGCCACCGCCGGCGCCGATCGCCCAGCAAGGACCAGCTGCCGCTCCTGCCCGGCGATGAGCCCGGCGATGCCGGCAAATGAACGCGGCGCTCAACGGCGGGGATGAGGTGTACATGGAGCGCGCGCTGTCGCTGGCGGCGCGCGGTCTGTTTACCACGGATCCCAATCCCCGCGTGGGCTGCGTTCTGGTGAGGGACGGCCGGATCGTCGGTGAGGGCTGGCACGAGCGTGCCGGGCAGGCTCACGCCGAGGTCGCTGCGCTCGCCGCGGCGGGTGCCGACGCCCGAGGTGCGACGGCCTATGTGACCCTCGAGCCCTGCAGTCATCACGGACGCACGCCGCCTTGCGCCGACGCGTTGGTCGGGGCCGGCATCCGGCGGGTCGTGTGCGCCTCCATCGATCCCAACCCCAAGGTGGCCGGCGCGGGGGTCGCGCGGCTCGAGGCCGCGGGGATCAGGGTGTCGGTGGGTCCGTGCAGCGCGGAGGCGCGCGCGCTCAACGTGGGGTTCTTTTCTCGATTCGAGCGCGGCCGTCCTTGGATTCGGCTGAAGCTCGCGATGAGCCTCGATGCGCGGACGGCTCCCGCGGGCGGCGGCCGTCTGTGGATCAGCGGCGAGGCCTCGCGCGCGGACGTGCAGCAGTGGCGCGCCCGAAGCTCCGCGATCCTGACCGGCGCCGGCACCGTACGCATCGACGACCCGCGGCTCGACGTGCGCCTCGACTACGGCCCCTGGGTGCGGCAGCCGCTCAAGGTCGTGCTCGATCCGGCGCTCAGCTGCCCGGCGACGGCGCAGGTGTTTCGCGATGGCCGGGCGATGGTGTTCGCCGCGGAGCATGTGCCGCGGCCGGATTCGGAGATCTCGCGGCGTTCGCCGCCCGTTCCCGAGGAGCGCGTCCCCGCGGCGGGCCGGCGGCTCGACCTTGGCGCGGTCGTCGCGCGGCTGGCCGCTTTGGAGGTCAACGAGCTTCTGGTCGAGTGCGGCCCGACGCTCGCTGCGGGCTTCCTCGAGGCGGCCCTGGTGGACGAGTTCATCCTGTACATCGCACCGGTGCTGCTCGGCGCGGATGCGGCGCCGCTTACCGCGCTCACGGGTCGGCGCGCCGACGGTCGTGTGGCGGGGGCGTTCGATCTGGTCGGCACCGAACGTCTGGGTGCCGACGTGCGTTTAATATTGCGGCCGGCGCTCCCTTTTGCGGGCTCGGCGGGAACTCAAGGGAAGATCTCATGGGAAGCGTTGGGCAAATAGGCTGGGCATAGCAGAGGCGTGTACGAGAGATGTTTACCGGAATCATCATTGCAACCGGGCGGTTGGTCTCGATCGCGGAGCGCGGGGGTGACCTCGAGCTCGGCATCGACGCTTCGGCGCTCGACGTGTCGAGGATCGCCATCGGGGACAGCGTGAGTGTCCAGGGCGTGTGCCTGACGGCTACGCGGATCGAGGGCGCCGTGTTTCACGCCGATGTCTCGCGCGAAACACTGGCGAAGACCACGTTGGGCGCGCTCAAATCCGGCGCGCGCGTGAACCTCGAGCCGAGCCTGCGCGCCGGGGACGCCTTGGGCGGGCATCTGGTGAGCGGCCACGTGGATGCCGTCGGCCGGTTGGTCCGCCTCCAGGACGATGCGCGCTCCCGCCGGCTCGAGTTCGAACTGCCCGAGGCGTTGATGCGATTCGTCGCGCCCAAGGGGTCCATTTGCATCGACGGCGTGAGCCTGACGGTGAACCAAGTCGAGGGGCGGCGATTCGAGGTCAACATCATTCCGCATACCAGCGAGGTGACGACGCTCGGGGAGCTCACGAGCGGCGATGCCGTCAACGTCGAGATCGACGTGATTGCCCGATACCTGGATAGGCTTTCGCAGACTTACACTGACTTTCGCAAAGCCTAGAAAAACCCCTATCAATCGGCCATTAGATCCCTCGCTGAGTCTCGGGAGGTTTCGCTGGTTTTCGCTCTGATATGACGGTATCTCCCCAACCAGCCAGGGAAATACCGTCACATGCTCACCGACAAGGCCGCAAAGGCCGCGAAACCCGCTCCCGGCAATCGATACCGCAAGCTTGCCGATCAAGGTGGCCTGTACCTCTTCTGTACCGTCGACGGCACGCGCTCCTGGCGGTATGACTACCGCCTCGCGGGGAAGCGCCGGACGCTCACCATTGGCCTCTACCCGGACGTGTCTCTGGCCGACGCACGGGACCATCACGCCGCCGCGCGGCGCCTGGTAGGGGTCGGGCAGTGCCCAGTGCTGATCAAGCGCAGGAAGCGCCAGGCGTCGATCCTCGGGGCGGAGAACACCGTCAAGGGCGATTGCCGAGGCCTGGTATGCGGATCTCGCCAAGCACAAGAGCGAGTCTTGGCGCGATGGCACGCGCGGCCGGCTCGAGCGGCACATCTACCCCGTCATGGGAAGCCTCCCCATCACCGACATCGAGCCCGCGGACGTGCTTGCACTGATCAAAGGGATCAAGTTCGCGAAGACCGCGGAGTACAGCCGGCAGATTCTGTCCCGCGTGTTTTCTTTCGCGATCCTGAATCTGAAGGTCAAGACGAACCCGGCTCGAGAGGTCCGAGGGGCAGTGACCGTGCCGCAGGCGACGCATTACAAGCCGATCGCCCCGAAGGACATTTCGGCGTTCATCGACAAGATCGACGGCTACCCGGGGCGGGTGCAAACGAAGCTCGTTGCAAAACTGCTGTTGCTGACCATGGTGCGCAAGTGCGAGCTGATCGAAACACCATGGGACGAACTCAACCTCGATAGCGCGCTCTGGACGATTCCAAAGGAGCGAATGAAGCGGCGGCAAGGACATGTCGTGCCGCTCTCGAAACAGGCGCTCGAGGCTTTCGAGGAACTCAAGCCGATGGCGTGCGGCAGCAAGTACGTGTTCCCGAACTTTGGGAATCCTCGCAAGGCCATGAGTCCCGCGACGCTCAACAGGATGTTTGACCGGCTCACGCTCGACGTGTCGCCGCATGGCCTGCGAGCGACTGCGAGCACAATCCTCAATGAGTCGAATCAGTTTCGCCCGGATGTAATTGAGCGACAGCTCTCGCATATCGAGCGCAATCGAATCCGCGCGAGCTACAACCAAGCCGAATACATGGACGAGCGGCGGGACATGTTGCAATGGTGGGCTGACTTCATCGATCGGCCTGCCAATGTTGTGTCGATCAAAAAGCGAGCATAGCGCAGCAGGAGCCGCATGACCGAGCAACCCCCTGCGAGTTTGCCGGATGAGATCGGCACTGACCTCGAGGAGAAGCAGCAGGCGGTCGCGTTTCAGTCCTACCTGGACGCATGCGACTCTACTTGCGCGGCGACCATGGTCAAGCTCTATCCCAACTTGTTGGACTTGCCGACTTGGCTGGTGGATCACATACGACCTCAGATCCAACGCGCAATCACCGCGCTACATGCCGCTGATCAATCGGATGAGCGGATCGCGGAACTTATCGCAAACGCACGCGACGGCCAGATGGAGATTCCCGCTTCCGCGCGGGACGTCACCGCATTTCTACAAAGCGCTTACGACCTCGCACATATTCAGTGGGCGTTGACGCTCGAAAAGGCGAAGGCCATTGGCATTCTTGCGGGGAAGGAGGCGGCAAAGAACTACCAGCGCTCAAAGAGCGGCAACGAAGCCCGATTAAAAGCTACTGAGGCCGACCGCCGTGAGCGTAACCAAAGAATCCGTCTCAGGGCCAATGAATTGAGACAGGGCAACCAGAAGCTCAGCAACAATGACATCGCGCGAAAGCTGGCCGGGGAATTCAGCATCGGATTCAGACAGATTAAGCGCGTCCTGACAGACCCCGCCTAACAAATTGGGTCATCGGCGCGGGATGTCCCAGCGCCTGACCGGCGCCCGGCATCGCGCGGCGACGGCGATTACGGCTGAGTCAGTTCCAGGCGCTTTTCGATCCGCTCGATTCGCTCGAGCAAACGATCATAGCGGGAGTGCTGGCCGACCACGTCCGCGTACAGATCGGCGACTTCGCGCCGCATCGACGAGACCGCGGTCTCCAAGCTGGTGAGGCGAGACTTGACCTCCCGACTGTCGTCCCGGAGCGCGGTGATATCGCCACGCATCGCGCGCAGGTGTTCGAGGATCAGGTTTTCGACGTTCTCGGGCATTGGCGGACTCTCCGGTGGCTAGTGTAGCAGCCGCGGCTTTTTCGGGCGCGGCGGGTGCTTGACCGGGGGAGCGGCGAGCTCGGCCGCGTACTGCATGATGAGCCAGCAGGCGCGAAGCTGCGCCTGCCAAGCTCGCAAGCTCTCAGACGCAGCGTACCCGGGCGGCTTTCGAGGCCATATCCAAATCTGGTCAAAAAGCACCGCTTTATTCTTGTCAGCGCTTTTCACGTAGGGTTCATGTCA